>NZ_DBHIUY010000008.1:0-133853 GCF_057272215.1 Selenomonas sp.
CGCTCTATGCCCTCTTCAAGGATGGCTTCTTCAAAATCTTTTTGGTTCCATTCAAAATTCACCATATCGACGACCTCCCTTTCATGCTGCTGCAAAAATTCTTTCATAATATTGCTTTCTTCACAGTACCGCATGGCTTTACGGATTGCCTGCGCTCTTTCCATGCCATCTGCCATATTTCTTTTGATTCGATCAAGGAAGAAGCTGTAGTCATGAATTGACCGACTTCTTTGCAGAAGTGACTTCGCATTGTCATAGGCGATGTTATGGAAGTTTACTTTTAACTCCAAATGAATTTCTTCATCTGTCTTCACATAAGCATCTGACAGCTTCATCTGGCAGATTTCGGGCATATCGCTGTTTCCCGTGTAGAATACGTGAAACTCCGGCGCAGGGAGCTTGATCGGAGTGTTCTGGTAGAGTTTCTTCGCAGGAATGTACTGTCGTAATTGTTCGCAGACATAATACAGACAACGCAGCGGCATATTTTGATTTGCGGTGCTTTGGTGTTCAAGGAAGATCAAATTGCGTCCTGCCAGTAGGAATGAGATGTCATTTTTTATTTGCGACAGGAATGTTCCGTCGAGCGTCACGATTTGCAGCGGTTCTTCTGCGTATGATCTTCCATGCAAAGCTCCGGCGACTTCTTTCAGTCGCGTTTCTTCGTTGAAGTACATGCGAAAGACCGTATCTTGATATTGTCTGCCTTTCTTCTCTTTTTCCATCGCAGTCTCTCCGTCTCTCTGAAAGTCCTTTTTCCTGTCCCTATTATAGCATAAATCGCGACATGCAAACAGCCCGACGGATTGCCGTCGGGCTGTTTGACGTCTTCTTCTCGATTTTCGTCCTTAGAAACGATAGGTGAGCTGCACCCTTGCGTAGTCGCCGAGGCTGAAGCGCTCGGGGCCGTAGAGGGTGTCGCGTGCGCCGATGCCTTTGGCGCCGAAGGTGTAGAAGGCTTCGACGAGGAGGTTTTCCATCGGCACATAGCCCGCGCCGACGGTGAAGCTCTTGATGCCGTCGAGGTAGCGGTCGGGCAGCGCTTCCGTGCCGTTGCCGCCGAAGAAGGAGCCGTGTTCGAAGCGCTTGTAGTCGATGAACGCATTCCACGAGTGCGGCACTTTTGTATCGGCTTTGCCGAGATCGAGCCGCATGACCCAGAATTTCGGTGCAGAGCCGGTTTCCCTGCCTTTGATGGCGAAGTCGGATGTGCCGCTCTTGTGCTCGTAGCGTGTGTGGCCGTTCATGTACTTGCCGAAGTCGGTCGTGTTCACGCCGTAGTCGAAGGAGACGGCGGCGTTCTTCGAGAGCTGCCACTTCGCGCCGACGCCGACGACGTTCGCGAGCGTGTCGAAGGTGCTGACATCGTTCGTCGCGCCGTTCGCCGCGAGGAAGCGATGCGAGTCATTGCCGACCGAGCGCAGATACCAAGCGGCGACGCCGAGATTCGGCGTGAGTTCATGACGCGCCTGCACATAGAAGGCTTGCTTGAGCGCAGGGATCTGGTCGCGCTCGAGAACGGTGCCGACTTGCAGCACAAAATAGCCCGCGCGTTTCAGCAGATTGAGCGGCAGAGCGCTCTTGTCCTCCGGACCCCACTGATCATCCTCAATCAGATAGTTGATGATCGTTTGACCGAGATGCGATATACCCTTCTTATTGCCTGCCGGAATCTTCCCCTTTAGTGTATATGCGGTATCGGGATCATTCGGATCGCGTTTCAACGACTGCACCCCGTGGTAAGCGCTTTTATCCCAAGAGGAACGAATGGTGCGCTCTTTTGCCTCATCCTTCGTCATCGATCTGAAATCTCCGGGCTGCAAATCACTCATCTTCAGATTGTAGCCAAGAATCGGCTTCTTTCCGTGATATGTTCCATAGCCGTAGAACTCATACGTCAGCTTATAAACCCCATCCGGATGACCGTCGATATCTTCACGCCTATCCACCCGCGTCCGTGTCGTCTCCAGATCTGCCTCCGCCGACTCCCATGCCTTACGGGTGACATCCTCCATCTTTTCGCGATTGAATCTGTCCTGATAGGAAAGGCTTTTTTCTGGGTGCAGCTTCTTCAACTGTGGAATTTCTTTCTGCGAAAGATATGTCCCGACGACGTTGCCATGTTTGTCCCTCACCGTCACCTTGTACCATGCGAAATTATCGTGCTCTATTTCCCCTTCCTCGGACAATCGATCCATCAATTTCTGATATACTTTGGGATTATCCTGTTTGACAACATTCAGATACTCGTCAAGAATCTGCTTTTGCTCTGCCAAACTCTGCGCCTTGACGAGCCGTTGATACAGTCCGTCAAAGCCCGGGGTATCCTTAATGAGCGTGCTATAGTTCGGATAATACGGAACGGCGCCCGTCGTACGGCTGTTGATCGAGGTCGCCTTATAGCCCAGCCATTCCTCCTTGGTCACGCCGCGCACGAAGCTCTGGCGCGTCGCGTGCGTATAGGCGGAGTCTGTGACGCCTGTCGAGTGCCGGAAGTCGCCGTAGCCGAGACGCACCTGCGTATGGGCTCCCGTCCAGACGGCGCGTCCGCCGTCGTACTCTTTGCCGAAGTAGTAGCCTGTGACGCCCATCGGCTCCGTCATACGGCCAAGCGAGAAGTCCCAGTCGTTTGCATGTACGGTGAGATTCGCTTCATCAAGGCGCACATGATTGAGTCCACGGCTTTTGGCGACATCGGTATCGGTGCCGACGCCCTCAGCCCCCGAAGCGCTTCCCAAAATGGTGAGGTTCGTATTCGCATCGATCCTCGCATCCACGCCGACGCGCAGCCGCTGCTCGAAGCCGTGCTCGGCTTTTTCGAGGTAGTTCTTATACGCGCCGTCGCTTACGCTCGCGGTGGTCGTGACACGCGCTTCAGACGGCTTTTCCTTGCCTGTAAAGGCGTTCCAACGCCAGCGATAATCGCCGATGACACGCACGCCCTTTTCTTTCGTCGTATCGAAGGGCTTTTGGATGAACCATGCGTCTTCGGGGATGAGATGCGCTTCTTCCTTCTTGAAGCGCCCGCCCACCCCCGTGCTCGCATCGGGCCCGAACTTCAAGTTCACGCCAATGCGATAGGTGCGCTCGTTGATCGCGCGGTCGTCGTCGCGATGGTTGAAGATATTGTCGACGCCGATATAGGCGCTCGCATCCTTGCCGAAGTCTTTTTGCAGGATGAAGTTCCAGATACCGAAGGTCTTTGTCTCGTACGTCTGCTTACCACCTTCGGCGAAGTTATAATGCCACTTTTTCGCCACGCCGTCCCAGTCGTAATAGTTGCCGTTGTTCGCCACGCTGTTGCTGTCGAGCATGTTGACGTAGTAGTTTCCCCAGAGCGTCGCACGCCAGCCTTGGTTTTCGTAGGTCACGCCAAGGTCGATCTTGTGCTGCGGCCGATTGAGCAAACGATCCGGCATGTTCGGATCGCTCTTGTTGATGGCATGAAGATAGGTATAGCCAAGCTTCGCCGACCAATGCTTGTCAAAGCGATGGTTATACTCCGCTTCAAGACCTGTGATCTCCGCTTTGCCGATGTTCTTGAAGCTGTAAATCATATCGGGCGGCATGAGCCATCTGCCATCAGCGGAAATTTCCGGATGGAAATCCATAAGATAGCCGGTGAAGTAGGTCGTCATATAGTTGTCAATGCGGTTGTGAAACGCATTGATACGATAGCTGTCCCTGCCATCTGTGCTCTCGCCCTCATAGCCAAGATCGAAGTTGAGGGACTTCTCCGGCTTCAAGTTCGGATTGCCGACCCAGTAGTAGCCAAGGCGCGCGCGTTCAAGTCCCATCGGCGAGCCTGCATACATCTCCCAGTTGTAATAAAGCTCTCCCATGCCCGGCTCGGTATAGCCCGTGCCGAGGTTCGCCTTAAAGCGCTGGTTCGCCTTGCCGCCGATGTTGTGCGTCATGCCGATATTGAACGTCGCATGTGTGCCGAAAAGGCTACTGTGATCGACGCGCAGAATTGGCGAGAGCAGCGTATTTCGATTGATCTGCCATGCGTCCTGCAAAAATACATATTGCTTCTTAATCTCCACACTGCCGATCGTCAATCGGTTCTGCCGCGCCTCAAATTCCTCGTTGAACGCTTTTCCGTTCCAAAGCGCTGCGTGTCCATAAGTCTGGCGATCATAATTCCTCATGTTTTCGTCATAGTAGTGGTTAATCGCCGAGGTTTCCGACAAGATTGGCAAATCATGATTTCGCGCATCATCCTGCAACTGTTTGCCGAATGCCATGAGCCGCGCCATGACATCCGGCGGCGCCGGATTTCCATCGCTGTCAACTCCATACGGTCCGTATTTCAAATAGTCCTGATATGTATAGAGCGGCGCCTGCGAGCGTCCGGCAGCGTCCTTATGTCCATACCACTCGTATTCATTGTCATACTTCGGTACTCCCGCTTCATTTCGCGTCATCGCATAGTCGTGTACGCGCGAAGATGGCGCACCCGCGCCGCCTCTCGTATAAAGGTTCTTGTCGTAATCCCACGGGTCGATCATGCGCGTATAGCTGTTCGGCGCGTTTTTGATGCGGCTGCCCTCGCCCTTCTCCTGCGTGTAGCCAATGCCGTAGGTCAGCAGATGATCGCGATGGATCTGGGTGTTTGCCGACGCCTTGAGGCTCCATTGCTGATGCATAAGGTCGTCGATGTAGTTGAGCGTGTTTTTGCCTTCATAGGGAGAATTGATATAGTCCGAGGTCAGCGTGATGTCGTCCTCGTTCATCTTCGTATAGTCGAAAGAGACATTCCAATCCGAATTGCCGCCGCGCCCCGTATACGAGAGGCGATAGGTGTTGCGGTCAAGCTCACGCTTGAAGTGCTGCAGCCCCTCTCCTCCAGAGTTCGATCGCTTGACGAAGCGCTCCATATCTTCTGCTGTATGATCGAGGTTCAAAGAAAGACTATGATTCTTATCAAGATCGTAGGATGCGACAAGTCCGATATTCTTGATGTCGCCATAGTAGCGCAGCGAGTTTCGCACATGGCTTTCCTCGTCTTCATAAGAGCTTCCGCTCTTGATGAGACCTCCGAAGGATTCCGTGCTGTAAATCGGCATGATGTCGCGCTTGCCGCCGTAGGCTGCGACGCGCAGCTTGCCGATGTCGCCCGAGTCGGCGCGCAGGAAGAAGTTCTTGTATGGCAGATTCGAATCGCCCGCAGCACGTCTGCCTTCAAGATTCAGACGCAAACCTGCATTCTTCGCCGCCGCCTTCGTGACGACGTTGACGACGCCGCCGATGGCGTCGGCGCCATACTTCGCGCTCGCCGCGCCGCGGATGATCTCGATGCGCTCGACGTTCTCCGTGCCGAGCCGCTGCAACTCGTCGCCCGCGCCCGTATACTTGGCGAAGTCGCCCATGACGGGCTGCCCGTCGACGAGGATCAAGGTATGGCGCGGCTCCGCGCCGCGAATCGAGAGCGTGACGCGCCCCATAGCATCGACGCTCCGCGTCATGCCTGTCTCGTCGAAGATGATGTCTTCGACGGACTTCGCCTGCTTCTTCTCGATGTCCTCTTTCGTGATGATCGTCGTAGACTGCGACTCGTACTTCGCATCCTCTTTCGCGGCGTTCGCTTCGACGTCAACGGATTCCGTCTGAATGTCTGCCCCCCCCGCACTTTCGTGCGCCCATACAGCACAAGCGGGCAGCATAAAATGCAGCGCGACCGCCGAAGCAAGAACCTTCCCGATCCTGCGGCTTGTAATCTTTTTCATGCCTGCTTCCTCCCCATTCCTATTACTCGATAATGATATTAAATACGATTCTTATTATAGCACGACATGAAGAGAAGTCTAGTGTTTTCACGAAAGAATTTATTATGAATGCGATTCATTTTGCAGAGCATCGAATCCCAATTGGTCGAGCCGTAAGCGCGGAGCGATTGACCATGTTTCGATTAGGGCGGCGCACCATGTCCGCAAAGTGGATGTTTGCGCGTGCAGGTTACTGTCCTTTTTCATCATCTGCATTTTTTTGCAATTTTTTTGATAATTATTTACTATGGAAAGAGGATTTACGTCTTTCATGTCAAAGTAAGGAATTTGAGAGAGGTCGGTTTTTTCATCTTCCTTCCTTGGGAAGCCCGGATAGATTCAGCACCCCATCTTCACAATATCTGCACTGTCCTCTCGTCGTCTGCAAATCCAGAACTGAACGAAATAAGATTTGAGGTGCTTTGTCTTCATGATTGATCTCGACAAGCTCACAACGGAGCAGCGCAATACGGCGACGCTTCATATTGACGAGCTTCCCATCCCTGACATGCTGCGCACAATCCATGAAGAGAACAAAAATATCATCGGAGCTGTTGAGAGCGCCCTGCCCATGATTGCTCGGGCTGTGGAAATCATTGCGGTTCGTCTAAAGAAAGGCGGCCGCCTTTTTTATCTAGGCGCCGGCACATCGGGCAGGCTTGGCATCCTTGATGCTGTCGAATGCCCGCCGACCTTCGGCACAGATCCCTCTCTCGTACAGGGCGTCATCGCGGGCGGCACGGATGCTGTCTTTCATGCACAGGAAGGAGCTGAAGATTCTCTCACGCAGGCACAGGAAGATTTACAGGTACGAGGCTTTTGTGCTGCGGATGTACTTTGCGGCGTCGCGGCTTCCGGACGCACACCGTATGTCATCGGCGGTCTCGGCTACGCGAAGTCGCTCAAAGCGGCGACCATCGCCGTCGCCTGCACACCCGATTCTCCCATCGCTGCACTCGCCGACATCGCGATCACGGCGGTCACAGGTCCCGAGGTCATCACCGGATCGACACGGCTCAAGGCGGGAACAGCGCAAAAAATCATCCTCAATATGCTCTCCACAGGTACGATGATCCGTCTCGGCAAAGTCTACGGCAATCTCATGGTCGATGTGAAGGTTTCCAATGACAAACTCAAAGAAAGAGCACGGCGCATCGTCATGGAAGCGACAGGAAAGAACCTTCGAGAGGCAGAAGAAGCATTGACAAAAGCAGCGGGCAGCGCCAAACTCGCCGTGTTCATGCTTCTCGCCAATCTTTCTGCCGAAGAGGCGCGCGTGCAGCTTGCGAATGCGGACGGCTATATCGGACGTGCGCTCAAGGGGGAATCTTCATGAAGCCTGAAGCTCTTGCAGCGGAGATTCTCCGTCTCGTCGGACCCGCCGCCAACGTCAGCAAAGCGACAAACTGTATGACGCGCCTGCGCCTTGAGCTGCGGACGCGCCCGCCCGATCTTGAGCAAAAGCTCAAGATGCTCGACGGCGTCTTAGGTACGCATACAAGCGATGCAGAACTGCAGATCATCCTTGGTCCCGGACGCGCTGCTTCCGTGACGGAAACGTTCAAAGCGCTCCTTGCAAAGGCTCTCTCCCCTACAGAAGCATCGCAGCAAGCGCACGATGCAAAAGAAAGCGGCGATGCAGCGCTGCTTTCGCTGCGCCAGGCGGCGCAAGGCTCCGCCGTCGGCGATGGCAAAGCGCTGCATGAAACCATACGTCGGAGGAATGCGACGCCGGCGAAGCTCTTCTTGAAGCGCATCGCCAATATTTTCATCCCGTTGATTCCCGCTTTCATCGCCTGTGGCATCATCACCGGGCTCTTGAACATCGCGCTCAAAGTTTTTCCTGCACTTGCCGCGACGCCCTACGCCGCACTCTTCGCGCTCATGGGCAATGCCGTATTCTTCGGCATGAACATTCTCGTCGGCGTCAACGCCGCGAAAGAATTCGGCGGCTCGCCCATGCTCGGCGGCACACTCGCCGTCATCCTGTCGCATCCGGGACTTGCCGCTGTTTCCTTAGACGGCTTCTCTCTCGTACCGGGACGCGGCGGCATCATCGCTGTGCTTCTCGTCACGGCGCTCGCCGCATGGCTCGAAAAGAAGCTCCATCGTCTCGTACCCGAGATGCTTGACCTATTTCTCACGCCGCTTCTCGTCTTGCTCATCGCCGGTTTCGCGGCTCTCTTTATCCTACAGCCGGTCGGCGGCATCCTCTCTGAATGGATCGGGAAGGCTGCGACCGCTGCCATCGACAGCGGCGGCGCTTTGACAGGCTTCCTGCTCGGCGGGGCATGGCTGCCGATGGTCATGCTCGGCATACATCAGGCATTGACGCCGATTCACGCAGAACTGCTCTCACGCTATGGTGTGACGATCCTGCTGCCCGTGCTTGCCATGGCAGGTGCGGGACAGGTAGGCGCAGCCATCTGCGTCTATTGCAAAACGAAGAGCACTTTTCTCAAGAAAACTGTAGCGACGGCTCTTCCCGTCGGCATACTGGGCGTTGGAGAGCCGCTGATCTACGGCGTCACACTGCCGCTCGGACGCCCCTTCCTCGGCGCCTGCATCGGCGGCGCCTGCGGCGGCGCGGTACAGGCATCTTTCAGCATCGGCGCTCATGCTATGGGGATATCGGGGCTGCCGCTCGCCGCTGTCACGGACAATCTCACGATCTATCTCGTCGGACTTTTGACTGCATACATCGCAGGTTTTTGCGCGACTTGGCTGCTCGGCTTCCAAGATCCCGAAGAAGCGCTAAAACAATGAAAGGAGGCATTGCCATGCAGACAGGAATCTCTGTTTATCCCGCTCTTGACAACACCCCAAAAGAAAATCTTCACCTCATCGAGTCTGCCGCCAAACTTGGCGTCACGCGCATATTCACCTCCTTGCATATCCCTGAAACGAATCAGCGCACGCTCAAGGAAGAGTTCAGCGCCATCGTGCAGACGGCTCGTAAGTATGATATGGAGATCATCTCCGATATTTCTCCTGCAACTCTTGAACTTCTCGGTATGCGTCATTTTTCCCTCGCCGCATTTCAATTTATGGGTATACATACCCTGCGCATTGATTACGGATATGGCGCCGCGCACATCGCTGAACTCAGCCGCAATACGCAGAATATGCGCATCCAGATCAATGCTTCTACGGTCACAGGCAAATTCCTCACACAGCTTTTGCAGGAGAACGCTGACTTCGACAAGATCGACGCACTGCACAACTTCTATCCGCGCGAAGGCACAGGACTTGCCGAAGCGACACTCGTGCGCAAAACGGCGATGCTGCACAAGGCGGGCATATCGGTCGGCGCTTTTGTTCCCTGCCATTTCCGCCGCCGTTCGCCGCTTCGCTGCGGCTTGCCGACGCTTGAGATGCATCGCGACTTCCCGCTTTCCCTTGCAGCCCGCCACCTCGCTGCCATCGGCATGGATTCTATTTTCATCGGCGATTCTCTACCGTCTGCCGAGGAGTTGGAGACGCTGACCTCGATTGAGGACAACTGCGTGACTATGCGCGCCGAGCTTTCTCTGCGCGAGCCCGTACAAGAAGAGCTGTTAACGCATGTCTTTACCGCCAGACTCGACGAAGCGCGCGACGCTGTGCGTGCGCAGGAGAGCCGCGCCATTCTCAAGGAAATGGGGCAAGATATCCTGCCGCAGAATCAAAAGATGCGCCCCTACGGCGCTGTTACGCTCGACAACAAGGACTACGGCAGATACATGGGCGAGCTGCAGATCATCAAGCACCCGCAGCCTGCCGATGCCCGCGTCAACGTCGCTGCGCTCATTCCAGAGGAAGAGCAGTTTCTCATCAACTACATCATCCCCGGTAAGAAATTTTCCTTCCACCTCGATGAATAGCGCACCATTCTGAACGCTTGAAAAGCACCTCATGCCGCTTCGTGCGGCGGTTAAATATGTCCTGAAAGTTTGCACGAAATAAAGAACTTCCGCCAAGCCCTGCGGCTTATTTGGCGGAAGTTCTTTATTTCCTACACCTTATCCGACATTTTTTATCTGCGTCTGCAATGCTGCTGCTCTGCGCTGCTTCGCCCGCTTTTTCTTTTCCTTGCGGATCGCTTTGCTGTAGCGCTCTTCCTCGCTGAAGATGCAGCCGCAGTACGGCTGGCGATAAAGCGCAAGCTCGTGACTGATGTCGATGCCTTCCTGCCAGCCCGAGCGGAAGTCCTCGTAGTAAAAATCGACGCCATATTTTCTTGCGAAGAACTCCGCTGTCTCGCGCATGAGATCGTGCTGCTGATGGATGCTGTAGAAAAGCGTGCTCGTAAACGCTTCGAAGCCGTTTTCACTCGCGTAACGCGCCGCTTCGCTCAAACGCCATGTATAGCACATGCGGCAGCGGCCGTTGGGCAGTCGCTCGGCGTTCAGAGCACGCCGCAGAAAGTCGCGCAGCATATAGTTCTCGTCCGTTCGTATATCCAAGTCTGTCTTGGCGGCAAATTCCTTCGCTGTCTTCAAGCGCATATCCCACTCTTTATACGGGTGGATGTTGGGATTGAAGAAGTAGCCGACAGGTTCTACACCATCTTGTCTGAGTTTCTTGACCGGATAACACGCGCAGGGACCGCAGCACATATGGAGCAAAAGTTTCAAGCTCATTTTCCGTCCTCCACATAAGGCACGCCGAGATGTTCATAGGCGGTGCGCGTCACGACGCGGCCGCGCGGCGTGCGGTTGATAAAGCCGAGCTGCAGGAGATACGGCTCGTAGACATCTTCGATCGTATCGCTCTCTTCGCTTATGGCAGCCGCCAAGGTCTCCAATCCGACGGGACCGCCCGCAAACTTTTGAATCATCGTCAAAAGCATACGGCGGTCGGTATGATCGAGTCCGATGCGGTCTACTTCAAGCCGATCGAGCGCCGCATCGGCAATCGCAGCCGTAATCGCCGACGCGCCCTGCACCTGCGCGAAGTCGCGCACACGCTTCAAGAGGCGGTTCGCGACGCGCGGCGTGCCGCGCGAACGCCGTGCGATCTTTTCTGCACCGCTCTTTTCGATGGAGATTTGCAGGATCTCCGCCGCGCGCTCAATGATGAGCATGAGTTCTTGCGGCTCGTAATACTCCAAGCGTGAGATCACACCGAAACGATCGCGCAGAGGAGCGGCAAGCGCCCCTGCTTTTGTCGTCGCTCCGACCAAGGTGAATGGTGCGATGTCAAGTCGGATGGAACGCGCACTCGGTCCCTTGCCGATGATGATGTCGAGCGCGAAGTCCTCCATCGCCGAATAAAGCACCTCTTCGACGCTTCTGGAAAGTCTGTGTATCTCATCAATGAAAAGCACATCGCGCTCGCCGAGGTTCGTCAAGAGCGCAGCGAGATCGCCCGAGCGTTCGATGGCAGGTCCCGAGGTGATGCGAAAGTTCACGCCAAGCTCATTGGCGATGATGCCCGCGAGCGTCGTCTTGCCAAGGCCGGGCGGCCCGTAGAGCAGCACATGGTCGAGCGCCTCACCGCGATTCAATGCCGCCTGCACGAAGATCTTCAAGTTCTCCTTCGCTTTCTTCTGTCCAATGTACTCGACGAGCTTTCTCGGGCGCAGACTGTACTGCCAAGTGTCCGCTGCCTGTTCGTCAAGCGCGATGATGCGCCCTTCCATCTCATCCATGCCGCCCCTCCTTCCTCATCGGTGTTGCGCAAACTCTTTCAATGCAAAGCGAATGAGCGCTTCAGCATCCTTGCAGTCTTTGGCACGCCGCAGGACGGGTGTGAACTCCGCCTGCGTATAGCCGAGAGAGAGGAGTGCCGCGCCCGCTTCAGCAAACATCGTATCTTCAACAGGCTCTTCAATCAAACCTTCCTCGACAATCGTTTCATGATCCGCCATGAATCCTTTCATCTTGTCCTTTAGCTCCAAAATGATACGCTCTGCTGATTTTTTGCCGATGCCCGGCGCTTTCGTCAGGATGGCTGCCTTCTTGTTCCGCACGGCAAGACAGAGGTTCTCCGGCGTGATATTCGACAGGATGCCGAGAGCCGCTTTGGGACCAATGCCCGTGACGGAAACGAGCATTTGAAAAAGCTCGTACTCTTCCTCGGAAAAAAATCCATAGAGCGTCATGGCGTCCTCGCGCACGGCGAGATGCGTAAAGAGCATCACTTCTTCACCGATATGCAGACGGCTGTGCGTCGCGCCCGACACAAAGACACGATAGCCGACACCCGCGACGTCAAGGAAGCAAAAATCAAGGGAAAGGCGCGCGACCTTTCCCCGCAGGAAACCGATCATTAGAATCTCCTCGCATATCCGAACTACAAACGATTGCGCCAAGCGACGCTTCCCATACAGTGTGTCGTGCATACAGCGACAGCGAGCGCATCCGCCACATCATCGGGCTTTGGCGGCTTAGCAAGATGCAGAAGTTTCGACACCATGTAGATGACCTGCTCTTTTGTCGCCTTTCCGTAGCCCGTTACCGCCTGCTTGACTTGCAGCGGCGTATGTTCTGCGATTGGCAGTCCGTTCTTCGCCGCCGCTAAAAGCACGACGCCGCGAGCCTGTCCGACAGGAATCGCCGTCGTGACGTTGCGATTGAAGAAAAGCTGCTCGATGCCCATGACATCCGGTTTATACTCTTTGATGAGAGCGTCCAGTCCATCGTAGAGCTTCATCAGACGATCTTCCATGCGCGCTTTGGGGCTTGTCGTCAGCGCACCGTATGCGTGCGGCACGAGGCGACTGCTCTCCAAAGAGACGAAGCCGAAGCCGCAGATCGCCGTGCCCGGATCAATCCCCAGAGCAAGCATGACGACTCCGCTGCAAATCGCACGACCACAAACCTTTACTCTTCATCAAATGCATAGTTGCTGTAGACGTTCTGCACATCATCATTCTCTTCAAGCGCGTCGATGAGATTCTGCATCTTCTCCGCATCCTTGCCCTCAAGCTTCACAGTCGTATCAGGCACCATCGTGATTTCTGCCGACGCCGTTTCGATGCCCTTTTCACCGAGCGCCGCTTCGATTGCTTCATAGTCGGCAGGATCGGCAGTGATTTCAAAGACGTCGTCTTCCGCCTTGAAGTCCTCTGCACCAGCATCGAGAACAATGCCCATAAGCTCATCTTCATCCTCGAACGTTTCTTTTTCTACGATAAAAACGGCTTTTTGCTTGAACATCCAGCCAACGCATCCCGTCTCGCCAAGGTTGCCGCCGTACTTCGAGAAAATGTGGCGCACATCGGCGGCGCTGCGATTGCGGTTGTCCGTCAGGATGTCGAGCATAATGGCGGACCCTGCCGGACCGTAACCCTCGTATGTCAGCTCTTCGTAGTTGCTCCCTTCAGCAGCGCCAAGCCCCTTCTGGATGGCACGCTGGATATTGTCCTTGGGGATATTGTTCGCCTTTGCCTTGGAAAGCGCCAGCTTCAAGCGCATATTTCCCGTCGGATCGCCGCCGCCCATGCGGACGGCAATGGTGATCTCCCTGCCGATCTTCGTCGTGATCTTGCCGCGAATCGCGTCATTCGCCCCTTTTTTTCTCTTGATGTTCGCCCATTTGGAATGTCCTGACATGAAACCTTGCAACTCCTTATCCAAAATGTATCGTTATGCTTCAGGCTTTCATAAGCCGATAATGCTTTTTCTTTCCCTTCTTGACGAGCGCTGCACCGTCGGTGAAATCTTCATCGCACAGACAATAATCAGCGTCTCTTACCTTCACGTCGTTGAGCGTGACGCCCCCCTGCGCGATGAGCCGCCTGCCTTCGCTCTTTGAAGGGAAAATACCGTGCTTCGTGAGGATGTCGATGAGCTTCTTACCCATATCTTCCGGCATCAGCGTAAATGTCGGTATATCTGCCGACGCGCCGGTGCCGCCAAACATCGCCTCAGCTCCGGCTTTCGCCTTTTTTGCCGCCGCTTCGCCATGCACGAGCTTCGTAACTTCGTAGGCAAGCACCGTCTTTGCCTCGTTAATCGCCGCATCCTTGCGTGCGCCCAAGCGACGCACCTCTTCCATCGGCAGGAACGTCAAGAGTGCAAGACATTTTTCAACGTCAGCGTCATCAATGTTGCGCCAGTATTGATAGAAGTCGTACGGCGGCGTCTTTTCGGCGTCGAGCCAAAGCGCGCCGCCCGTCGTCTTGCCCATCTTCTGCCCGTCGCTCTTCGTAAGCAGCGTGAAGGTCAGACCGTAAGCGGACTTCGCTTCCTTCCTGCGAATGAGTTCGACGCCTGCAATGATGTTCGACCACTGGTCATCGCCGCCCATCTGCAGTTTGCAGTCATGGCGGCGATGAAGCTCCATGAAATCGTACGCCTGCATGACCATGTAATTGAATTCGAGGAAGGTCAGCCCCTTTTCCCAGCGTGATTTATACGCTTCGGCAGCCAACATGCGGTTGACGGTGAAGTGCGCTCCGACCTCGCGCAGAAGCTCAATGTAGTTAAGTTTCCGCAGCCAATCGCCATTGTTGACCATCAGCGCCTTATCCTCAGAAAAGTCGATGAAACGCGCGATCTGCTTCTTAAAGCAGCTGCAATTATGCTCAATGTCTTCATCGGTGAGCATCCTGCGCATGTCCGTACGCCCTGAAGGATCGCCGACCGTTCCCGTGCCGCCGCCCACGAGGCACACAGGACGATGTCCGCCGCGCTGCATGTGCGACATCGCCATGAGTCCGAGAAAGTGCCCGACATGCAGGCTGTCCGCGGTGGGATCGAAGCCTACATAGAATGTCACACACTCTTTATCGAGCATCTCCCGCACGCCTTCCTCATCGGTACATTGAGCGATGAAGCCGCGCTCTTTCAAAACATCAAAAACATTTGCCAACGAACTCTTCCCTTCTCTTCTCACATGTACCTATCAATCTCTGCCCTTGGAAACACTGCCGCCCGGCTCCGGTCCGCCGTCTGCAGCAGGCGGCGACGGCTGCTGCGTGGGTACGGAAGCGGGCTGCTTCGCCGATGAATCTGTACTCGAAGCTTTGCTGCCTGCGTTGGATGGCACCGTTCCCTTGGCGTCTTTGGCGTTCTTTTCCTTCTTGTCAGAAGCCTTTTCTTCCTTCACAGCTTTCTCGTCTTTGATTTCACTGACGTTACCCGGCGTATAGGACACACCGTCAAAGTTCTTCGCGGGCGTGCCTGCGACGACCTTTTGCATGAATGCTTTCCAAATCTCCGCAGGCGCCATGCCGCCCGTCATCATGCCCAATGATGTATTGTCGTCGTTGCCGACCCAAACGCCTGCCACAAGGTCGGGCGTATAGCCGACAAACCACGCATCGTGATAGTTGTCTGTCGTTCCCGTCTTGCCTGCGGCGGGGCGTCCGATATTGGC
The DNA here is from genome assembly GCF_057272215.1 of Selenomonas sp. Taxonomy (NCBI): domain Bacteria; kingdom Bacillati; phylum Bacillota; class Negativicutes; order Selenomonadales; family Selenomonadaceae; genus Selenomonas; species Selenomonas sp. The sequence goes on from NZ_DBHIUY010000008.1 coordinate 15,075, forward strand.
ATGAGTGCCCGTACCATGCTGCACGACATCCTGCAGCATACTCGTCAGAGACGCCGCGCTGCTCTCTTTGATGACGCTTTTTTGCTTTAGCTCCGCCTGCTCAAGAACCTTGCCGTTGCGGTCAAGGATCTTGACGATGGCGACAGGTTCAACGTGTATGCCTTTGTTCGCAAACGTGCCGTAGGCGCTCGTCATCTCAAGCGGCGTCACACCCTTCGTTAGACCGCCGAGCGCCGTAGCGAAATTCCGATCGCTGCGCTCGCCGTCGAGCACAAAGGTTGTGATGCCCATTTCCTGCGCGTAGTAAATCGGCTTTTCTATGCCGAGCTTCTGGGCGATCTTTACCGTAGGTACATTGAGCGAATAGCGCGCCACCGTGCGCAGTGTCACTTTGCCGCTGTAGTTGCCGCTGTAGTTCTTCGGCGACCAGTCGCCAATCTTGATCGGGCTGTCGTCGATGATGGTATCAGGAGAATAGTTTTCTTCCAATGCCGCTGCAAAGACGAACGGCTTAAAAGAAGAGCCGGGCTGGCGCTCTGCCATTGTCGCGCGGTTGAACTGATCTGTGCCGCGGCCGCCGACCATCGCTTTGATGTAGCCTGTGTGCGGATCGATGGCGACGAGCGCCATCTGGGGCTGCTGTATGCCATTGCCGTCCGTGCGCTGCACATTCAGCTCATGCGCTGCCTCCTCTGCCGCCTTCTGCATCGTCATGTCGATCGTCGTGTAGATCTTCAAGCCTTCCTTGTAGATGGCGTCAGCGCCGTATTTATCAATGACCTTTTGCGTGATGTAATCAATGAAGTAAGCGCCCGTCGAATCCTTCTCCTGCTTGTGATTAACGAGCTTCGGCTTCTCTTCGCTCGCCTTGCGTGCCGATGCATGGTTGATGTAGCCGTACTTTTCCATCTGATCGAGCACGATGCCCTTGCGTTCCTGCGCGGCGTTGAAGTTGTTGAACGGTGAGTAATAGTTGGGGCTCTTCGGTATACCCGCAAGCATCGCACACTCGTTGAGGTCAAGCTCCTCGACATTCTTGCCGAAATATGTCTGCGCCGCTGCCTGCACGCCGTAGGCGCCCTGCCCGAAGTAAATCTGGTTCAGGTACAGCTCCAAGATCTCCTGCTTCGTGTACTGCCGCTCGATCTGGAGGGCGAGGAATATTTCCTGAATCTTGCGCTTTATCGTCCGATCCTGCGTCAGGTAAGCATTCTTCGCGAGCTGCTGCGTGATCGTCGAGCCGCCCTCGGAGATCATCCTGCCCGTGACATTGGCATAAACGGCGCGCAGGATGCCTCGCGGGTCAATGCCCATGTGTTCATAAAAGCGATTATCCTCAACTGCAACAAAAGCATTCTGTAAGTTCTGAGGAATCTGTGATAGTTTGACAGGTTCGCGGTTCTCTGCCGCATGAACATTCGCGATCTCGTTGCCGTTGATGTCGTAAATGTGCGAGGACGCCGGCGGACGTATATCCTCGACAAGATGATCCTTCGTATTCATGCTTGCGGTCAAAAAACCGCAGCCGATACCGACGAACATGACGAATACGACAATGAGGAAACCCACGAGAGCGCGCACGATCCTTCCGCCGCGGCTTTTTTTCGGCGGCGGCTTCGGATTCGGCTTCGGTGCCAGGCGCCTTTGCAGATCTTGCCGCGAAGCACGCGTCGCATCGGTACGTTTTTCCATGAAGAAGCTCCCTCCTAATCCATCTTACGCAATCATACGCTTTTCATTATACTGCAACGAAAGTGACAGGGCAAGATAAACCTGCCGCCCTGTTATCCTTGCAGCCTCTACTGCAAATCGACGAGCGTCGCTCCCGTGCCGCCCTCGCTGATATCGGCGAAATTGAAGCGCAGGACGCTTTTATGTCGTTTCAAATACGCATGAATCCCTTTTCTAAGTGCGCCCGTGCCTTTGCCGTGGATGATGAGCACCTGCCCCAGACCGCCGATGACGGCGTCGTCCAAGAACTTGCCAAGCGCCTGCTCCGCTTCATCGACCATGAGGCCCCGCACGTCTATCTCACGGTGCAGATTCGCCGTCTTTTGCAGCAAACTGCCGGCGCTTTTCTTAGCGCCGCCTGTCGAGGCGGCGGGCGGCTCCTTCCTCGCTCTTTCGACGAAGCGGCAGTCGCCCGCCTTGACACACGTCTTGAGACTGCCGAGCTGCACCTCGATGCTCGTGCCTTGGATTTTGAGCACCGTCGCTTGTCTGTCGAGCTTTCGCACATAGACGACATCGCCGACGGCGAGCTTCTTCATGTCGATCTTCTCTTTGTACGCCTTGCCGGGAAGAAGTCCTGTGCGTGAGCGCTCCGCCGCTTCCTGCAGCTTCTCACGCGCTGCCTGCATGGCGCGGCGGCGGCTCTCTATGCCGAGATCGTCGAACTGCTCCTTGAGACTCTTGATGATTTCTTCCGCTTCACGCCGCGTGCGCCGCACGAGAGATGCGCTCTCCTGACGCGCCTTCTTGAGCATTTGCTCCTTCTTCTCTCGAATCTCATCTTTCAGCGCCTGCGTCTTTTCTTCGAGCTTCGCTACGCGCTGCTGTCGTTCCAAGACGTCGGCATTCATTTGCTCGTACATGCGCTTTTCGCTTTCGAGCTGATTGACGACCTGCTCGAACTGCGCGTGATCTGCCTTGATGAATTGCTGCGCACGCAGAATCGTCGCCTCCGAAAGACCGAGACGACGGCTGATAGCAAAGGCGTTGCTTGCGCCCGGTATACCTGTCAGCAAGCGATACGTCGGGCGCAATGTCTCAACGTCAAATTCCACACAAGCGTTCTCGATGCCATCGCGCGTAAAAGCGAAGGTCTTTAGCTCCGAGTAATGCGTCGTCACGATCGTCGTGGCGCCGCGCGTGAGGAACTGCTCAAGGATAGCCACGGCAAGCGCGGCACCTTCCTCGGGATCGGTTCCCGCACCAATTTCGTCAAGCAGCAGGAGGTCATCTCTTTCGACGCACGCCAACAGCTTAATCAAATGCGACATGTGCGCGGAAAACGTGCTGAGGCTCTGCTCGATGCTCTGCTCGTCGCCGATGACTGTATAGACGTTCGGATAGACGGAAATTTCCGAGCCTGCGGCGACGGGAATATAACAGCCTGACTGCACCATGAGCGCAAAGAGACCGAGCGTCTTTAAGCTGACTGTTTTGCCGCCCGTATTGGGACCTGTGATGAGCAGCATACGATACGTTTCGCCAATCTTGATGTCGATGGGCACGACCTTCGCCGCTTCAATCAGCGGGTGACGCGCGGCGAGGAGCTTCGTCCTGCCCTCACGATTGATCGCGGGCTTCGTCGCCTGCATCTCTACGGCGAGCTTCGCGCGTGCGAAGATGAAGTCCAGCGCAGCGAGAATGGCGCAATTCTCCTGCAGAACGGCGCTGTTTCTGCCGACTTCCTGCGAGAGGAGCCGCAGGATTCGCTGCACCTCATTCTTCTCGGCAAGCGCAAGCTGCTTGAGGTCGTTGTTGAGGTCAACGAGCGCTAAAGGCTCGATGAAAAGCGTCGCGCCGCTTGCCGACTGATCGTGGACGATACCCGGGAAGCTCTGGCGATACTCCTGCTTGATCGGTATGACGTTGCGCTCACCGCGCTGTGTAACGATGGCGTCTTGAAAGAATTTCTGGTACTCCGTACGATGCAGGATAGCGTCCATCTGCTCCTTCGCTCTGCGCCTGCCCGAGCGAAGCTCCCGACGGATGCGCGAAAGTTCCACGCTTGCGTCGTCGAGCAAGCTGCCGTGCTCATCGACGCTGTTTTCCAATCGACGCTCAAGCTGTCCAAGAACCTCGATGCCTTTTGCCTGCTCCTTGAGGAGCGGTGCATCCAGCTCTACTCCCTTGAAGAAGTGCTTGACGGCTCGCATGGCGTGCATCGTACTCAGAAGATCTGTAAAATCGCCGAGATCGAGCACGGCGCCGCGCTCGGCTTTTGTCAACGCCTCGCGCATGTCGAAAACGCCGCCCATCGGCGGCGAGGAAAATGCCGACAAACGCACAGCCTCTTCCGTTTCACGCAAAAGCTCCGCAACCTCGTCAAAATCACTTGCAGGAAGAACAGCGTGCGCCTTTTCCTTTCCAAGAACGGAGCCTGCCTTCGCCGCAAGCATCGCGCGGATCTTATCGTATTCAAGCGTGTCGAGTGTTTCCTTTTCCATAAACAATTTCTATCTCCTACTGTACGCCGCGGAAGTAGTGACCGCGCGTCGTATCCTTGCCCTCCTGCTCCTTCAGATAGTCCTCCTGCTCTTTGAGCAGTTTACCCGAAAAACGGCTCCATTCCTTGTAAAGACGCACGCGCCTGCCAAACTCCGCCGTATCCATAAAACGTCCGTCGATGCGCAGAAACGAGATGCCGCGCGGCGCGAACTCCATCGCATGAAGCAGCATCGTCAGCCGCTTGCTGTTGAGGACGTGCATGTGACATGACTGATCGAATACGAGCGGAAATTGCATGTCCTTCCTATCCATGAGGGCGTAGCGCTTCTTCCCCTTGCAGCATGGCATCGAACAAGCGCCCGAAGCTGCGCTGCCGAGAAAACTGCCCAGCGCGCAATATTCGGATACCATCAGCTCAAGATTTCCCTCGACGATACACTCGACGGGAAAAGGTGCGCATGACGCGAGCGACGCCGCCTGCTCCAACGTAAGTTCGGGCGAAAGTACGGCGCGGCTCGCCCCGAGATCTGCAAGCTCCGCAAGAGCTAAATGATTGACAACGGGAAGCGATGCGTCGGCATGGAATTTCAGCCCCGCCTCGCGCACGAGGCGGATCATACCGATATTGTGGACGCTGACGGCATCGGGCGCAAGGCGCACAAAGCCATCGACAAGCCTTCGCTGCGCTGTCATGTCGCGGCACACGACAAGGCGCGGCGTATTGAACACGACGCGCCGCTTCATGTCGTGTGCGAGCCGCGCCGCTTCCTCGTAGTCGCGCAGAGGAATCTGACGATGATGGTACGAATCACCGCCGAAGAGGATTTCATCGGCTCCGGCACGCAGAGCCTCATGTACGCCGGCAAGCGTATCCGTCACTGCCACGACGTGCGCCTCAACCTTGCCCTTCACCTGCGCGAGCGGTCTTTCATAACGAAAGACGGGCAGAGCCGGACGCGGACAGCGCACCGTGCGCTTCTCCTGCAGCAAAGCGAATGCCTTGCGCCGCGCTTCGTTGATTTCGCTGAGGGGAACCATCACGCCCGGCACAATATCCAACGCGACTTCATCCAGCGAAAAGATCGTCGTGCCGATGCGGCGCAGCTGCTTTTCCACGGCTGCGGCATCCAGCGGACGCTTCTTTGCCGGCTCGGCAAGAAACTCCGTCGCCGCCTCCGCCGTAAAGCCGTCCGCGTCACGCAAAGAGATGACAAGCGGCGCGCCGAGACGCACGCCCACATGCGCCGCCACAGAGACGCGCCGCACGGGAGCGCCTGCGCGAAAAAAACCGCGCGCCTTTTCCATCAGCTGCGCGTCAAACACCTTGAATACGCGATCATGCGGCTTTACAGCTGCATCCAGAGACAATGTGATCTCCTCACCCGCTTTTGCCGCAAGGGAGACGCGCCCCTTTTTGTCGCGCAGATCCGTGACCGTCGCCGCTCTTCTGCCGCCGACCTTGACCCAAAAATCCAACTGATCGCCTTCTGCTAAATCCCCCGAGAGTTTCAGCGTCACGCGTCCCGCCGCTCTGTCGTTGGAAAGAACGCGGCCGACGAGCAAACCGCGGTTGTTCGGACGCGAATCGCTCATCATCGCACGCCCCGGCCGCTCTTTGAGGTAGGCAGTCGTGAAATCGCGGTTGAAGATCTGTGCCAACGCCTTTTCATCGTCAGCGATGCTCGGCAGAGCCTTGCCCGCCTCTATGGCGTCGATGGCGCGGCGATAGGCATCAACAACGACTGCGACGTACTCAGGCCGCTTCATGCGCCCTTCGATCTTCAGCGATGCGATGCCGCTTGTTAAAAGCTCCGGCAAAAGCTCAATGGTTTTCAGATCCTTGGGCGACAGCAGGAATTGCCCCGCTGCCTTGCCCAGCACATCCGCTCCCGTTTCGTCGACGAGCGTATACGGCAGGCGGCACGGCTGCGCACAGCGGCCGCGATTGCCGCTCCTGCCGCCGATCATGCTGCTCATCAGACATTGTCCCGAGTAGCAGACGCAAAGCGCCCCATGCACGAAAGTTTCGATTTCCACGTCGCTGTGCGCCGTGATATAGCGTATATCCTCAAGCGAAAGCTCACGCGAAAGCACGACGCGCTCGAAGCCCATTTCCTGCAGTTCGAGCACACCTTCAAGGTTGTGTACGGTCATCTGTGTGCTCGCGTGCAGCGGCAGATCAGGAGCCGCCTGCCGCGCGAGGCGATAAGCGCCGAGATCCTGCACGAGCGCCGCATCCGCCCCCGCTTCGTAAAGAAAGCGAAGGTAGTGCGAGAGCGCCGCCAGCTCATCGTCACGCACGATGGTATTGACCGTCACATGCACGCGCACATTGCGGCTGTGCGCGAAACCGATCGCTTCTCGCAGCCCGTCCTCATCGAAGTTGTCTGCATAAGCGCGTGCGCCGAACATATTGCCTGCCAGATAAACAGCGTCAGCGCCGCTCTCCACAGCGGCGGTGAGCGCCTCCCTGCTTCCTGCCGGCGCCAGTAATTCAACCACTTTTTTCCTCCGAAAAGCCCCAGTGCATCTATGCAAATCCGGGCGACTTCATCTTATCAATACTTCTGTAATCTCTCATCCAGATTCTCAGCGTTCACCAAGTCCCTGGCAGACTTTTCCGCCGATTCTTCTTCCCGGCATTGCGCTGCACCATCGGCGGCGATCAGCTCGATCTGCACATCGTCCTCTTTCGCCACCTCTTCCAACGCAGGCAAAGCCGGCAAATCACTGAGTTCGTTGAGTCCGAAACACTTGAGAAATACATCCGTCGTGCCATAGAGAATCGGTCGTCCGATCACAGGCTTTCTGCCGACTTCTTCGACGAGTTCCATCTCCAAGAGCTTCTGCATGGCTCGTTCAACGCGCACACCGCGGATATGCTCGATCTCCTGCTTCGTGATCGGCTGCTTGAAAGCGATGATGGCGAGCGTTTCCAACGTCGGCGTCGAGAGCTTTCTATCCTGCACTTCTGTGAGTTTCTGCACATAGGCATGGCACGCGGGACGCGTAACAAGCTGAAAGCCGCCGGCTACGCGATGCAGCATGAGCCCGCTCCCGCGCTCTTCCAATGTTTTTTCGTAGAGCGCAAGAAGCTCGGCAAAACTCTCCTCATCGATCTCCAAGATCTCTCGAAGCTGCGCCGCCGTCACCGGCTCGCCGCGTACAAAAAGCAGCGCTTCCAACGGAGCCTGCATTTCTTCCATAAACATCAGGGATCACTCGTCCTTAGACAAACAAGAATATCGCCAAAAAGATCGCCTTGACGAATCACAACGGAGTGGAGCTTGATAAGCTCCAGCAGCGCGAGAAAGGACACGATAAGCTCCGCGCGTGTACCCGATGGAAACGCAGCGGCAAACGGGATCTGTCCGCCGCCGTGGTCAAGGAGCACGAGAATATCCTCCATTTTTCCCTGGATACTGTAAGCGTCGGGTGCGACGAGAGCCTTCGGTATCGTGATCTCCTCTCGCACTTCCATAGCGATGCGAAAAGCGTCGATTAAGAGCGCGACAGACATATTATCAGGAGGCAGACGACGCGCCGGAAGCGGCGTAGGGGTTCGGGCGAATACCCGTTGCCGCAGCGCGGCGAGACCGTCAAGCTCCACACTGACGCGGCGAAAGCAACGATACTCCAAGATGCGCTCCACCAGCTCACGTCTCGGGTCGTCCTCTTCTTCCGCCTCCTTTTCTTTCGGCGGCTTCGGCAGCATCATGCGCGACTTGATCTGCAGAAGCGTCGCCGCCATGACGATGAACTCGCTCGCTACCTCGATATCGAACTCCTGCATCTGCCCGAGGTATTCCATATACTGCTCGGTCAAGACCGCCATCGGGATGTCGTAAATATCGATCTTGTTCTTCTCAATGAGGTGCATGAGAAGATCCATCGGCCCTTCAAAGGCTTGGAGCTTTACCGTGTACTTGTCCATGCCGGTTAAAAAAAGAGCGCCATAAAGTGAACCATGAGCCAGCGAATCTTCAAAGACGCCATCGCCAGAAGTTTTCCAAAGGGACCGATGACGAAGAGGGCGATGAGGATGATGAACGTATAGCGCTCCAACCGCATGATCTCATACGCCCAGCGTCCCGGCAGCAACGTCATGAGGACGCGCGAACCATCGAGCGGCGGCAACGGAAGAATGTTGAACAAGGCAAAATTGATATTGATGATAACAAGATAATCCATGACCGTGAAAAAACCATCCGTGGTCGGCAATCCGAGTCTCGCGTAAAGAAGCATGAATACGATGGTCAAAAATGCCACGACGAGGTTGGAAGCCGGTCCTGCCAGAGCCACGAGGATTTCGCCCTTGCGCATGTCGCGGAAGTTTCGCGGATTGACCATTACGGGCTTCGCCCAGCCGAAATGCACGATAAACAGCATCAAAAGTCCGATGGGATCGATATGCGCCTTGGGATTGAGCGTAAGACGTCCCATGAGGCGCGGCGTCATGTCGCCCATAGCGACGGCGACGCGCGCATGGGAATACTCGTGCACAACCATCGCGATCAGAATGCCCGGGATGCCCGCGATAAACCACATCAAATCAGAACCAAACATACACTGCCCCCTGTCAATCTTTCGCTTCTCTGAGTGCCGTCAAAAGAATCGCCGTCACAGATTTTGCGTCGAAGATCTCGCCTTTTTTCACGCGCTGCACCGCCTCTTCGAGCGGCATCTTGACGACGTGAATGAACTCGTCGTCGTCCGTATGCTGCTCACCCGCCTGCAGATCACGCGCGGCGTAGATATGAATATACTCATCCGAAAAGCCGACGGTCGTGCCGATTGTCGTGAGCTTTTCATAGCTTTTTGCCGTGTAGCCCGTCTCCTCTGACAATTCGCGCATGGCGCAAGCGAGCGGATCCTCCGTCGAAGCATCGAGTTTGCCGGCGGGAATCTCCAGCGTGACGCGCCCGACCGGATAGCGGTACTGGCGCACGAGAAGCACCGTGCCGTCTGAAAAGATGGGCAAAACGGCGGCGGCGCCGGGGTGCTTGACCCATTCGCGCACGGCTTCTTTGCCGTTCGGCAGCACCACGGTATCTCGCTTGACATGAAGCAGCACACCATCGTAGATGCTCTCGCTTTTGCTCTTTTTTTCCAATAAATCTTCGTACATGGCTTCCCCTTTATCTGCGGCTGATTTTTGCACGCTTAATTCTAGCATTATCCACCATTTCCCGCGCGTTGTCAAGCGCAGCCGCCGTGATGTCGCTGCCCGACGCCATGCGTGCGATCTCGTTGATGCGCTCGCCCTCTGTGAGGAGATGCACCTCGGTCAAGGTGCGCTCTCCCTGTGTTTCCTTATGAATGTAGAGGTGCGCATCCGCCATACAGGCGATTTGCGGCAAATGTGTGATACAGAGGACTTGGCGATGCAGCGCAACCATAGCGATGCGTTCGGCGACCATACGCGCCGTCTTGCCGCCGATGCCTGTGTCGATCTCGTCGAACACCATGCTTGGCGGTGAATCGTCGTTTGCCGCCGATACCGCCTTGACGGCGAGCGCCACGCGCGAAAGTTCGCCGCCCGAAGCGACATCCTGCAGCGGCTGTTCCTTCTCGCCTGCGTTTGCTGAAAAGAGCATGACGATGTCATCCGCCCCCGTTGCGCCGTAGTCGGCGGCACGAAGTGCGATGGAAAAGCGCGCCTTCGCCATGCCAAGTTCCCTGACCTGTTCACCGATGCGCGAAGAAAGCTCCTTCGCCGCTGCCGCACGCAGTTTTGTGAGTTTCTTCGCCTCGTCTTTCAGAGCGGTTTCCGACTGCCTGAGCGCAACTTTCAAGTCCTCGACGTCGGCATCATAGTTCTCAATGCGCTGCAGTTCGTCCTTGACCTTCGCCAGATGCGCGAGTACGTCTGTCGCCGTCGCACCGTATTTGCGGCACAATTTGTCGATGACGCTCATGCGGTTTTCGAGCGCATCGAGCCTGTGCTGGTCGAACTCCATATCCGAGCCATAATCGCGAATCTCATACGATGCTTCCTGTAAGTCACAGTAAGCGTTCTCCACCATCTTACAGGCATTGTCCAACTCGCTGCCGAAGCGCGAGAGCGATTCCAAATTCTTCTTGACCTTGCTCAGAGCCGCGAGAACATTCAGCGCTTTACCGCCCAGTTCACCGTTCAAGAGTGTATACGACTCTTCGACGAAGCCGGATATCTTCTCGGCATTTGAGAGCTTACGAATCTCTGCCTCAATGCGTTCATCTTCGCCATCTTTGAGCGCCGCTTCCTCAATCTCCTTTTCCTGCCAATGCAAAAGGTCAAGGCGCTCCGTCGTACTCTTTGCCTCCTCTTCCTTGGCTTTGAGGCGCTTCTTGCAGTCGTTCCACGCGGCAAAGCTCTTTTGATAGACGCCGCGCTGCTTTTCGATCTGTGCATCTGCACTGTCAAGCAGCACGAGTTGATTTTCCGGACGCAAGAGAGCGAGGTTGTCGTGCTGTCCGTGAATATCGACGAGATGTGCGCCCAGCTCCTTCAGCAGCGTGAGTGTCACGCGGCAGCCGTTCAAAAGCACGGAATTTTTCCCCTTGTGCGAGACTTGGCGTGTGATAATCAGCTCATCGTCCTCAACAGGGATCGCCTGCTCTTCTAAGAGCGCCTTCAAAGCCGCCTGCCCCTCAAGATCAAACACCGCCTCGACGCGCAGCCATTCACAGCCGCTTCGTATAGCAGCCGCCGCCAGACGGCTGCCAAGGACTGCGCCCAGGGCGTCTATGAGGATCGACTTACCCGCGCCTGTTTCGCCCGTCAAGATGTTCAGACCTGCGCCAAATTCGATTTTTACATGCTCCAACAAAGCAAAATTCCAAACCATCAATGTCCTTAACATGATTTCCCTCTCACTCAGCGAAGAAATTCTCCATGCGCCGCACGATCTCAGGCGCAGCTTCCTTTGGCTTGACGACGACGATGATGCTGTCATCGCCCGCCACCGTACCGACGACCTCCTGCCACGGCATGTGATCCAAGATGGCGGCGACCGCATTCGCTGTGCCGGGCAGCGTCTTGACGACGACGATGTTCTCACTGTAATCCAGCGAAACAACAGAATCGTAAAAGAGACGCGCCATGCGCTCCTTCGATAAAAGCGCCCCCTTCTCTTTGGGAAATGCGTAGCGGTAGCGACCGTTTCCTGCGGGAACTTTGACGAGCATCAAAGTCTTGATGTCGCGCGACACGGTCGCCTGCGTCACGTCGATGTGGCGTGCGCGCAGCGCCGCCGCCAAGTCCTCCTGTGTTTCCACCGGCGAGTTTTCGATGATCTCGCGAATGACTGCATGACGCTTGAGCTTCATGCCCGTTCCTCCTATTCTCTCAGCAGCACAACACCTTCCTCGACATACATTTCAAGGATGCCCCCAGAGCTTTTCCTTCATCGTGCGATAATAGTCTTTGTCGCCAAACTTCACGATACGCGCGGGATTTTTCGCTTTCTGTACGATCACTTCATCCTCATCGGCGATCTGATGCGACTTCTGTCCATCAAAGGTGATGAAAATGTCGGGATGCCCCGCCTCGATGCGCATACGAATCGTATCATCCTCCGATATCACCATCGAGCGAATATCGAAGGTATGCGGGCAGATAGGCGTCAGAACGAGCGCCTTGACGAGCGGGTTCACGATGGGACCGCCTGCGGAAAGCGAATATGCCGTCGATCCCGTCGCCGTCGAAACGATCAAGCCGTCTGCCTTATAGTTCGCGATGCAAGTATCATTGATGGAAAGCCCGAAACGCAGCATACGCGCCATGCCGCCTTTCGTCACGACGATGTCGTTGACGGCGCTGCCCTTGTAACTCTTCCTGCCGCGATGAACGACGTAACCCGAAAGCATCAAGCGCTCTTCGATGCGATACTCCTTGTCAAGGATCTTCTGCAGCTTCGTCTCAATCTCATCAAGCTCGATGTCGATGAGAAAGCCGACGGTACCGAAGTTGATGCCGCAGACAGGAACGCATTGATCATAGACGCGGCGGCAGACATTCAAGAGCGTGCCGTCGCCGCCGATGCTCAACGCCATGTCAATGGAGCGCTGACTGATATTTCGAGCGCCGAACTCCTCGTGCCCCAAGAGCGCCGCTTCTTTTGACGGAAGCAAGACGCAGACATCTTTCTTGTCCGCAAAGAACGCGAGGACGCGTTCAAGAATCGCCCGGATATTCGCCTTTGTCACATTGGGAAAAACCGCTATCGTAAACATTTGATCCCTGCCTGCTTGTCCAATTCCTGATGTGCCTGCCGCACGACAGCAATGATCTCTTCTTCCAAAACATCGCATAAAGAAGACGTTCCTTCGCCCGCGCATACGAGGTGCATAAGGTACTCGATATTGCCCTCCGGTCCCTTGACGGGAGAATAGGATAGGGCTTTGACGCAAAATCCCGCTTCCTGCGCGGCAAAAAAGACATCGCGAATAACAGCCTCATGTACGCTCGGTGCACGCACGACTCCTTTTTTGCCGACGTTCTCGCGTCCCGCCTCGAACTGCGGCTTGATGAGCGCCGCGACCTCACCGTGCGGTTTGAGTAACGCACGCACAGCAGGAAGAACCTTCGCGAGTGAGATGAAAGCGACGTCGATGGACGCGAAGTCAACGAGTTCGCCGAGCATCGCAGGAGTTACATGACGGATGTTCGTGCGTTCCATGTTCCTCACACGCGCGTCCGTGCGCAGCTTCCATGCAAGCTGCCCGTAACCGACGTCGATGGCATAGACCTTCGCCGCGCCATTTTGCAGGGCGCAGTCAGTGAAGCCGCCCGTCGAAGCGCCGATGTCCGCCACCGTTTTGCCCGTGAGGTCGAGGAAAAAGACTTGCATAGCTTTCGCAAGTTTCAAGCCTCCGCGGCTCACATAGGGCAGATCCTCGCCCAAAATACGAAACTCTGCATCTGCTTTTACCGCCATCCCTGCCTTTTCTACCTTCTTGCCGTCAACGAGCACGCGTCCTTCCATGATCATCGCGCGTGCACGCTCACGGCTTGCAGCAAGACCGCGCTCGACGAGCAAAATGTCAAGCCGCTCCTTCGCCACCGTGTTCCGCTCCCTTCCACACCTCTAGGATACGCTTTGCCATCTGCTCGGGCAAAAGCCCTGCGATTTCCAAAAGTTCCTGCGGCTTTCCCTGCTCGATGAAAACATCGCCGATGCCAAAGCGCACGACGGGCACAAAAATCCCTCGATCTGCCAGCGATTCGAGAACAGCGGAGCCGAAGCCGCCCGCAAGCACATTCTCCTCCATCGTCACGAGCAGTTTTTTCTCGTGCGCCATGTGACAAAGAAGCTCCATATCCAAAGGCTTTACGACACGCATATTAACGACGGCGGCAGCGATTCCTTCTCCTTTTAGAAGCTCCGCTGTCTTTTCTGCGGCTTCAACCATACTGCCGACCGCTAAGAGAGCGATCTCACCGCGCCCTTCTATGACCTCCGCACGCAGATCTTTGAGTGGCGTAAACGGCTCTTCAAGAGCTGCGCCAAGTCCTTCTCCGCGCGGATAACGCAGCGCGACGGGACCTTCCATCGAAAGAGCCGTCTTGAGCATACGTCCAAGCTCATTCTCATCTTTCGGAGCGAGTACGGTCATGTTCGGCAAATGACGCAAATAGGAATAGTCGAAGATGCCGTGATGCGTCGCACCGTCCTCGCCGACGAAACCCGCGCGGTCAAGCGCAAAGACGACATGCAGGTTCTGCAGACAGACGTCATGCACGATCTGATCGTAAGCACGCTGGGCAAACGTCGAATAGAGCGCGAGCACAGGCTTCCTGCCCGCCGCCGCAAGACCTGCGGCAAACGTCGCGGCATGCTGCTCGGCGATGCCCACGTCGAAAAAGCGCGAGGGATACTTCTCACTGAAAGCGCGCAGTCCCGTGCCGTCGGGCATCGCCGCCGTGATGGCGACGACATCTGCATCCTGTGCGGCGACTTCCAGCAGCGCCTTGCCGAATACGCTCGTATACGTCGGCTTTGCTCCCACCTTTTTGAACGCCGTTCCAGCGGCAACATCGAATTTGCCTATGCCGTGAAACTTGTCCGGCGCTTTTTCCGCCGGCATATAGCCCTTGCCTTTACACGTTTCAACGTGAATGAGCAGCGGTCCTTTGAGCTGCTTTGCCTGTTCAAATACATCGAGCAGGAGCGCGATGTTGTGCCCGTCCAAAGGACCGATGTAGTGAAACCCCATATCGGTGAAGAGACCGCCGGGCACGAGTGCCGAACGCACGCCGTCTTTGATATGCTCCGCCGTGCGATAGACGCGTTCACCGATATGAGGAATGCTCTTGAGAAAATTCTTGATGTCCTGCTTCGCACGGTGATAACCGGGCGCAACGCGAAAACGTGACAGGTACTCCGACATTGCGCCGACGTTCGGTGCGATCGACATGCCGTTGTCGTTCAAGACGACGATGAGATCGCGCCCCTGTGTCCCCGCATTGTTCAGTCCCTCAAACGCCTCGCCGCCCGTCAGAGCGCCGTCGCCGATGACCGCCGCAACACGGTAATGCTCTCCCGCGATGTCACGCGCCGCCGCCATGCCCAAGGCGGCGGAGATCGACGTACTCGAATGTCCCGTACCGAAAGCATCGAAGATACTTTCATCCATCTTCGGAAAACCCGTGATGCCGCCTCTTTGGCGCAGTCCGGCAAACGCCTCGCGCCTGCCTGTCAAAATCTTATGCGCATAGGCTTGATGTCCGACGTCCCATATAATTTTATCCTGCGGACAGTCGAACGCCCTGTGCAGGGCAAGCGTGAGTTCCACCGTGCCGAGGCTCGGCGCAAGATGCCCGCCCGTCTGAGAAACCGTGTCAATAATTTCACGGCGCAGTTCCCGCGCCAACTGAGAAAGCTCGTCGAGCGTACAATATTTCAGTTCACATGGCTCATTGATGTGTTCCAGTAGCTGTCCCATATCCATCCGCCCTCAATTTTCTCGTTTCAACAAAAACAGCGCCAAATCCCGCAGAAAAGCCGCGCGTTCACCAAAGACACGAAGCGCTGCCACAGCTTCATCCACTGCGTTTTGCGCCAACGTCTTCGCTTCATCCAAGGATGTCAGCGTCACATACGTCGCCTTTTCGTTGCGCACATCGCTGCCCACGGGCTTGCCAATCGTTTTCTCATCACCCGTGACATCCAAGATGTCATCCGTGATCTGGAAAGCAAGCCCGAATCTTTCGGCATAGATCGTCAGCGCGGCAAGTTCCGTCTCGCCCGCGCCCGCCAAAATCGCTCCCGAGCGGATGGCGGCGCGAAAGAGCGCCCCCGTCTTGCCCATGTGCATCTTCTGCAAAGCCGCCATGTCGAGGTGTTTGCCCTCGCCCTCAAGATCGAGCGCCTGTCCGCCAACCATGCCATAAGGCCCCGCCGCGCGGCTCATTTCGAAAACGACAGCAGCAATGGTTTCTGCCGATGCCGCCGGTTGGCGCAGCATGACCTCGAAAGCGAGCGTCAAAAGCGCATCGCCCGCAAGCACCGCCATGCCCTGACCGAAAACCTTGTGGTTCGTCAGCTTGCCGCGCCGATAGTCATCATCGTCCATCGCCGGCAAATCATCATGGATCAGCGAATATGTATGGATCATCTCGATGGCACAGCCCGTTGTAAGGAATTTCTCGCCATCCTTGCCGACGGCGTCTGCAGCCGCCATCAAAAGCACAGGGCGCAGACGTTTGCCGCCTGCCATAAGGCTGTACTCCATCGCACGCCCGAGCGTCTCGTCGTAAGCAGGCGCCTTTGCCAATTCGTGCGCCAGACCATTTTCCACCAAGTCGGCGCGTCGCTTCCATTCTTCCTTAAAATTCACCTGCATCACCTTCTATCTCCAAGCGAAATTCTTCAACAACGCCGTTTTTCTCCTTGAGTACGACGTCCATCGCTTTTTCTGCGCGATCAAGCGAAGTCATGCAGAACTTCGAAAGCTCCACGCCCTTCGCATAGCTGTCCATGAGCTGTTCCAGGCTCAAATCGCCGCCTTCCATCGCCTGTACAAGCTCTTCAAGCTCTATGAGCGCCTGCTCGAAGGACGGCGTCTTTTTCCTTGGCATCATAAACCTCCTTCTTGCACATGGCGCACGACGGCGTCAAAACCGCCGTCCGAAAGTCGCACCAAGACTTCATCTCCGACGGTGAGCTCCTTCATGCTGCGCACCATCCTGCCCGACTTTTCGACGATGCTGTAGCCGCGCCCTATGACGTGCAGCGGACTGAGCATTTCGAGCTTCTCCGCCGCGACGCGAAATGCGTGCCGCTTCTCCAAGAAGATGCGGCGCATCCCTTGGAAAAGCGCTTCCGACGCCGCATCAAGCCTTTGCCGACGCGCCGCCAGAAGCGCCTGCGGCTGCCGCTTCAGGAAAGCGGCGCTCAAACGCGCTGTACGCTCACGTTCATAGGC
The DNA here is from genome assembly GCF_057272215.1 of Selenomonas sp. Classification (NCBI taxonomy): domain Bacteria; kingdom Bacillati; phylum Bacillota; class Negativicutes; order Selenomonadales; family Selenomonadaceae; genus Selenomonas; species Selenomonas sp. The sequence goes on from NZ_DBHIUY010000008.1 coordinate 31,662, forward strand.
AAGACGGCTCTGCACCGCCTTGTGCAGCCGCGTCTCGTACTCAGCAATCCGGCGACTCTGCACTGCGGCCTCGGGCACGGCGATTTCCGCCGCCTGCGACGGCGTCGCTGCCCGCACATCACTCACATAGTCGGCAAGAGTCGTATCCGTCTCATGACCGACGGCAGAAATGACCGGAATCGCCGAATCATAAATCGCGCGTACAACCGGCTCTTCGTTGAACGCCCAGAGGTCTTCCATAGAGCCGCCGCCTCTGCCGACGATCAGAAGATCCACGGGATATTTCTCATTAAAAAAGCGGATCGCAGACGCGATCTCCGCCGCCGCCCCCTCCCCCTGCACAAGCGCCGGATAAAGAGCCAAGCGAATCTTCGGATCCCGCCGCTTGGACACGCGGTAAATATCGCGCAGCACAGCTCCTGAAAGCGACGTCACGACGCCGATCGTGCGCGGGAAGGACGGCAGCCCCTTCTTATGCGCGACATCAAAAAGCCCTTCAGCGCCAAGACGCGCCTTGAGCTGTTCAAAGGCGATGCTGAGTTCACCCGCCCCTGCCGGAAGCAGCCGTTCAGCATAGAGCTGGTAAGCGCCGTCGCGCTCGTAGACAGAAATCTCCCCCGCAGCGACGATCTTCATGCCATTTTCGGGCTGAAAGCGCAAGAGACGTGCGCGGCTCTTGAACATCACGCACTTTAGGGATGCCGTTTCATCCTTCAGTGTAAAATAACAATGTCCCGAAGCGTACATCTTATAGTTGGACAGCTCGCCCTCGACGGAGACATGGTGCAACATGTCCTCCGCTTGGAACATACGCTTAATGTACTGCGTCAGAGCAGATACGCTGTGAACCGCCAACTTGACGCCTCCTTCCAAAACCATATAAGGAAAGGGGCTGTCGCGCAATGGCAACAGCCCAAGGATTATCCTGCCAATCCGCCCAAGATCCCGTTGACGTAGCGGCCGGAATCATCTGTGCCAAATTTCTTTGCCAACTCGACCGCCTCGTTGATAACGATGCCGACATCGAGCTTTTCCGCGCCGTACTTCATCTCATAGACCGCCAGTCGCACGATGTTTCGATCAACGCCCGCCATGCGATCGAGCTTCCAATCGTGCGCAGATGCGGCAATCGCCTCGTCGATCGCCGCAAGATTTTCGCGCGTTCCGCGTACGAGAGCCGCCGCATAGCGGTAATCCCGCTTCCCTTCCAGCGGCATCTCCTCGACGGCGGCATCGAGCGCCCATGTCTGCCACGCCTCCTCAGAGGCAGCCTCCGGCGGCGAGTTAAGCTCCAGTTGGAATAATGTCTGAAGTGCGGCTTCACGCGCCTGTCTGCGACTCATAGAACAAAACCTTTCCTTTCCTGCCTGCTCAAATCACAACTCCCCTGCCCATCGGCAGATCTTTGCGTTCGCTGCCATCATTTGTAGCGGCGGTACCGATAAGGAAACAACTCCTTGAAAAAATCCTCCACGTCACGCAGACGTATGCCATGATCGATGCGGATGCCAATCAAAAGACCAAGGAAGCCGCAAAAGAGCACGAAAAGGGTCGGCAGGAAACCGAAGATAAGGATAGCCAGAGCAAGCATGACCCCGAAAAGTACGCCGAAGATTTTGCCGCGATGCGGCTCCAATCCGGGAGCATGTGCTTCAAAAAAAGCCTTGAAAGGGCAAACCCTTTCCTCATTCATATTTCCGCCCCCTGTCAAACGACGCGCTTCTTCTTCGTCAAAGGCGCATTGGAAATATCTTCAACAACGATCTCCAACGAAAAATCATCGACGCCGAGCGTATCCCGCATATAGCGGCGAATCTCCGTGCGAATGTCATCGGAAACAGCGGCGGCGTTCGCCTCCTTGCCGATGACGACAGCAAGACGAAGAATCAATGCACGCTCACCCTTCGCCGCCGCTTTTTCAGTAGAAACCCTCGTCTTGAGACTGCGCACCCCCGAAACGGTTCGCGCCGTCTCTTCCACAAGATTGTGGACGGCGCCAAGAGAGACGCTCACATCGCCTGCCTTGCCGTGAAGTACGAGGAACTCGCCGCCGCTACGCTCTGTCGAGCCGCAGGAAAAACTGCAGCCGATCAGATGGATGCTCAGAAGAAAAACGAGACCGCCGCCCGCAACGAGAGACCATTGCTGCTGCCCCATCAAATAGCGATATTCATTGAGCAGCATAGGCTCCGGCACGATCTGCAAAGCAAGCGCCGCAACCCCCAGCGAAAGGCAGGCGACGGCGAGCGCGTAAAGGAGCAAAAGAAGGCGATTGATAAACCCCATAAACTATCTCCTCTTCCTCAGTGGACGCGGATTTCCTCTTCCTCTGTCTCCTCGTCGAAGCCCACACCCTGCACATGGACGTTGACCTCGACGACGGTCAGACCCGTCATGTTCTCGATCGCCTTCTTGACATTCTCCTGCACGGCAATGGCGACATCGGGAACGCGCACGCCATACTTCACGATCATATAGAGATCGACAGCCGTTTCCTTTTCGCCGACCTCGACCTTCACGCCCTTCGTGAAGCTCTTTTTGCCAAGCATTTCAGCGATACCGCCGGCGATGCCGCCGCTCATGCCCGCCACGCCGTCGATCTCCGTCGCGGCAAGTCCGGCGATGATGCTCACAACCTCATCGGCGATGCGAATCGAACCGATAGCTCCCTTCTTGCTCATGATGGTTTCCTCTGCCACGGAAAATACCTCCTTCAAAACACATGAAACGCCGCCCTGCAAACAGCAGGCGCACACGATAGATCAGGCGCGTTCAATATAGTTGCCCGTGCGCGTATCGATGCGCAGAACATCTCCTTCGTTGACAAAGAGCGGCACACGCACGACGTATCCCGTCTCGACCGTCGCCATCTTCGTCGCACCCGTCGCCGTATTGCCCTTGACGCTCGGCTCACACTCCGTGACCTTGAGGTTGACGGATGTCGGTAACGTGATGCCGATGATGCGATCCTTGAACGTCTGCAAATTGACTTCCATATTCTCCTGCAGGTAGTTCAGCGCATCACCGAGCTGCTCCTTGCTGAGTTCGGTCTGCTCGTAATTTTCCGTATCCATGAACGTATACATGCCGTCAGCTTCATAGAGGTACTGCATTTTGCGCGTATCAAGGCGCGCGGCGGGCATCTTCTCGTTCGGGTTGAACGTGCGTTCGACGACGGCGCCCGTCTCAACATTCTTGATCTTCGTGCGCACGAACGCCGCACCCTTTCCCGGCTTCACATGCTGAAACTCGACGACCTGCCAAACGCCGCCGTCGATCTCGATCGTAAGACCCGTACGAAAATCTGTGCTTGAAATCATTTGTAGCCCTCCATTATTTATCCTAAAGTTCAATCAGGTGTTTTGCCGCCTTTGTCAGAGGCACACCGCCCTGCTTCTCCAAAAGTACCGTATCTTCGATGCGCAGTCCGCCCCAATCCGGCAGATAGACGCCCGGCTCGACCGTGATGACCATGCCTTCTTCCAAGCGTTCTGCCTTGCTCTTCGGCGAAAGACGCGGCTCCTCATGAATCTCCAGCCCAACACTGTGACCAAGCCCATGACCGAAGTATTCGGCATAGCCGTCTTTCATCAGGCAGTCGCGCACCGCCCTGTCAACCTCCTTGCCCGAAGCGCCGACCCGAAGGCGCTGCACGCCTAGTTTCTGCGCCTGCAGCACCGCGTGATAAAGCTCCTTCTGTTTTTCAGACGCCTCTCCCAAGACAACCGTGCGCGTGATGTCGGAATGATACCCTTGATAAACAGCACCATAGTCCATTGTAACAAATTCACCCGCAACAAGCAACTTTTCTGACGCAGTTCCATGCGGCAGACTGCCGCGCACACCCGAAGCAACAATCGTTGTAAAAGCGGGACGCTCTGAACCGCGCTCGCGCATGAAAGCTTCCAGACGGGCTGCGACGCTGTGCTCCGAGATGCCCGGACGCAAAAAATTCAGCACGTCGTCAAACGCAAGATCGCTAATCTCCGCAGCCTTTTTCAAACAGGCGATCTCCTCAGCGTCCTTGATCTCACGCAGCGGTTCAAGAACGAGACTGATAAAATTTTCCTCATGAAAAGCAGGCAAGAACTTGCGAATCGCTTGAAATGTATCAAAGGAGACATCTTTGCCCTCGAAGCCGAGAATGCGGCATCCAAGCTCCTGTGCGGCGGCTGCCGCCTGCTTCCAAAGCCCGTCTTTCTGCTCGACGACCTCGAAGGATGTTTCTGCCGCCGCCTGCTCAAGATAGCGGGAATCCGTAAGCAAAAACTCGCGTTCCGCCGTGATGAAGAGCAGCGAATCATCGCCCGTAAAGCCGCTGAAATAGCGCAGATTGACGGTCTTGCTCACGATCATCGCCTCGACGCCCTTCTCCTTCATGAGATCGCGCAGGCGCTCGATGCGCTTTGCCGTATTCATCGCTCCGCCCCCTTTTTCAAGATCATCAGAGCGATTTCAAGCGCTCCCAAGTAACTTTCCGCGCCAAAACCCGCGACCTGCCCCATGACGACGGGCGCGATCACCGATGTATGGCGAAACTCCTCGCGCTTATGGATGTTCGATAGATGGATCTCCATGACGGGTACGGAGACGGCGGCGATCGCATCGCGCAAAGCGATGCTGTAGTGCGTGAAAGCCGCGGCGTTCAATAGGATGAAATCCGCGCTCCCCTCAGCATTCTGCACGGCATCAACGAGCGCCCCCTCATGGTTCGACTGGAAAAACGCAATGCCTGCGCCCGCTTCCGCTGCACGCTTTCGCAGCCTTTCGTTGATGTCCGCCAGCGTCATCGCGCCGTAGATCTCCGGTTCCCGCTTTCCGAGAAGATTGAGGTTCGGCCCATTCAGAACTAAAATTTTCGGCAAGATCGTTCATCCTCCATTTCTTAACCGTCTCAACGGCGAATCGCAAAATTACGCTCGCTCTCCACCGTTTCCCGCGCCGCCGTTTCCAGTCCGCTGACGCGAATGAAGCCGTTGCCCTGCCAGATCTTATTCCAAAGTTTTTCAATCGCCGCTGCCGTCCCCTGCACCTCCATTGTGACAGAGCCGTCATCCATATTGCACACCCAGCCGCAAAGCCCCAGCTCCATCGCATTTTGCTGCACGAAGAAGCGAAAGCCAACGCCCTGCACACGTCCTTCGGCTCTGGCAAAAAAGCGCACGATTTCCTTTTCCATCACATCTCACCCTTCCTCTCTATGACGGCGCACGATGGCATATTCCTCAACGGGTTCTTTCATGCGCATACGCACAATCTGCTGCGCGTGCGCCGCGACCGATAAAGGCGCACCCATCTCGTCGGTCATCTCCTCCAAGCGCTGACAAAACGTCTCTCGTGTCGGCTGAAATATCTCAATCTCCTGCCCGACCTTCATATTGTTGCGCTGCTCAACCGTCGCCATCTGCGTCCTTTCATCATAGTCGCGCACAAGCCCGATGAAATCTGTCGACTGCTCGTACGAAGCGCTCGCATAAATCTGATCGTCTGCGTCCGGTACATGGCTGAAAAAACCGCTCGTGTAGATACGATGCGACACCTTCTGCAGCTCATCAAGCCAAGATGCACGCAGATCAAACGGCTGCGCCTCATCACATGCCGCATCTATCGCTTCGCGGTAGACCTTCGTGACGCTCGCCGCATAATGGACGCTCTTCATGCGCCCTTCGATCTTCAAGCTGTCCAGCCCCATCGCGCAAAGATCGGGCAAAAACGGCAACAGACAAAGATCCTTGGAATTCATGATATATGTACCGCGCTCGTCCTCCTCAATCGGAAAGAACTCACCCGGACGCCTCTCCTCGACGAGTCCATAGCGCCAGCGACATGCCTGCGCACACGCACCGCGGTTCGCATCACGCCCCGTGAAGTAACTGCTCAAAAGACAGCGTCCCGAATACGATATGCACATCGCACCGTGTACGAACATCTCCAACTCGACCGTCGAACGCGCGCGAATCTCAGCGATCTCAGCGCGCGAAAGCTCCCGCGCGAGCACGACGCGCTCCGCACCGAGCTTCTGCCATGCGTTGACCGTCGCCCAATTCGTATTGTTCGCCTGCGTGCTGATATGCAGCGGCAGCGCGGGCGCAAGCTCGCGCGCAAGGGAAAAGACGCCGAGGTCGGAAACGAGCAGCCCGTCAACGCGAATATCAGCGAGAAAGGAAAGATACGCAGGCAGCTTCTCCAAATCCGCATTGTGCGGAAAAATATTGAGCGTCACATAAACTTTCTTGCCGCGTGCATGAGCAAACTGCACGCCATCCGCCATCTCATTTTCGCTGAAGTTGCCGCCGAAAGCGCGCAGTCCGAAGCTCTTGCCGCCGAGGTAGACAGCATCCGCGCCATAGATGAGCGCCATTTTGAGCTTTTCCAAATTCCCCGCCGGAGCGAGAAGCTCCGGTTTCTTTCTGCATCCGCCTGTACTCTGCGGCGCCGAAGTAAAATCTTTCACCAAACTCATCTAGCGCACCTTCTGCACAATGGCATCATGTTCTGCGTATGTATGAGAATAATAATTATGCCCCTCACGATCTGCGACAAAATAGAGATAGTCCGTCTTTGCCGGCCAGAGTACCGCTTCAATCGACGCTATGCCGGGATTGGCGACGGGACCGGGCGGCAGCCCCCGATGCTGATAAGTATTGTACGGCGAATCCAGCTCCGTATCCTTATACGTCACATCCTCCTTCGGCGCATCGAGCAAATATTGCAGCGTCGCATCCGACTGCAGCGGCATACCGATGGCAAGACGCTTCAAAAACACCTGTGCGATAAGTGCGCGGTCTTCCTCGTAACGCGCTTCTTTTTCAACGAGCGAGGCAAGGATGATAAGCTCATAGATGCTCAGATTTTCCTCCTCCGCACGCTCGCGCATCTTACGCGTGAGACGCTGGTCAAAATCACGCGACATCATCGAGAGAATGCCGTCCGTTGTGACGTCGCCGTCGATCTCGTATGTATCAGGGAAGAGGAAACCCTCGGCATAGTAGCGCACTTTTTCGTTTTTTTCAATATAGTCGTAAGGGGCGTAGTGTTTCGCCGCCTGCAGGAAATCATCCTTCTTCACAATCCCCTTCGCGTCCAAACGCTTGGCGATATCCTCGACCGTGAAACCTTCGGGAATCGTAAAGCGCAGCTGTACCGTCTGCCCTTCAACCAAAGCCTGCAGCACATCGCGCGGCTCCATATTCGTATAGAAAGCATAAGTTCCGACCTTGAAAGAGCCGTCAGAACCGTTCATCTTCGCCGCCAGCCAGAATTTCAAACGGCTTCGTATGATGCCGCGCTTTTCCAACAGCGCCGCCACATCATCGGCAGTCATCCCCGAGCGAACCGTAAGGTAAACCGTCTCCTGCTCTTCTGAAACGGGCGCCGACGAAGAAAGCGCATAGGAAAAGACGCCGAGCAGCAAGAAAAAAAGCAGCGCGGGCGGCAAGACGTACTTTTTCATATACCCCGTCCAATCTTCGGGCGGAAAACGCCGCAGTTCATCGAAAGAAAGACTTTTCATCCATGAGAGGAAGATTTCCTGCACCCATACCACACCCACGAGAAGAAGCGCCAATCCTTGTCCAAGATACTTCTGCGCCTGATCAAGAATGCGCTCTCCTCCGGCATCTTTCTTGAGCGCAGCAGAAACAAAACCTTTGAAGCGCTCCAGCCAAGGCGCAAGAAAATCCGGCAGCCGCAAAAAAACATCCCCTTCCATTCAATGTCAGTACTTCCCAAATCTCATTATACGCAAAGACTGCAAAAATTACAACAGGCATAGAAAAAGCCGACGCCCAAAAGCGTCGGCACTTTTCTTCTCTGTCAGTCTTCCTCTTCCTCGTCCATGATTTCGTCATACGCACGCTGCACGGCATCGAACTCTTCATCCGTCGGCTCAACGTACTCTTCCTCACCGTTCTCACCCATGACGATCTTCGCGATGAGGACGTCTTCATCGTGCTCGTCGCAGCCGCAGTCGCAGCCACAGCTATGCGTATGTTCCTCTTCCTCATCGTGAATGCCGATGAGCAGTGCAAACTTATCATTACCCACAGGAATAATCATCTCCTCACGATAATAATAGCTGTTCCCCGCTTCATCCGTCATCTCAACGATAACATCTTCGTCCTCTTCCAAAATCTCTTTTTCTTTGTCCGACATATCTCTTCTCCTCATTTCTCTTCCGGGACTGCGCCGACACGCATCCCTATATTGTCCAAATAGCCTTGTAAGATAAAGACCGCCGCCATCTTGTCGATAACTTTGCGTCTCTTGGCGCGGCTTACATCAGCTGCGATCAGCGAGCGCTCCGCCGCCACGGTCGAAAGGCGTTCGTCCCAAAAGACGACGCTGCTTCCTTTGCATTTTTTCTGCAATCTTTCTGCAAAATCACGCACGATATCACAGCGCTCGCCCTGTGTGCCGTTCATATTCTTCGGCAAACCGATGATGAAAGCGTCCGTTTCATAAAGCTTCATAAGCTCCTTGATACGAGAAAAATCCTTATCCCACGATTTGCGCCGTATCGTTTCAACCCCTTGCGCCGTGAGCCCGAGTGCATCGCTTACGGCTACCCCGATCGTCTTGTCTCCGACATCAAGTGCGAGAAATCGCCTCATCACGCTTTCTTCTCCCGATGCGCCTCAACATAGAAGTGCACAAGCTCTTCCAAAAGTTCATCGCGCTCCAGCTTTCGCACCTTGCTGCGCGCTTCCTTATAGCTCGTCACATAGGCAGGATCGCCGGAGAGAAGATACCCGACCAGCTGATTGATCGGATTATAGCCCTTTTCTTCCATCGCTTCACAAGCCTCGCGTATGATGACCTCAGCCTTGTTTTCCTCCGCACCGAAGCGGAACATCATCGTTTCATCGCTGACCATCTTTTGCTGTCCCTCCCATCGGAAATACTCCCACGGCGCAGTCTCAGCCAATCATCTCATGGCTAATCATATACTCGGCGATCTGCAGCGCGTTGAGCGCCGCGCCCTTGCGGATCTGGTCGCCGCAGACCCAGAGATTCAGACCGTGATCCACAGACTCGTCGCGACGAATGCGGCCGACTTCAACATCGTCCTTGCCCGAAGTGAAGAGCGGCATCGGATATTCCTGCTCTGCCGGATTATCGTTGAGCGCTGCGCCGGGGAAGGCGGCGATCGCGGCTCTCGCCGCCTCGACGCTGACCTCTCGGGCAAATTCGACATTGACCGACTCCGCATGGCTGCGGTAAACAGGCACGCGAATCGTCGTCGCCGTCACGCGCAAATCAGGCTCTGCAAGGATCTTGCGCGTTTCGTCGATCATCTTCATCTCCTCTTTCGTATAGAGGTTTTCCTTGAAAATATCGATCTGTGGAATCAAATTGAAAGCGATCTGATAGTGCTTCTTGAGCGATGCCCCCGGCAAAATCTCCGCCTTGACAGGCTTCTTCGCAACGATCGCCTCGACCTGCTCTTCAAGCTCTGCCATCGCTTCCTTACCGCCGCCCGAAACAGCTTGATAGGTCGAGACAACGACACGTTTGATGGGCGCGAGGTCAAGAAGCGGCTTCAGCGCCATGACCATGATGATCGTCGAGCAGTTCGGGTTCGCGATGATGCCTTTATGCTCTTTGATCGCTTCGGGGTTGACTTCCGGTACGACGAGCGGCACCTCGGGATCCATGCGGAACGTACTCGAATTGTCGATGACGACCGCGCCCGCTTTCACCGCCGCAGGCGCAAACGTCTTGCTCGCGCCGCCGCCCGCAAAGAGCGCGATGTCAACGCCTTCGAAGGAATCCTCGCGCGTCTCCTCAACCGTGTATTCCTTTCCCATGAAAGCGATCTTCTTGCCTGCCGAGCGCGAGGACGCAAGCAGACGAAGCTCCGCAAAGGGAAACCTGCGCTCTTCGATGAGGTTCAAAAACTCTTGCCCTACAGCGCCCGTCGCGCCCATGATCGCCACATTATATTTCTTCATGCTGCCAACTCCTGTCATGTTCCTGCCGCCCTCAATCGAGCAGCTTCTCCAAGCCTACGACAAGCCCCGTAAGCTCCCCGACCTTCTTGCACGCAAGCACGACGCCAGGCATGAACGATTCCCTGTTGATCGAATCGTGACGAATCGTCAAGGTCTGTCCCAAACCGCCGAAGATGACCTCCTGATGTGCGACGAAGCCCGGCAGCCGCACGCTGTGGATGCGCATACCATCGACTTCGGCGCCGCGTGCGCCGGCGACTTTCTCCACCTCTTCGGCATGTCCCTGCCGCATACTCTCACGCGCTTCCTTGATCAGCTCCGCCGTCTGCAAAGCCGTGCCCGACGGCGCGTCGAGCTTGTTGTCGTGATGCAGCTCGATGATCTCGACGTGCGGCATATACTTCGCCGCTTGGCGGCTCATGAGCATCATGAGCACAGCGCCGATGGCAAAATTCGGCGCGAGAAATACCGGCGTTTTCTTCTCAACCGCCAACGCCTCAAGCTGCGCTTTTTCGTCCGCTGTCATGCCCGTCGTGCCGATGACGGGCGCGACCCCATGCTGCACGGCAAGCATCGCGTTGGAAAAGACGGCGTCGGGGCGCGTAAAATCCACCATGACATCCGGCTTCTTCTCGATCAAAGCCTGCGCAAGATCCGTTTCCACCATCACGCCGCATTTGCCGCAGCCTGCCGGCTCTCCTGCATCCGCACCGCCGCAGACATCAACGGCAGCGACGAGAGAAAGCTCCGCATCGCCCTGCACCGCCTTGACGACAGCCTGTCCCATGCGCCCGCAAGCTCCGCTGACCAACACCTTTACCAAGATATGCGCCCCCTTCAAATCGGACTGCCGAGCATTTGCCCGCAAGTCCAGCGTGAATCTATTGTATATGAAGCGCATGGAAAAAGTCAATGAATTTCCGTCGGCAATCTTATTCGAACATCGCGCAGAGCCGTCATAAACAAAGCCCTTTCTTCCACCTGCAAAAACCAGCAAATATTTGACGCTGCCCCATATCCCTGCAATAATAGAAGAGCCGTTTATAGCGTATATATGCCCAAATAAAATCAACACACCGAGGAGATTTCCCGTGACAAAAACAGCAAAGGAAAACATCTTGAAACATACAAAAATGCTCGATGAGATCGCCGAGCCGCTTCTTCGCTGGTTCTACAGCGAGAAGCGCAGCCTGCCGTGGCGTGACGATCCCACGCCGTACCGCGTCTGGGTGTCCGAAATCATGCTGCAGCAAACGCGCGTCGAAGCGGTCAAACCGTACTTCGAACGCTTCATCGCCGCGCTGCCCGACGTACGCACGCTCGCCTGCGCTGACGAAACCCTGCTGATGAAACTCTGGGAAGGTCTCGGCTACTACAGCCGCGCACGCCATCTGCAGGCTGCCGCGCAAATCATCTGCCGCGACTACGGCGGCAAAATGCCCGAACGCTTTGCCGATCTGCTCGCACTTCCCGGCATCGGACGTTATACGGCGGGCGCCGTCTCATCCATCGCCTTCGGCGCGCGCGTCCCTGCGGTAGACGGCAACGTGCTGCGCGTCATCATGCGGCTTCTTGCATCGCCTGCCGACATCTTGAAGGACAGTACGAAACGCGCCGTTGAAGAAGCGCTGCTGCCGCGCCTGCCCGAAGCCGCCGGCGACTTCAACCAAGCCTTGATGGAGCTGGGCGCTCTCGTATGTCTGCCGCGCGGGGCAGCACGCTGCACCGTCTGTCCCTTGCAGCGCCTCTGCCTCGCCAAAGAAGCCGATCTGCAAGCGGAACTGCCGAAAAAAACACCGCCCAAACGGCGGCGCATAGAAAAACTCACGATATTCCTCTTGTCGAAAGACGGCAAAATCGCCCTCGAAAAACGCCCCGATAAAGGGCTGCTCGCGGGACTTTGGAGCTTCCCCGCCATGACAGGGCATCTCAAAAAGAACGAGGCAAAAAAAGCGCTGCAAACCATCGGTCTTTCCCCTGCGAAACTTGATGCGCTTCCTGCCGCACAGCACATCTTTTCCCATATCACATGGCAGATGATCGGCTGGCGCGTCGAACTGGCAAAAGATCGGCAAAGCGGCGCCGCCGCTTCAAAGACAGCGCCAACTTCCAACGAAGAAACCGCACAAACGGCTCCCCTGCTCCTTCAGGAAGCCGCCGCCCCCTACGGCACGACGGTAAAGACGCCGCCGCTTCTCTGGGCGACAGCGCAGGAGATCGCCGACACTTACAGCGTACCTTCCGCTTACCGCAGCTATTTTCCCTACATCGGTACACCCGATGAGCAATCCTGAGCGATTGACGCCAAGCTTCATCGACAGTCAATCTCGTAAAAATCATGCACAACCGCCCTGCCGCCGAACCCCTCCTTCTGTGCCGCCAAACCTCGATTGAGCCGCCGTCCCCCATCTTCATTTGATATGCCGAAGTCAAAATAACGGCGATCGCAATAAACCTCCACAAGCAAATGATCGATCAGCGCATCGAGCGCCCCCATCGTTCTCCCTTGCGCCGTATTCATCATATACTGTGTATGCACCGTCGCGCCATTGTCGAAGATGACCGTTCCCGCGAGCATCGCACCATCCTTTTGCGCCGTATAGAGCTTGATATTTTCGGGGAAGCGGCCGGCAAGCATCTGCAATTCCGCCGCCGTATGAACGGGAACCGCATCGTGGCGCTCGCGAAGCACCTCGCTCAGCAAATCGACAAACGTCGCATAATCGCCGCTTTCCTGCAAAGACAGCCCATTCTTATATCCCTTCTTGATCTCACACGCCCTGCCCTTGCGATAGCCGTAACGCTGCGGCAAAAAAATCGTCGATGAAACATCGCGGCGCACGAGTCGCGCCCCATGCACAAACAGAGCGTACAAGTCCTCCTCCGCCGGATAGCGATGGTATATCCACGGCATACTCTTATAGAGCAGTTTCGTCACGCCATGCCCACAGAGAAAGCGGCGCACATCGACGAAAAGATCGACCATTGTCTCCGCCGCCATGCGCTCTCCTACGAGGAAGCCGCCGAACGTCAGACCGCCGTGAGAAACCGCCGTCGCTTCCTGACGCGACAGCGGCAAAAGTGCCAGCAGCCGCTCCTTTTCATCAAAAACGAGAATGGATGCGTCAAAAAAACGCGCCTTATGATAATCCATATAATCGCGCAGGAAAAAAAAGTGACGATTCTTCGCCTTGCGGACAAAATCATCCCAAAGCGTCCGATCCGCCGGCTTATAAAAACATACGCGCATCTTTTCCCCTCCGAAATCATCTAGGACTTCACCAAACTCATGCCATATTCGCATATAAGAAATCAATGACCATCGTCAGCGGGTCGTAAAAACGCCTGCCGCGCCACAAACAGACGTCGGATGCGGGCGCATCATTCCTCTCCATGAGACGCCGCATGAGTACGGGAAATTCCGTGCAGCCGAGAACCACGTCCTTTTCCTCGTATTTTTGCAAAAATGCGGAAAAACGCTCGGCGAGATCAACAGGATAAGCATCTGCCTTGACATATTCGATGAACCGGCGAATCTCTTGATACTCTACCGCGCAAGGTTCACTGACCGCAATATCATATTCGTGCAGACAATCGCGATAGAGATGCTTTTTCAACGCCCCTTCCGCCGCAATCACGAGCACATTTTCAACACCCTTCGCCTTTAACTCACGCCCCAACAAACGAATGGCATGAACGACGCGCTCTTCCGCTTCGGGCACAAGACGGTAAACATCCGGCAAGAAGTAGTGCGACGTGCCGCAGGGAAGGACAATATATCGTACACTTGTCCCCCCCCCGCGAGACTAAAAACCTCATCGAAGAAGCAATCGCAGCAACAACATCCGCATATCCTTCTCCCGTCAAAAGTGCACGTGTGCGGCTGGGCATCGAGAAATCGTTGTCCATAATGATATGCGGATAGCTTCGCTCCGACTCCGAAGCGAATTTTTTCAATACACGCGCAAAAAAATCCAGCGTCGCATAGCCTCCGAAGCCGCCGACGACGCCTAAAACATCCTGCAAAGCACTTCCCCCATCTCATCCTTCTATTTTCTTTGCACAAGCCAGAAGTATGCCGTCGTCTCCCTGCGGTTGCCGAGCGCATTCTCCCAGACTTCGCCGCGCTCGATGATTTTCCAGCCATCCTGCGCCGGAAAAAATTCACGCCAGAGCGCTTCATACTCGTCGATGCCGCGATAAATCGCGCTGTAGTCGTGCGAGAGCTCTTCGGAATACATCTGATTCAAAGTCAGCCGCTTGCCATAGCTTACGGACTCCTTGACATACAATATCCCCCCACGGGATAAAAGGTCTTTTACATTGGATATACACAGAGAGAGATCCTCGTCATTGACATACATCAAAACGCCGTTGACGAGAATACGATCAAAAACCTTACCGCGATATTTCTGCGGCAGAGTCGCAGAAAGCTCTTGAAAGCTCCCGCAGTAAAACTCGCAGTTTTCACGTTCCTTCGCATGTTCCTTTGCCATCTGCAAAAGTCCTTCGCTGTAATCAACGCCGACATAACGCCCATTCCCTGCAAGATGCACGGCAAATTCGTCGCCCCAGCGTCCCACGCCGCAGCCGATGTCGAGGATCAGCGCATCACTCGCCGCCGCAAGCAACGGCGCGATACGCGCCTTTTCCGCACGGTCGCGCTCTAAAGCAAGCGCAGGGTGATTGTCCTGATAGTTCGTATAATTATAGAGATACGGCAGGTCCTTTTGGCAGCGCGCATCAAAGAACGCTTTGACTTTTGCCGTATCGAGCGAAACTTTCTTCTCTCGGATGCGCTCTCCGGCGCTTTTTTCCTGCATTTCAACCCCACGATTCTACAAACTTCAACGCGCGTTCGTAATCGCCGTATGTATCAATATCACAGGCGCGAATCTTGATGCCCGGCAGAGGCAGGTACGGCTCCAGCTGATTGTAAACATGACCCGACGTATAGGCGATGCGCTCTCGCTTCAGGCAGCACGGCCCCGTCCATTCGTAATCCCCCGACGCACGCGAAAAAGACAGCACCTCGCCATGCGCATTGACGCGCACGAAGATGGCGTCGTCCGACATCTTGTCCGCATAGGCGATCCACTCGCCCTGCATCTCTTGGAGCTTCTTCATATCGTCGGGATGCACGAGGAGATCGCCGTCGTACTCCAGCGCGTATTCGTTGCCGTCCCTCGCCCCCAAGTGATAGCTTGCCCCCGTCTTTGTTTCAAAATAGTTGTGGTTGAATACAAACACAGCATCGGGACGGTAGCGCCGAACTTCCTCGATGACATCCTGCGCCTCAAAGCCGACGACGACGCGAATATCCTCGACATCTTGAAAAAGTTCCAGCTGCCAGCGAATCAACGATTTGCCATGAATGTTGATCAGCGCTTTCGTCGTCCCCAGCCCCAGACGCGAGCCGATGCCCGCACAGCTTATAACAACTGATTGAGTTGCCTGCATAATGCCACCTCATTCAACACGAGATAATCTGCCACGGAAATGACGCTCGCCGTCGGCGCATGTGTAAGCCCCGAGGCAATGGCAACATCGGCGGTACGCATCGCCTCGACGTCGTTGTTGCCATCGCCGATGAATACGACGCGATGCCCCTCGGCGCGATACCGTTCGACGACGCTTTCCTTCTTGAGGATGTCCGTGAGCTTTACCACTTGATTGTTTTCGATCATGCCCTCCGAGCAATAGACCTCACAGCCAATCTTTGCAACCAGTTTCGCGACCCAGCAGGAAAGATTCCCTGTAGCAATCGCACAATGTGCACGATTTCGCTGAATAAACGCCACGACAGCCTCATGAAGCGCCACATTCGCCAAAAGCGCATCTATCTCGTCAATCGGCAGCTTCCCTAAAATAAAGACGCGCCGAATGAACGACTCAACAAACGGGATATGCCCCATGACCGTCTGCTTCGTGAGCGTTTCGATCTCCTCTTCCACAGAAAAATGTTTGGCGATGAGCGGCAGCGTTTCTTCTTTCGTGACCGTTCCATCGAGGTCAAAGATAAATTTCGTCATGATTCAAACTCCAATCGAGCATACAATATCATCATAGATAAACTGCGTCGCCGATTTGCGGTGTTCAGCTGCATAGTCGAGGACTTGACGGAAGAAGTTCTCCCTCGCATCCTTCATGGGATCACGCTCGATCAGTACATCGAGAAAATGCTCGATAGCGGCATAATCCGTTCCCGACGCACGATAGAGCAAGGAGGCGACCATCTCGCCAAACTCATTGAAACGCTCCCCTTCGCGCGTGAGGAAGAGCGCGGGCTTATGAACGTACAGATACTCCGCCATAAACGATACACTGTCGAGGATCATCGCATCCGAACTTGCGAAGTAGGCAAGGTACTCTCCCATCTCCACCTTAGCGTTCGGCAATGCGTCCCAGGCACGGCAGTACGCGTCGTATTCATCCAAAGAAGAAAAGACGCCGTTCTTCACACAGCTGAGACCGAGCATCGGATGCGGCTTGAACACCCACGAAGTATCTTCCCCATGCGCTCGCGCATACGCAAGAAAAAAGCGGTGGTTCGCGGCAAACGTAGCGTAATAAGGCTTCTCCGCGATCGAATGATGCGGGGCAAAAATGATCTTCTTTACCGATCCCTTGCCCGCGATCTTCCATGCGGCACGGTCCGCACACGCAGGATCGAGCAGCCCGTCGAGCTTCGGATAGCCGGCGTAAACCATCCCGTACGCGCCAATGTCGCTGTAGCGCTCCGCCATGATGTCGTATCCCTTCGCCAACGTGAAGTTTTTCCAGCAGATATGATGCGCAAACAAGTTGAACTGCATCTTCTGTATATCGGCAAGATAAAAGCCGTACGGGATGTAACAAACGAGCGTCGAAAGCGGAATATCGCGATCCATCCAATGAGAAAGAATCTCCATGTAAGGCGACGTATAGAAAACGATATCAAAATCCCCGGGCTTGACACTGCCGTCGGACAAGCGGTACGGCAGCCCCGACTGCTCGAAATGTTCGATCAGCGCAGGAATCTCCTTGTCAAAGTCCGTATTCACCTGCCAGACGATGACCACGGTCACATCGAAACGCTCATTTTCAGCGAACTTGCGCACGAGCGCGTCGCCGACCCACTCGGCAAGACACGAACTTTGAAAGGCGATGCGAATTTTCTTCTGGGCGCGTATGCGGCGCAGATTTTTCTCCTGCACCTCTTTCAAGCAGTCCAGATAACATTCCTGCCGGATGAGCCGATACATCTCATAGTAAGTTTCGATCTTCATGCCTTTGCTCCTATGCACGTCTGACGTCGGGCTGATAGTCGTTGCAGAGATCCATGACGTACTGTACCTCTTCTTGCGTCATGCCGTTGAACATCGGCAAGCTCAGCACCTCAGCCGCCATATTCTCCGCCAGCGGGAAATCGCCCGCCTTGCCGCCAAGCGCACGATAGCACTGCGCGAGATGCGGCGGCACAGGATAATGAATCAGCGTCGTGACGCCATTCGCCTTCAAATATTGCTGAAAGTCATCGCGATGTCTGCTGCGCACGACGAATTGATGGTATGTATGCTCGGCAGCCGTGCGCTTTTTCGGCAGTTCCAGCCAAGGGTTGACAATATGCGCCCGATAAGCGGCAGCGATGCGCTGCCTTTCCTCGATATCTGCCGCGAGATGGCGCAATCCGACGCGAAGAAGCGCCGCCTGCATCTCATCCAGCCGCGAATTGACGCCTGCAATTTCATTTTGATACTTGACCTTACTGCCATAATTTCGCATCATGCGCAGCGTTTCTGCCATCTCTTCAGAGTCCGTGACGACTGCCCCCGCATCGCCAAACGCGCCGAGATTCTTCGTCGGATAAAAGCTGAAGCAGCCCATGACGCCGAACCGCCCCGTCATACGTCCGCCAAAGTGCGCCCCATGCGACTGTGCGCAGTCTTCGAGTACAGGTATGCCATGCGTTTCAGCGATCTCTAAGATCGCTGCCATATCCGCCGCCTGTCCGTAAAGATGGACGACGAGGATCGCTTTCGTACGCGGCGAGATTGCCTCTGCAAGATGCTCGGCGGAAAGGTTGAAATATTCATCCGGCTCGACAAAGACAGGGCGCGCGCCGTTTTCCGTCACAGCCAAAGCCGTCGCGATATATGTGTTCGCCGGCACAATGACCTCGTCGCCCACCCCCAGTCCCAATGTACGAACGGAAAGGCGCAGCGCATCAAGCCCCGAATTGACCCCCACGGCGTACCTCGCTCCCGTATACGCCGCGAACTCCCGCTCAAACGCCGCCCCTTCATCCCCCAAGATATAGTGTCCGGAACGCAGGACGCGCAAGGCGGCGGCTTCATACTCCTGCCGATGCCGCTCAAACTTTCGCCCCAAGACGGAAAGATCAATCTTCACGCACCCATTCCCCTTCCCTTTGCGACAAACGCAAAAATTCATCGTAGTCGCGGATATAATCCTCTTCTTTATATATATCGGAAGCCAGCACCATAAGAACAGCATCGGATGAAAAATCATACATTTCACGCCACATATAATTCGCCACGTAAAGTCCTTCGTATGGTTTTTCGAGCGGCACGACCTTCTTTTCCCGCCCGTTGTCCAAGCGTATCTTGCAGCTGCCGTGAATGCAGATCAGGATTTGCTCCAAACTTTTATGCGCATGGTGTCCGCGCACGACGCCTTCGAGCGTGTCGTACATGTAGTAGACGCGCTTGATGCGAAAGGGAATATCCGTAAACTCTTCGAGAGCGACGAGCATCCCACGCGCATCGCCATGCGGCTGGAACACATACTTTACGATCTGCATCTCTTCATTCCTCATTTCTTCTCTTCGCGTTCAAACGCAAGAAAACGTCACTTTCTCGCGCACCAATTTCGCCAGCTCTTCGGGAGCGGCGCCGCGCAGATAGGAAAACATGCCCTGCGCCCTCGCCTCATCAATTCTTCGATAGTATTCCTTCGTTTCTTCTGCATAAGCGTACCATATATCTTCTGCCTCATACCCGTCAAAAATATGCCATCGGCACACGGAAGAAAGCTCGGGATGCCTTTGCGCCAAAAGTGCAAAAAACGCTTGGTTATCTCTTATTATTCTCTCCTGCCAGACGTTTTCCCTGTTCGTCGAAATACCGCCGCCATATTCGTACCAAACGAAATTATGATTCCAAAAAGCAAGTCGAATGCCGTCTGCTAACATCATGGTGTAGGCGCGATCCTCCGTAAAGGTCACGCGATCAAGCAAAAGGCGCATATATCCGGTCAAAAGCTCACGCCGCGCCATAAAAGCAGCGCCGCACGGATAATCTTGACAAAGGAGCTGTGCATACGCCGCCGCCGCGAAATCTCCCGCTTCGTATGGCGAAAGATCACGCGGATTCATATAATCCAAGATGCGGTATACCCCCTGCTCCTCGCAATAATAGCACGCACGGCCGAAAGCGGCTTCGTGACCCCCAGCCTCCATGAAAGCGGTCATATCGGCAAGCGCCGTGTCCGCATAGAGATAATCGCCAGGCGAGATGTCCTTGATATACTTGCCGCGAGCCACGAGGTAAGCTGCGAGCGTATTGTGAACCGTCCCATAGTTCTTGGGCGCACGCACAATCTTATAAGCATGAAAATTCCATGCTGCAAAATAATCCTCGATCTCTTCCTGTGCAAGATCTTCCGTGCCATCGTCCGCCACGATGATCTCGAAGGGACAATTTTTCTGCCGCATGATGGATTCCAGCGTCAGTCTCAGCTTCTTATCATCGGGTTTGTACGTCGTGACGCAAACGGAAACGGTAAAGGGATAGTTCATCATCAACGCGATTTCTCTCCTTCTTTTTATCCGCAATTCCCTCATTCTATGTTAATCCATCCTGCATGGAAAATCAAGGGAATCGATGCGTTCCTTGCGAAGCCGCCGAGCATTCTTTTCAACAAGTTTACAGTCGTATTACTACATGGTATAATGAACCCATATATCAAGTGCAGGAAGTGGAAAGCTGCAGGAGGGATTCGGCATGTTTGACGAGACGGACAAGGTCAGCGCCTATGTGAAGCAAAAGAACATCGGCATGAAGATAGACTACAGCGGCAAGGCGCGGCGCGTGCTCAAAGAAAGCGCACCGCAAAGCCCCGCCCCGGACGAAGATCCGCCGACAGAAGAACTCGACGGCGCAAGCCGCGCCATGCGCCGCATCATCCAGCAGAAGCTCTTGAACGGCGACGAACTCATGGCGGACGAGATGCGCTTCTTGAAGCGGTTCGACTCGGGACTCTACACCAAAGCGCGCGCCGCCCAAGACGCGCGGGAAGCGCTCGTGCAGAAGCTCGAAACTGCGGCGTCGAAGGAAGAAGCAAGCGAGGCGTTTCTCATCGCAAGCGGTCTCGTGAACGAAGCGGGCAACGCTGCACGCCGAAAGGATACCGCTGCCGAAAAAGCAGCGAACGGCTCTCCTGCACCATCTGCGGCAAAGACTGCCGCGCACGACATGCATAGCGCAGCGAAACCGCGCACGCGCTGGAAGCTCGATCTGACGGATACAGCGACGAGCGCCCCCGCCGCGAAAACCACGACGACAAAAGCCGCTGTCAAGACGGCGCAGCCCACTCGCACAACAGATGCCGCACCTCATGCGGCGGGCAGCGAAAAGCGCACGGGCAGCGCACCGCCGCCCAAGACAAGCTCCGCTTTCGTGCAGCAGCCGGAGGACACGACAGGCATCGAATTCATCATGGCGCGCGCCCTGCAATCGGCATGGGCAAAATTCACGCAGACGCCAAAGTATCGCGACCTCACAAGCACAACGGAACACTCCGTCGAAAACCTCGACCCCGCAAACATGACCGTAGCCACACGTTATTTCAGCGCATCCCGAGCCTACCGCAACTTGCCAAAGCCCCGCAAAGGCGTACCGATGCAGTCGTTTGACAGTGAGACTTGAAGAAACACGGACAAATTCAGCACTTCCTCACGAATGCGCGAAGAATGGACGGTGATTTTATGCATCTGGCAAAACTCTCTGACAAAGGCCAAATTACTGTGCCGGCAGAAATACGACGTCTGCTCGGATTAAAGGTCGGAGATAAACTCCTGTTCTTCCAAAAGAACGATGGAGAAATCGTTGTGCAAAATGCATCTTCTCAAGCGATTCGCAAAGCACAGACCGCTTTGATCGGGGCTGCCGAAGCCTTGGGAATCACGAATGAGCAAGATATACAAGCCTTGGTAAACGAAGTTCGATACGGAAAAAAATATGCGGATATTGGTTGATACAAACATCTTGTTTTCCGCCATCCTCTTCCCTCATTCCAAACCGGCACAGGCTCTCCTGCACATTGCCACGCATCACACCATCGTTCTGTGTGAGCAAAACCTTACGGAACTGCGGGATATTCTGCAACGAAAAGCCCCCCAGTTCCTGCCCGCCGCCGAAGCGCTGCTTGCAGAAATGTCCTATGAGCAGATTCCTCCGATAGAGCACGCGGAAAAACAAATCCGCGACACGAAGGATCAGCCCATCTTAAATGCAGCCGTCGTGTACCATGTGGATATTATCCTTACAGGGGATAAGGATTTCCTCAGTCTCGAAATGAATCATCCAACCCCCATGACAGCAGCACAATTTTTGACCCTTCACGGTATGGAAAAGTAATCCTTCAAGGATTCTTATATCTCTTTTCGTAAAAAGCCGCCCTGCGCCGGGGCGGCTTTTTCATCTCATGCACACAGCGAAATCACGACATGTTCCAACAATTCCTCGCCGCCCTGTCCTGTCTTGAGCAGATAGTCGGCATCGATCAGCGAGAGCATCGCCTGCTTCAGTACAGGCTCGGAAAACTTCTCGCTCGCGCGTCCTACTTTTTCCGCGATAAAAGGATTGAGCTGCATCGCGGGGCCGAGCGACTTGCCACGCACGCCCTGCGCCATGAATAGCTTCGCCTGCCACAGCTGACGCACATGGCGCACCATGAGTGCAAGCAGCACCGGCGGATATACGCCGTCCGCCAGTTGACGGCGCAGGAGCGTCAGCGCTTTCTTGACATCTTTCTCGCTCACTGCGTCCATCATCGCAAACGACGACACTTCCGGCAGCCCCGAAAATACAGCGGCAAGCGTCTTCCTGTCGATCCGCTTCTCCTCCGTATAGAGCGCGAGCTTTTCAAACTCCTTGTCGAGATACGACAGCGACACCTCATGCATCATACCGACGGCGCCCATGAAATACGCATACGCCTCGCGATCAAACTCCTTGCGCAGTTCAGCGAGTTTGCCCGCGAGCCAATCGCCGATCTCCCACGGGCGCACAGCGTCGGCGTCAAGCACCGCGCCTGCCTTTTCGACCGTCTTGTACGCCTTGCGCCGCTTATCCGCCTTGCCCGAGCTGACGAAAATCACATAGGCGTACTCGGGCATATCGGAGAGCAGATGCAGCAATCGCTCATCCTTCTTGTCCGCACCGCTCTTCTTCGCCCCCTTCGTTCCCTGCTTTGCTGCATCGCCCGCTGTTTCATCTCGCGCAGCCTTCTTTTTCTCACGAAAGAGCGCACTGTCCTGCACGAGCACGACATGCTTCGGCACAAAAAACGGCACGGTTTCCAAAAGAGCACATATCCCGTCAGCATCCATGCCGGCAGGCGCTTCTTCCAGACCGTCCTGCCGTCCTTCGCCCGCAGGGAAAATGCGCTCTAAGATCGCCGCTTTTGCCTTTTCTATGTAATAGTGCTCCTCACCCGCAAGCAGATAGACATGTTTCAGCGGCTCCTTGCGAAGCGCCGCCATGAACGGCCCGTACTTCAATGCCTCACCTCATTCGTTCCAAAGAAGCACGGATAAATTCAGCGCTTCTTCAAAAACAGAAGCTATGACAAAAGAGCCATAGCTTCTGCACGGATGTTTTATTACATCGTTTTTGCGCTTACATCACATTCTGCGGCTTGCCCGCAAGATACGCCTGCACATTTTGGAAGGCAATGACGGCGCGTTTTTCCATCGCTTCCTGCGTCGCGAAGCCGACGTGCGGCGCAAGAATGACATTCGGCGCATGAAGCAGCGGATGATCGCCCGCGATCGGCGGCTCACCTTCAAAGACATCGATGCCTGCGCCCGCGATGCGGCCTTCCTTGAGCGCGTCCGCCAGCGCTTGACTGTCAACGACAGGGCCGCGCGCCGTGTTGATGAGGATCGCCGTTTTCTTCATCTTGGCGATTTCCGCCGCGCCGATCAAGCCTTTCGTTTCCGCCGTCAACGGCACATGCAGCGAGATGATGTCCGACACTTCCATCAGCTCGGCAAGCGGCACATACTTCGCTTCGTCGATCTTCGTTTCCTTGCGGTTGTAGTAATACACCTCACAGCCGAACGCCTGCGCAAGCGCAATCGTACGCCTGCCGATCGCCCCCGCGCCGACGACGCCGAACTTCTTGCCCGAAAGTTCGATGCCGAGAAGCCCCGCACGCGTCTTGCCCGCACGCACCGCTTCGTCTGCGGCAAGCATCTTGCGGTAAAGCCCGATTGCCAAACCGATGGCAAGCTCGCTGACCGCCTCGTTCGCATAGCCCGAGCAGTTGGATACGATGATTTCATGCGCTTTGCAATAATCCATGCCCACATGATCGACGCCCGTAAAAGCGACGCTCAAGAGCTTGACATCTTTAAGCTCCTGCAGGACATTCTCCTTGAACGGCATATTCGCGAGCATGACAAGCTCTGCGCCCTTGGCACGCGCAGCCTTCTCCGCATCGTCCTTCGGCGGCGTGTTGCAGTAGACCATCTCAAGGTCGGCGGGCAGATACTCCTTCTTCAGCGCCTCCGCCTGCGCCTCCGTGATCCCCAACGGCTCCGCGATTACCAGTTTCATGCAGATCCTCCCTTTCTTGAAACGACAAGAATGTTTGGATGCTCCCTCTTGCCCCGCATCCGATATGATGTTTCTATTATATCATATCGTTTCATCGAATTCATCCCATACCTGCACGAGTTTTCCGCAAATCCCTGCGTTTCTCCGCTTTTCTTTTTTACGGAAAAATGCTATATTCAAAGATAAAACACCAAGGAGCGATACCATGAAACCACATACCAAAGGCATCCTGCTCGTAGCGCTCGGCGCACTGCTCTGGGGCGGCTCCGGCGTCGCCGCACAATTTCTGCTGCAAGAACGGGGCTTTTCTACCGAATGGCTCGTCATGATGCGCATGTCGCTCGCCGGCATGCTGCTTCTGCTGCTCGATGCGGCAAAGAGTCGGGAAAATATTTTCTCTCTGTGGCGGAACCGTCCTGCGGCAAAGCATCTCCTCATCTTCAGCATCTTCGGTATGCTCGGCGTGCAGTACACCTACTTTTCTTCCATCGAGTACGGCAACGCGGCGGCGGCAAGCGTACTGCAATACCTCATGCCAATCATCGTCGTCCTATGGAGCGCCTTGAAAAGCCGCTGCCTGCCGTCGCTGCATGAGATCTGCTGCGTGCTGCTCGCCTTCGTCGGCACCTTCCTCATCGTGACGCGCGGCAGCTTTTCGATGCTTGCCATTCCGCCGCTCGCGCTCTTCTGGGGCGTCGCTTCCGCCTTTTGCGCCGCCGTCTACACCATACAGCCAAAATGGCTCTTGGAACACTTCCGCTCGCCGCTCGTCATCGGCTGGGGAATGCTCCTCGGCGGCATCTTGCTCATGTTCTTTCATGCGCCTTGGGACTTTTGCGGCGATGTCGATGCCGCCGCCCTTCTCGTCTTCCTTTACGTCGTACTCTTCGGCACGGTCATCGCTTTTTGGTCGTACCTCGAAAGTCTTAAATACATCCGACCGAGCACCGTCGGCATCCTATGCTCCATCGAGCCTGTATCCGCCGTATTCTTCTCCACCGTGCTGCTCGCCGTTCCTTTCGGCATCGCGGAATCCGTCGGCGTACTTTTGATCTTAACCTCCATCGCCCTGCTCAACCGACGCTGATAGAGCGTCTTCTCGTGCATGACTTTTCGCCGAACTTTCCCCCTATGCTATACATTTTCAGCGAAATCATGTAAGATAGAGAAGGAACAAACAACGGTTTCAAGGAGGAGAAATCTATGGGAAACATTGATACCACCTGTGTAAACGCGATTCGCGTCCTTTCGGCGGATGCCGTGCAGAAAGCGAACTCCGGACATCCCGGACTGCCGCTCGGCGCGGCGCCGATCGCCTACGAGCTTTGGGCGCATCACATGAAGCACAACGGCAAAAATCCAAACTGGGCAAACCGTGACCGCTTCATTCTCTCTGCCGGACACGGCTCCGCCATGCTCTATTCCCTGCTGCACCTTTTCGGCTACGGTCTGACGATCGACGATCTCAAGGACTTCCGACAAGACGGCTCCTTGACCCCGGGTCACCCCGAGTACCGCCATACGCAGGGCGTCGAAGCCACGACAGGGCCTTTGGGCGCAGGTATGGGCATGGCAGTCGGCATGGCGATCGCCGAAGCGCACCTCGCCGCCGTCTTCAACAAGCCGGAGTTTCCCATCGTCGATCACTATACCTTCGTCCTCGGCGGCGACGGCTGCATGATGGAGGGCATCTCCTCCGAAGTCTTCTCATTGGCAGGCACGCTCTCGCTCGACAAACTCATCGTACTCTACGACAGCAACAACATCTCCATCGAAGGCGACACCGACCTCGCCTTCACCGAAGATGTCGAACAGCGCATGGCGGCGTTCGGCTTCCAGACGCTCACGGTCGAAGACGGCACCGACCTTGCCGCCATCGGCAAAGCCATCGAAGCGGCAAAAGCCGACAAAGAGCGTCCGTCGTTCATCACGATCAAGACGCAGATCGGCTTCGGCTGCCCTGCCAAAGCAGGCAAGGCGAGCGCCCACGGCGAGCCGCTCGGCGAAGAAAACCTGCGGGCGCTCAAGGAAAATCTCGGCTGGGAAAATCCTGCGGAGAGCTTCTCTGTCCCCGCCGCCGTCTACGAACATTATGACACCCTCGCCGCCGAAGGCGCCGCTCTTGAAGAAAAATGGAACGAACTTTTCGCCGCCTACTGTGCGAAATACCCCGAAGAAAAGGCTCTCTGGGATGCTTACCACGCGCCCGTCGATGCTGCAGCGCTCCTCGAAGATGCCGTCTTCTGGGCGCATGACGACAAGCCTGCCGCCACCCGTGCGCTGTCTGGCAAGATGATTCAACGCCTCAAAGACATCGTGCCGCAGCTCATCGGCGGCAGCGCAGATCTTGGACCGTCGAACAAAACCGTGATGGCGGATGCGGGGGATTTCAGCCGCACAGATCGCGCCGGACGCAATCTGCACTTCGGCGTGCGCGAGCTTGGCATGGCGGCAATCGCCAACGGCCTTGCGCTGCACGGCGGCATCCTGCCCTATGTCGCTACCTTCTTCGTGTTCAGCGACTACATGAAGCCCATGCTGCGCCTCGCCGCGCTCATGGGGCTGCCCGTCGTCTACGTACTCACACATGACAGCATCGGCGTCGGCGAAGACGGCCCGACACACGAGCCGATCGAGCAGCTCGCCATGCTGCGCGCAACGCCGAACGTCCACGTCTTCCGCCCCGCCGATGCGACAGAAACCGCCGCCGCCTGGTACAGCGCCGTAACGAGCAAAGATACGCCGACCGTCCTCACGCTCACGCGACAAAACCTGCCGCAGCTTGCAGGCAGCTCCAAAGAAGCCTTGAAAGGCGGCTACATCATCTCCGAAGCCCAAGGCACGCCGCAAGGCATCCTCCTTGCCACAGGCTCTGAAGTATCGCTCGCCCTCGAAGCGCAGGAAGCACTCGCCAAAGACGGCATCGCCGTGCGCGTCGTCTCCCTGCCGTCCGTCGATGTTTTCGAGCAGCAATCCGACGAATACAAGGAAAGCGTCCTGCCGAAAGCCATCCGCGCACGCATCGCCGTCGAAGCGGCATCCGACTTCGGCTGGGCACGCTACACAGGAATCGACGGCGCGACCGTCACGATGCAGGGCTTCGGCGCCTCCGCCCCCGCCGACGTCCTCTTCAAGAAGTTCGGCTTCACGAAAGAACATGTCGTCGCGGCGATGAAACAGGCGCTTGGTACAACCTAAGGAAACACTGATAAAATAAAGTCGCCCAGATCTGCACAGACAGATGGCTAAATTATGCCGAGCAGGAAACAGCTCGACAAGATTCATGTGCAGGTCAAGGGAATCGATATGAAGTAAACACATAAAAAACCGCTGCCAAGAACATCTCTCAGCAGCGGTTTTTTACATGTATCCCGTTAGAGCGCTTGTGAATCAAAGGTAACGAGGTTGAAATCATCCGTGTATTTTTAATATCGATCGCGTTCCGTCAATGTGTAGCCGCAACGGCATTCTCCACGAAAACTGCCATTGCCATAAACGGTTTGATTGTAGACCTTCCCACATTTCGGGCAACGAAGAGCAATCTGCCTAGCAGTTTTTTTCATCTCTTTCATCGCCTTTTTCATATCGTTACCACCAAAACCGAACAGTCCCATACAAATCCTCCTATTCCAAACAATAAATCTTAACTTCGTTTATACCATGATTTCCCGGCATTTGTCGAAGAAAATAATCCTTTTTCGGTAGTTGCTAAAATTTCACTTCCATGAAGCGCTAAATCGAAAAAGGCACCTTGACTAGAACGATTTTCATATCGATGGTACCAACTGCGACCACCATTCGTTGAAGATTCTAGTTCAAAACTGTTTTTAGGAGATATTCTGAGAATCTCCTTACCTAAGTTTAACATGATAGGCATAATCCCACCTCCTCCCTAAATCTTTGTAAATATTATAATACATATTGTCCCCCCCGCAAGAACTTTTGTATATTTTTTAAAAAGAAACATTTCTATATTCCATTTTTCTTACACCGCCTTTATGTAGCGAATACCACGATACATTTGGCGCAGCAGACACACAAACAAATCATGCAAGATTCATGGAACTGATGCGGGAAATCATTATAGACATTTGTGCGTGTAGTTTATCAGTGTTTCCGCGTGAAAGCACAGATAAGCTCTGCGCTTTCGATAGAATTCGACAGAAAAAAACAGAGTGCCGACAGCGACACTCCGTTTTCTTCTGTTGAGATGCACGGTTCGATACAACATACCCGGCAAGGGGCTTGCCCATCAATCGAGCCGAATCTCTTTCTTCTTCAACTCTTCCTGCTTCCTGCCTTCCTCCGCAAGCAGCATTTTCGCCTTTTCAAGCTGCCATGCGACCTGGCTGTACGATGTGCCGCCCAAGGAATTGCGGTTCTTTACGCAGGTTTCAGGACGGATGGCTTCTTTTATATCGTCCGCGAAGAGGTCGGACAAGGCGCGGAATTCTTCCAGAGTCATGTCTTCGAGCCACTTGCCCTGCTCGATGCAAAGATGCACGGCGCGTCCTGCGACGGCGTGCGCTTTTCTGAACGGCATGCCCTTCTTCACGAGGTAGTCGGCGAGGTCGGTGGCATTGGAGAAGTCTTCCGTGACGGCGCGTTTCATGACGTCGCCTTTGACCGTCATGCCGCGCAGGAGAGCAGTGTAGACGGCGAGGCTGAATTTCACCGTGTCGATGGCATCAAACACGCCCTCTTTGTCTTCCTGCAGATCCTTGTTGTAAGCAAGCGGCAAGCCCTTGACGATCGTGAGCATCGCCATGAGGTGACCGATGACGCGCCCGGTCTTGCCGCGCACAAGCTCAGAGACGTCGGGATTCTTCTTCTGCGGCATCATGGATGAGCCTGTGCAGTGAGCATCGTCCAACTCGATGAAGGAGAATTCGCGCGAGCACCAAAGGATGATTTCCTCAGAGAGCCGCGACAGATGCACCATGAGGATGGATGCGGCGGAGAGGAATTCCATGATGTAGTCGCGGTCGCTGACGGCATCGAGGCTGTTCGTGTAGACAGCGTCGAAGTGAAGCTCCTCTGCCACGAACGCACGGTCGATGGGGAACGTCGTGCCCGCAAGCGCACCCGCGCCGAGCGGCATGATGTCCGCACGCTCATAGACGCCCAAGAAGCGCGAGAAGTCGCGTGCGAGCATGGAGAAGTAGGCGAGCATGTGGTGCGAGAAGAGGATCGGCTGCGCACGCTGCAAGTGCGTGTATCCCGGCATGATCACGTCGGGATAGCGCTCCGCCGTCTCGACGAGCGCACGCTGCAGGTCGGCGATGCAGCCGAGCACGGCGAGCGTCTGCCCGCGCACATAGAGGTGCGTGTCGAGCGCGACTTGGTCGTTGCGGCTGCGCGCCGTGTGCAGTCTGCCGCCCGCCTCGCCGATCGCGTCGGTCAGACGCTTCTCAATGTTCATGTGGATGTCTTCGAGCGCGACGGAAAAATCGAAGTCGCCGCGCTCGATGTTTTGCAGAATGTCACGCAGCCCGGAGATGATGGCATCTCTATCCGTTTCCGTGAGGATGCCGCACTTGGCGAGCATCTTCGCGTGCGCGATACTGCCCGCAATATCCTCGCGGTACATGCGCTTGTCAAAGGAAATCGACGCCTGGAAATCGTTGATCATCTCGTCCGTGCTCTTGGAGAAACGACCGCCCCAAAGCTGTTCGCTCATTCTTTCCCCGCCTTTTCCTGCATGAGAGCGCGTACCTTCAAGGGCAAGCCGAAGAGGTTGATGAAGCCCGTCGCATCGGACTGGTCGTAGACCTCGTCGCGCTCAAAGGTCACGAACTCCTGACTATAGAGCGAATACGGCGACTTCGCGCCGGCGCTGATGATGTTGCCCTTGTAAAGCTTCAAGCGCACCGTACCCGTGACGCTCTCTTGCGTGCTGTCAACGAACGCCTGCAGCGCTTCTCTGAGCTGGCAGAACCACATGCCGTCGTAGACGAGCTCACCGAAGCGGATGGCGACGCCTTCCTTGTAGTGGTACGTCGCGCGGTCGAGGCACAGATACTCAAGCTCGCGGTGCGCATAGTAAAGGATCGCGCCGCCGGGATTCTCGTAGACGCCGCGCGACTTCATGCCGACGAGGCGGTTTTCGCATATATCCGTGATGCCGACGCCGTTTCTCGCGCCGATCTCGTTGAGTTTCGTCAGAAGTTCGACCGCGCCGAGTTTCTCTCCGTTGACAGCGACGGGAATTCCCTTCTCGAAGTCAATCGTGACGTACTCGGGCTTGTCGGGCGCGTCCTCGGGAGCTTTCGAGATCAGGAACATCTCGTTCTTCGGTTCGTTCCACGGATCTTCAAGGTCGGAGCCTTCATGCGACAGGTGCCAGATGTTGCGATCCATGCTGTACGTCTTGTTTTCCTCGGCGACGGGAATGCCGTGCTTCTTCGCGTATTCGATTTCTTCCGTGCGCGAGCCAAGCTCCCACTCACGCCACGGAGCGATGATCGTGAGGTTCGGCGCGAGCGCTTTGACGGTAAGCTCGAAGCGCACCTGATCGTTGCCCTTGCCCGTCGCGCCGTGCGCGATGGCGTCCGCGCCCTCCGCTTTCGCGATCTCGACGAGACGCTTGGCAATCAAGGGACGCGCGAACGACGTGCCCAGAAGATACTTGCCTTCGTAGACCGCCTGCGCCTTGAGCGTCGGCCAGACGTAGTCTTCCAGGAACTCCTGCGTGAGATCTTCGACGTATGCCTTCGACGCGCCGGACTTCAGTGCCTTGTCGTGCACGGGAGCGACCTCATCACCCTGCCCGATGTCCACGCACGCCGCGATGACCTCGCAGCCGTCATAGTTCTCCTTGAGCCACGGAATGATGACGGAGGTGTCCAGACCGCCCGAATAT
This sequence comes from Selenomonas sp., assembly GCF_057272215.1. Lineage (NCBI taxonomy): Bacteria > Bacillati > Bacillota > Negativicutes > Selenomonadales > Selenomonadaceae > Selenomonas > Selenomonas sp. The sequence continues at coordinate 62,321 of NZ_DBHIUY010000008.1, forward strand.
GCGAGTACGACTTTCTTCACTTTTGCCTTTGCCATGAAAAAACAGCTCCTTAAAATAGTTTATATGAAAGAATACTAGATGCAATGGGATTTTCCTGCTAGTCCGCCATCAAAAGCGCTAAGATCGCCTTCTGCGTATGTAGGCGGTTCTCCGCCTCGTCGAAAATGACGTCAGAGAATTTCTCTAAAACGTCGTCTGTGATCTCCTCGCCGCGATAGGCGGGCAGGCAGTGCATGACGATGGCGCGTTTGTCGGCGGCGGCGAGCAGGTCGCTGTTGATCTGGTACGGCGCGAAAATCTTCTTGCGCTCCTCGTGCTCCGCCTCCTGCCCCATGCTCGCCCATGTGTCCGTCACGAGGATGTCGGCATCCTTCGCCGCTGCAAACGGGTCGGTCACGAGCGCGATGCTCGCGCCCGTCTCCTTCGCATCTTCCTGCGCCCTCTGCGTCACTCCTTCATCGGGCGCGTAGTCCGCAGGCGTCGCGGCGACGAAGTTCATGCCCGTCTTTGCCGCCGCATACATCAGAGAATGCGTCATATTGTTGCCGTCGCCGACGTACGCCATCTTCAGCCCTTTGAGATTCTTTCCCTTGTGCTCACGAATCGTCAGAAGGTCGGTCAGCGCCTGGCACGGATGGAGGAGATCGGTCAAGGCGTTGATGACGGGAATGTCGGCGTACCTAGCAAACTCCTCCACCTTCTCATGCTCGAAGGTGCGGATCATCACGCCGTCGAGATAGCGCGAGAGGACGCGAGCCGTATCCTTGATCGGCTCGCCGCGCCCGATCTGCAAGTCGCGGTTCGAGAGGAAGAGCGCCTGTCCGCCGAGCTGGAACATGCCCGTTTCAAAGGAGACGCGCGTCCTCGTCGATGATTTCTCGAAGATCATGCCGAGCGTCTTGCCCGCGAGAACGCGATGCTCGATGCCCGCCTTCTGCATCGCCTTGAGTTCTTCGGCAAGCGCGAGAATCGCCTCGACCTCCTCAGAGGACAGATCATGGATGGAAAGTAAATCCCTGCCTTTTAACATACATTTTCCTCCCCTTCAACCCTTGGCGTACTTCGCCAGAATCGGCTCCAGGATCGCACAAAGTTCGTCGATGTGCGCTTCCTTGACAATCAGCGGCGGCACGAAACGCAGGACATTTCCCGCCGTGCAGTTGATGATCGCGCCGTACTCCAAGCACTCGTTGACAATCCAGCGCCCCTCAACGGTCAGCTCCATGCCGAGCAGAAGTCCCTTGCCGCGCACTTCCTTGATGAGCGCCGAATACTTCTTTTGAAAGCCTTCGAGCTTTTCACGGAAATACGCGCCGACCTTATCGACGTGACCCAAGATGCCCTCTTTCTGCACCGTGTCGAGCACGACGTTCGCCGCCGCGCACGCGAGCGGATTGCCGCCGAAGGTCGTGCCGTGATCGCCCGCATGGAACGCGCCCGCCACCTCGTCCGTCACGACAAACGCACCGATGGGCACGCCGCCCGCCAGCCCCTTGGCAAGCGTCACGATGTCGGGCTGCACGCCGAAATGCTCGTAAGCGAACATCTTGCCCGTGCGCCCCATGCCGCATTGGATCTCATCGAAGATCAAGAGTGCGCCGTTCTCGTCGCAAAGCTCGCGCACGCGCTTCAAGTATTCTGCCGTCGGCACATGGACGCCGCCCTCACCTTGAATCGTTTCGAGCAGGACGGCGCACGTCTTCGCACTCATCATCTCTTCCAGCTCTTCGATATTGCCGTAATGCACATAGTCGAATCCCTCGGGCAGCGGACCAAAGCCTTCGTGATACTTCGGCTGTCCCGTCGCGGTCAATGTCGCGAGCGTGCGTCCGTGAAAACTGTGCCACGCCGTGATGATCTGCGACTTTTCAGGATCTTTCGCGTGCGCATACTTGTGTGCGATCTTGATTGCGCCCTCGTTCGCTTCCGCGCCCGAGTTGGCGAAAAACGCCTTGCCCAACCCCGAAAAACGCACGAGCCTTTCCGCTGCATCCGCCTGCGCCTGCGTGTAGTAGAGATTCGAGCAGTGGATCATGCGCCCCGCCTGTTCGGCGATCGTCTGGACGAGCGGCGCATAGGCGTGGCCGAGTACGTTGACCGCGATGCCCGCGAGGAAGTCGATGTACTTCCTGCCGTTGTTGTCGAAGACGTAGACGCCCTCGCCGTGGTCGAGCACGATCTTATAGCGATTGAATACGGGCAGATAGCCCGCCGCGTCCTTCGCGTAGATTGCTTCATCTGTTTCTTTCATCATTTCCCCCGCTTTCCCATGCGCCGTCACTTCACGACCTGCGTGCCGATGCCCGCCGAGGTGAAGATTTCCAAGATGATGGAGTGGGCAAGCCTGCCGTCGATGATATGCGTCTTTGCCGCGCCCGCATCGAGCGCCCTCAGGCACGCTTCCACCTTCGGAATCATACCGCCCGTCAAGGTGCCATCCTCGATATAGCGGCGCGCCTCGGCTGCCGTGAGCGTCGAGATGAAGGATGATTTGTCCTCATAGTCCTTATAGACACCCTCGACATCCGTCAAAAGCAGGAGCTTTTCCGCCGCAAGCGCACCCGCGATCTCCGCCGCCACATCATCGGCATTGATGTTGTAGCTCTCACCGTCCGCACCGACGCCGATCGGCGCGATGACGGGGATATAGTCGTGCGCGATGAGATCGCGCAAAAGGCGCGTGTCGATGGTTTCGACCTGTCCGACATAGCCGATGTCGATCTTCCTGCTCGCTTCGCCCTCGTAGACCGTCGCGAGCTTCTTTTTCGCGCGGATGAGGTTCGCATCCTTGCCCGACAGCCCGACGGCGCTGACGCCGCGACGGTTGAGGAGCGTCACGATGTCGGAGTTGATCTTGCCGTCGAGCACCATCTCGGCGATCTCGACCGTTTCCGCGTCCGTCACGCGCAGACCGCTGATGAACTGCGTTTCTTTGCCGACCTTGCCGAGAAAGCCCGTGATCTCGGGACCGCCGCCATGCACAATGACGGGCTGTATGCCGACGTACTTCATCAGCGCCACGTCCTGCATGACCTTTTCCTTGAGCTCTTCATTGATCATGGCGTTGCCGCCGTACTTGACGACGACGGTCTTGCCATAAAATTCCTGTATGTAAGGCAGCGCTTCGACGAGGATCGCCGCCTTGTCATTTGCCGCAAACATCGCTTCACCGCCTCAGGTATGGTACTCGCCGTTGATCTTCACATATTCATAGGAGAAGTCGCACGTCCAGACCGTCGCTTCCGCGCCGCCCAAACCCATCTCGATGTCGATGACGATGTCGTGCTGCGCCATGACCTTACGCAGCGCATCCGCATCAAAGGGCGCACCCGTACCGTTCGCATAGACGGGGATGCCGCCGAACTTCACGACGGTCTTTTCGGGCGTCATAGGAACGCCCGCATAGCCAACGGCGCAGATGACGCGCCCCCAGTTCGGATCTTCGCCGAAGAACGCCGTCTTGACGAGCGGCGACTTCGCGACGCTCATCGCGACCTGCTTTGCCGCATCGAAGGACTCCGCGCCCGTCACATGCACGGTCAAAAACTTCGTCGCGCCCTCGCCGTCCGCCGCGATGCGCTCGGAAAGCCCGGTGCAGATCTCCTTGAGCGTCTGATAGAAAATATCGTAGTCGGCGTTCTTCTCCGTGATCTTCGCATTGCCCGCCGCACCGTTGGCAAGCACCGTCACCATATCGTTCGTGCTCATGTCGCCGTCAACCGAGATCATGTTGAAGGTGACTTCCGTGATCTCGGAAAGCGCTTCTTGCAGGAGGCTGCTCTCGATCGCCGCATCCGTCGTGATGAAAGCGAGCATCGTCGCCATATTCGGCTGGATCATGCCCGAGCCTTTGGCAATCGCACCGAAACGCATCTTCCTGCCGCCGATCTCGACTTCCGTCGAACACGCCTTGGAGTAAGTGTCCGTCGTGATGATGGCGTTTCCGGCATCGACGCTTCCTTGTTCGGACAAATTCGCCACGGCATCCTTGACACCCTGCTCCAGCTTCTCCATCGGCAGATGCACGCCGATGACGCCCGTCGAAGCGACGACGACATCGCCCGCAGCACAGCCGAGAGCCTTCGCTGCAATCTCCGCCGTATGCTTTGCATCCTTCATGCCCTGTTCGCCCGTGCAGGCGTTCGCACAGCCCGCATTGGCTACGATAGCGCGCGCCTTGCCGTCCTCGACCGCCGACTTGGAAACATAGACGGGCGCCGCCGCCACGGCGTTCTGCGTGAAGACGCCCGCGACGGCAGCCTCCTCTTCCGAGTAGATCACAGCGACGTCGAGATTGCCGCTCTTTTTTATGCCGGCCTTGACGCCCGCCGCCTTGAATCCCTTGGGAAATGTCACGCCTCTTTTTACTGCTGTATCGGAAAACATCTGTAATCCCCCCTGCATTACGGATAAACTGCGATATGATCCAACCCGAGCTTCTCATCGAAGCCGCAGGCGATGTTGAAGTTCTGCACGGCTTGTCCCGCCGCCCCTTTGACGAGATTGTCGATAGCGGAGAGGACGACGACGCGCCGCGTCCTCTCGTCGATGTGCCAGCCGATGTCGCAGAAGTTCGAGCCGCGCACCGCCTTCGTCGCCGGATAGCCGCCGCGTCCGAGAAGCCGCACGAAGTATTCCTCGCCGTACATCTTTTCATACGCTGCGTCAACCATATTGGGTTCGATTCCTACTTTCAGCCGCGCATAGCATGTCGCGAGGATACCGCGCGACATGGGTACGAGATGCGGCGTAAAAGACAGGATGCACGCTTCGCCCGAAAGGTCCGTCATCGCCTGCTCGATCTCAGGCGTATGGCGATGCGTAGCGACGCTGTACGCCTTGAAGTTGTCGTAAAGCTCGGGCAGAAGATTCGCCTGCTTCGCCGAGCGCCCCGCGCCCGATACCCCGGACTTCGCGTCGACGACAATGCTCGCCATGTCAACGAGGTGATTCTTGGCGAGAGGCGCGAGCGCGAGGATGCTCGCCGTCGTGTAGCAGCCCGCATTGCCGATGATCTTCGCGCCGCGAATCGCTGCGCGATTGAGTTCCGCCAGACCGTAGACGCGCTCGGCATCCTTGTGCGTATGCTTGACCTTGTACCACGCTTCATAGAGCGACGGATCGGAGAAGCGATAGTCCGCGCCGAGGTCGATGATGCGCGTATTCTCGGCCTCGAGCACCTTGCCCGCCGCCATCGCATGACCGTGCGGCAGGCCGATGAAAACGAAGTCGCTGTCCCTGCCGATGCGCACGATGTCCTTCATGCTTTCGAGAGATTCATCGTAAATGCCGCGAAGATGCGGATAGATGCTCGAAATCTTCTCCCCCGTATGGCTCTCCGACGTGATATGCACGACATCCGCCTGCGGGTGTTCGTAAAGAAGCCGCAGAAGCTCTGCCCCCGCGTAGCCTGTAGCTCCGATAATGCTTACTCTCATGTGCTCGACCGCCCCTTCCCGAATTCCTTTGTCGAACGATATTTATAATTATACATTTTATTGTATAATTATGCAATAGGTTCGGGGAATTTACTATGAAAGTCCAAGAAGTCAAGCCCGAAGGGCGCAGACTGATTGGCGAACTTTCATTAAGGGCGGTGCACAATGTCCACAAAGTGGACGTTTGTGCGTATAGTTTATCTTCTAAAACAAATTGTATAATTGCTGTTTTTGCGAAATGTATTCCAAAAAAGGACAGTATAACTTATAATAAGAACTGCATACTATTACGAATCTAAAGGAGGACGCTTTTGCCATCATGAAGAAAATCAAGCGGCTCTTGCGCTTTTCCCTCTTTCTCCTCACCGTTTTCTGTCTCGCCTTCCTCGTTACGGGCAGTGCGGCGATCTTTCGTCCCGCGTTCTTCGACTCCATGCCGAAGATGCAGGAAGCTCGCCGCCTCATCTTTCTGCGCGATGCGGTCGCTGAGCGAGTGCGCCAGCGCGAGCGCTATGTGACAATCGACGAGATGCCGGACTCGCTCCTCGACGCCGTCGTCGCCGTCGAGGACAGCCGCTTCTACTCGCACTGCGGCTTCGATCCCGAAGCGATCGCACGCGCGACGCTCGTCAATCTGCAGTATGGACGCATCGAGGAAGGCGCGAGCACGATCACGCAGCAGCTCGCCAAAAACCTCTTCCTGTCCGACGAGCAGTCCCTAGACCGCAAGCTGGAAGAAGCGCTGCTTTCGCTCGATCTTGAGATGCACTACTCCAAGGATGAAATTCTGGAGCTGTACCTCAACACGATCTACTTCGGCTCAGGCTTCTACGGCATACACGAGGCTTCCGTCGGCTACTTCGGCAGAGAGCCGCACGAGCTCGACCTGCCCGAGACCTCCATGCTCGCAGGCATCCCGAACGCACCTTCCGTCTATTCGCCCTACGTCGATTTCATGCTTGCAAAGAAGCGGCAGATCGTCGTGCTCGACGCTATGGTGCGCACGGGCTGCATCACGGAATCCGTCGCAGAATCTGCCAAGATTAAGCCGCTCTACTTCGCGCATTGATCGACGGCAGGCGCACTCTTCCTCGTCTTGACGAAAAAGAGCATGGCGACGCACTGCAGGAGCCATGCGCTGCCAAGCATCATCAGACCCATGCGGTTGTCCGACAGGAAGTAGCCGCTGACGCTCATGACGGCAGTCACAAGCGCCATCGTCTTGAGCTTCGCCTGCCACGTCATGCCATTGCCGTCGCTGAACGGGACGACGTATTTCTGATACAATTTTGTGGACGCAAACCACCGATGGATACGCTCCGACCCCTTGGCAAAGCAAAACGCCGCCAGAAGATAGAACGGCACCGTCGGCAACAGCGGCAAAACGATGCCCGCCGTACCCAAGGCGAGGGCAATCATGCCGACGCCGAGCCAAAGATAGCGCATCAAACGATTCATTGAAATCATCAAAACCTCTTTTCTCCATCATAAAAAAGCGTCCCTCCGCACGGCAGGGACGCTTTTCTTTTAGGAACCGCTGATAAAATGAAGTCGTCCAGATTTGCACAGATACGCTGTTCCTATAGCGGTCAACGTCAGCCAATCATGCAGCGCACTTCGCGCTTGCATTCTTGGGACGTTTTCGCATACGAGCCGTTGCCCAATCGCCTGCGTCCTTCGGACTTGGCTCTTGGACGGCTCAGTAAGGAGATAAACCGCAGACGTAGCGGCGCTACGTCGAGGATTGATCGACGACGAGAGGACAGCGTAGATGTGTGAAGATGGGCGGCTGAATTTATCTGTGGTTCCTTTATTTCTTTCCCTTCGCCTGCTCGTTGGCGGAGCGCTCGAAGTTCTTGTAGAACTGCTCGGACAGAATCTTATACGTTTCTGTATTCGCCTGCTCGCTCTTGTTCGCCACGATCTGATAGGTGTAGAGGAGCTCGTTCGTACCGGCACGATAAACATCGAAGAAGAATACGATGCGGCTGTTGTTCGCGACCGTCAGGACGACATAAGCGTCGGCGTCAGCGGCGACATTTTCCTTGTAGATCTTCGCGGCTTGCCGACGATCAAGCGCTTTGATATCGATGCCCGCATTCTTCTGAATGTCGGCGGCAACCATGTCATAGGAAATGACATAGCTTCTTGCCACAGAACTTGCGTCGTACATCGTCGCAAGAAGCTCTTCCTTCGACGGCGCACCCTTTGTCGGCGTGTAGAGCGGCGCGGCAAGCGCGAGACGTTTGACGCTGACGAGATCGGCATCTTCCGGTATCGTGATCTTGTCGGCATTGGCAAAGGCGACCTGCATACCGAATACGGTCAGGCAGATGAAAAGCGCTGCTTGGACAAGTTTCTTCATAATCATTTTCCTCCTCAAAATCACTGCAGGATACCATGACGGCGCAACGCCTGTTTCAGCGGTTCCAGATGCTCAGGCTCCAGTTCGGAAAGCGGCATACGCAAATGCCCCGTCTTGTAGCCCATGAGGCGCATCGCCGTCTTGACGGGAATCGGATTGACCTCGGAGAAGAGCGCCTCGATCAGATCCATGTAGTCGATCTGAATCTTCGCCGCTTCCTCAACCTTTCCCTCGAAGTACAGACGGCACATGTCGTGCGCAGCCTTTGGTGCAACGTTGGAAAGGACGGAGATGACGCCCTTGCCGCCGACGGAGAGGATCGGCACGATCTCATCGTCGTTGCCCGAATAGACGTTGAGCGCGTCGCCGCAAGCCTTGCGAATGCGCGCCACCGCCGCGAGATTGCCGCTCGCTTCTTTCGTCGCATTGATGCGCGGATGCTCGGCAAGCTCGGCATAGGTCGAGGGCAGGATGTTGACGCCTGTGCGCGACGGCACGTTGTAGACGATGCTCGGGATATTGACATTGTCAGCGATCTTCAGGAAATGCTTGACAAGGCCGCCCTGCGTACACTTGTTATAGTACGGCGTCACGAGCAGGAGCCCGTCCGCCCCCGCCTTCTCCGCATACTGCGAAAGCTGGATCGCGTACTTCGTATCGTTCGAGCCTGTGCCGGCGATGACGGGGATGCGTCCCCCGACCGTCTCGACGACGAACTTGATAGCTTCTTTGTGCTCGGCATCGCTCATGGCTGCCGCCTCGCCTGTCGTCCCTGTGACGACGATGGCATCCGTGCCGCCCGCGATCTGATCTTCGATGATGCGGCCGAACTCCTCGAAGTTCACGCCATCTTCCGTAAAGGGAGTGATGATGGCGACGCCCGCACCGGTGAAGATTGGTTCTTTCATTCCGAAATCCCCCTTGATGTTATTTCATTTGGAGAGAAACGCCGACGTATGCAGCATTTCTCTCCATTATGGCATGACGAGGGAAGAAAGTCAATCAGCAGAGCTGCCCAAAGCATGAAGAAGTCCGCCGAAAAGTCCTGCATTTTCCTTCAGCTTCTCTTCATTGCCGAAGACGCAGAGGACATTCTCCTTCATGCAAACGTCAACGACATCTGCCAGAGCGCGGATGTCATCCTGCCGCGTCGCGAGAATCTCGTCGCGCGACTTCTGGCGGTCGGCTTCCGTCACATGGCGCAGGAAGCCGTCCTGCGCGGCAAGCCCCTTGAGCTGCGGCGTGAGCGGCGCGTCAACCGTGCTGATCGTGCCGATGATGAACTTCACCATCTCGCGGTCGGACACGTCGAAACCGCGCAGGTAATCCGCCGTCTTGTCGAATACTTCGAGCGTTTCCCTGAGGTTCGGATCGCGGTACGAACCGAAGAACAGGAAGCCGATGCGATTGAACTGCGTGAACGCGCCGTACGCGCCGCCCTGCACGCGGATCTTCGTCCAGAAGTAGTCGTAGCGCAGGATCGTCTCCAAGACGCTCATGCTGCCTGTGTAGGAGAAGCCGAGGCGCAGGAAGTTCGCCGCCTTGCCCACATACTGCACGCGGCTCGACGACAGAATCCCCTCGTTCTTCGCACGCACATCGAAATGGTACACCTGCGGCTCTGCCTTCGCCTGCGGCAGGCGGCGGCAGAACTCCGCGGCTTCGGCGGCGAACGAGGCGTATTCCGCCTCAGCAAGCGTCACGCCGATGGTCAGACCGCCCTTTGTAAAGACGAGCGGCAGAAGGCTCGCAAGCGTCTTGGAGAGTTCTTCGAAGCGCTCTGCGAAGTGGTCGGTGAGGTCGGCGAGGAAGCCATAGTAGGACAGCATTGCCTGCTCATTGTACGCGCCTGCCGGCGAAAGATAGGAGGCGATGCGCACCGCCATGCTGCGCTGCGAGGCGCTCATGACGCGCGCCTCCAAAATGGCGCGGCACTGCCCGCAAAGTTCCTCAAGGCGATTCTTGTCGGTAAACTTGCTCTCGGTCAGGACTTCCGAAAGAAGCGAGAAAAGTTCGGGCAGATTGCGCCCGAAGGCGCGCGCGCGCACGCGGAACACCGGAATGCAGGAATCCGGCTCGCCGTTTCGGACGGCGGCGGAATTTTCGTACGATATGCCGCCCGTATGGAGGTTCGAGAGATTCGACAGCTCGGCGTACGTATGGCTCTCTGTATCGACCGCACCCAGAAGGTCGGTCAGCAGGAAGAGATACGGGATGTGTTCCTGCGGCACGCCCTGCGCATCGAAATAGAGGTTGATATAAGCGATCTTATTCGTGAAGATGTCGCTGTGTAGTACCTTGCAGCCCTCGATCTCGCGCTCGGTGAGCGGCAGCTTCTCCACTTCCCTGCGAATGTCGGAAAGCGCAAGAAGCGGGATCGTCGCCAGGGCTTCCGCTGTCTCGGGGCTTTCCTGCCGCTCCTTCAGATGCTTGTTCATCTCGATGACGCGCTTGATCTCTTCGTGTGTGAGCGCCTGCTTCTTCTTTTCCAACGCTTCGGCAAGCGCCGCATCGCGTTCAGAGGAAAGCGTCTTGCTCGGCTTCAGCACGACGAGCGAACGATGCGCATTCTTCACGAGGTACTTTTCCAAAATCTCTTCAAAGTAGCGCCCCTTGAGCCCTTCGCGCATCTTCTGAAAAAGCTCCTCGTAATAGAGGTAGATCGCAGGGTCGGCATCATAGAGCCAGCTGTTCATGATCTTGATATTGTAAACAAGCCCCTTGGGGAACGTGCCGAAGTCCGCCTCACGCGCCTTGAATTCGAGGCGGTTGATCGACGCTTCGAGCAGCGTCTTGTCGATGCCGTCTTTAATGAGGCGGCGCATCGCCTCTTCCGTCAGGCGGCAAAGCTCCTCGGCGCGCTCGGACTCCGAACCCGTGACGATGATGCTCATGTAGGGCTGGCGCAGCGCATCCTCGAAGGAAGCGCTGACATCCTTGCCGATCTTCGCGTCCATCAGCGCCTTCTTGAGGGGCGCAGCTTCCGTCTGCAGGAGAGCGTGCTGCAGGATTTCGAGCGCAAGCATCGTCTCGGCGTCGTCCGCTTCCCCCACAAGCCAGCTCAGTGCAAGGAAGGTCTTTTCCGACGTCTTCTCGCCCTCGCTGATGGAATATGCGCCTTCCTTGCGAACCATCTCACGGAAGGGCTGCTGCAAAGCGATCTCGGAATGCGGCTCGATGCGGTCGAACGCGGCAAGGTATTCGCGGTCGAGATAGGCGAGCTTTTCCTCGATGTCCATCGCACCGTAGAGGTAGATATAGCTGTTCGACGGATGGTAATAGCGGCTGTGAAACGCGCAGAAGTCCTCATACGTCAGCGTCGGAATCGCGTCGGGATCGCCGCCCGACTCGAAGCCGTACGTCGTATCGGGATAGAGTGAGAGCATGATCTTGTTCTCAAGCACATCATCGGGCGAAGACAAGGCGCCCTTCATCTCGTTGTAGACGACGCCGCTGTAGCGAAGCGGCTCTTCGGCATTGTCGATCTCGTAGTGCCAGCCTTCCTGCCGGAAAATTTCTGGCGTTTCCTTCATCGCAGGATAAAAGACCGCGTCGAGATAGACGTCCATGAGGTTCTGGAAGTCCTTGTCGTTGCGGCTCGCTACGGGGTACATCGTCTTATCGGGAAAGGTCATGGCATTGAGGAACGTGTTCAGCGATCCTTTGACCAGCTCGACGAACGGCTCCTTGAGCGGGTACTTTCTAGAGCCGCAGAGCACCGAATGTTCGACGATATGCGCCACGCCCGTATCATCGGCGGGTGTCGTGCGAAAGCTGACGGAAAAGACCTTGTTATCGTCGTCGTTTTCCAAAAAGAAAAGGCGGGCGCCGCTCTTTTCATGTACGAACGCATAGCCCTTTGCATCGATCTCCGGAACCGTCTGCTGCTTGAGCAGACGGAAGCCATGAATCATTTCATTTTCCTTGAGATTCAACTTCATAGAGGTTTATTTCATCCTTTCCAATGCACGATGCGCGATGTCCCTGCGGCAGAAAGCGTCCGCAAAATGCACGCAATCGACGCCGCGATACGCCTTCTCGACCGCCGCGCGGATGTCCGCCGCCTCAGCGACGATGTTCAGCACGCGGCCGCCCGCTGTGACGACAGCGCCGTCTTTCTCTGCTGTTCCCGCATGAAAGACGAGGCAGCCTTTTGCCGCAGCTTCGGCAAGTCCCGTGATCTCCGCGCCCTTTTCGTAGGCTTTCGGATAACCGCCCGCCGCGAGGACGACGGTCACAGCCGCGCCCGCGCTCCAAGGGATCTCGACATCGGCGAGATTGCCGTCGATGCACGCCAGCATGATTTCGACGAGGTCGCCTTTGAGGAGCGGCAGCACAACCTCCGTCTCAGGATCGCCGAAGCGGCAGTTGAACTCGATGACCTTCGCGCCGTCCTCCGTGACCATGAGACCTGCATAGAGGCAGCCTTTATAGAGGCGGCCTTCCTTCTCCATCGCACGGATCGTCGGCTCCAGGATCGTCTTCTGCACCTCGGCGACGAGTGCGGGCGGCGCGACGGGTGCAGGCGCATAAGCGCCCATGCCGCCGGTGTTCGGCCCTTCGTCGCCGTCGTAGGCGCGCTTATGATCCTGCGACGGAATCATCGCACGGATCGTCCTGCCGTCGGTAAAGGCGAGGATGGAAACCTCCTCGCCCGTCATGAATTCCTCGATGACGACGCGGCTGCCCGCTGCGCCGAACGCCTCGCCCTCCATGATCTCGTCGACAGCGGCGAGCGCTTCCGCCTCAGTCATGGCGACGACGACACCCTTGCCCGCCGCAAGTCCGTCCGCCTTGACAACGATCGGCGCACCTTCCGCCTTGACATAGGCGCGCGCAGTAGCGGCATCGGAAAACACCTCATATTTCGCCGTCGGGATGCCGTACTTCTTCATGAGATCTTTGGAAAACGCCTTCGAACCCTCGATCTCCGCCGCGAGCTTCGCGGGACCGAATGCCTTGATGCCCGCCGCCGCCAGTGCGTCGACGATACCGCCTGCCAGCGGCGCCTCGGGGCCGACGACGACGAGATCGATGCCGTTTTCCTTGGCGAAGGCGACGACTGCCGCATTGTCCGTCGGAGAGATCTGCGGCACACATTCGGCGAGCGCCGCCATGCCGGGATTGCCCGGAATCGCATAAAGTTTTTCCGTATGCGGACTATCCTTGAGCTTCCATGCGAGCGCATGCTCGCGCCCGCCGCTGCCGATGACCAAAATCTTCATCTCGTTGCTCCTTATCGTTCCATGCTGATGTTTCTGATTATTAAAATCGCTTGCAGTTCCTTGCGAATTTCTGCTATGGGCGTTCCGGCGATCATGACAATTCCCTTGTGCTCTTCGCGCATCAACGCCTGATTGACGAAGTCAATGCGTCTGGATAATTTTTTCTCCTGCTCAAAGTCAAGGCAACGCCCCACCTCACGTTGGAATTGCTTCACAAAGCCTTCTGCATCACAGGCGGTTGAAAAAATTTCCTTCTCGCGTGTATGTAAGCGCATCACCTGAAACATTCCGCTCTCCGCAAGCGCTTTTAGGTGGATCGGCAGTTTTTCTACGACGAGATCGTGATGCCGCTTATCGACGGCACGCCCGGTTCCCTTGCTTTTTCCTACGAAATAGCGATCAAGAGTACCGACATAGCTTATATCTTTAGGAACGGCAATCGCGTGGAGTTCAGCGATATATCCTTTCGCTTTGAGCTCTTTTGCAATTCTCAGCGGTGTTTCCAATGTTCGAAAGGTACCTTCCACAATGAGATTGTACTTTTGATCGGACAATACTCGACGAACTTGTTCGGTAACTGCGCTGGAAAATTCAACAGTCACCTGCACCGCATCCGTTTGTAATTCAGCCTTGATCACTTCATACTGCGGATGGAGTTCACGGTATGTATCCGGATTGATGAAAATGGCATTGGGATTTTCTTTGAGCAGCCGGTCACTGATGGTGCTTTTTCCTGCACCGGGCTGACCGCCCAACAGATAGAGTATCGGCTGCGCCACCGGAGAATATATATCTTGCTGTTTCATGATACGCTTGAGCACGCGTTCCGTTGCTTCTTCAACATCTGCTTTCGTGAAACCGTATTTCATCGTTTCAAATCCTTCAGCAGCGGGAGCATGGTCTGTAAATGATCTAAGCGCCCTTCGATATTAAGGACTTCGATCGGATCATCTGTAACCAATAAACGTCCGGCATCCTTGATCGAGCGTTCGTATAAAGCGTTTAGAAAGGGATATTTCGTTTCACGCTCCTGTTCAGAGCAAGCACGTTCGATCGCCGACTGCAGCGACCAGGCAAATTCATACAGGACTTCTTTTCTGACAGAGAGATCCCATCTGTCATATCCTGTAAATTTCAATTCCATGCTCGTTGCTCCTATTTCTCAATTTGCTCCGAAAGATATGCGGCGATGTGTTCGTCGTAGACCGACGTATGACGGAACGCCTCGCGAGCGAGTTCCATGCGCTTCATGCCGCGCACGCAGCCGTCCTTTTGGATCATTTCAGCGACCTCGTCGTAGTGCGAGGGATTCGTCACGACAGCAACGAACTTGAAGTTCTTCGCGGCGGCGCGAATCATCGCGGGGCCGCCGATGTCGATGTTCTCAATCACCTCGGCAAGCGTCACATTTGGTTTCGCCACGGTCGCGTCGAATGGATAGAGGTTGACGACAACGAGATCGATCGGCGTGATCTTGTGCTCTTTCATCTGCTGTGCGTGCTTGGGATCGTCGCGCACGGCGAGGATGCCGCCGTGGATGTAGGGATTGAGTGTCTTGACCCTGCCGTCCATGATCTCGGGGAAGCCCGTGACGTCGCTGACGTAGAGCACGGGGATGCCCGCATCGCGGATCGCCTTCATCGTGCCGCCCGTCGAGACGATCTCGACGCCGGCATCATGCAGCTTGCGTGCGAACTCGACGACGCCCGTTTTGTCCGATACACTGATGAGAGCACGCTTGATTTTCATGGTCAACCTCCACCTTTCGTCTACAACAAACAAATAGCTTATTCCAAAATCGTCACATGGCGGCCTTCCACCTTGAGCCGCCCATCCACATAGAGCGCGATGGCGCGCGGATAGAGGATATGTTCCTGCTCCAGCACCCGCGCGGCAAGCGTATCTTCCGTATCGTCATCCATGACAGGCACAGCCGCCTGCAAAATGATCGGCCCCGAGTCCATGCCCTCGTCGACAAAGTGAATCGTGCAGCCCGAGACCTTGACGCCGTAGGCGAGCACGTCGCGATGGGCGTGCGCCCCGCCGAAAGACGGCAGGAGCGACGGATGGATGTTCAGGATGCACCCGCAGAACTTGCGCACGAAGTACGGACTCAAGATGCGCATGAAGCCCGCGAGCACAACGAGCGTCACGCCCGCCTCTTCGAGCGCCGCGACAAGCTTTTCCTCGAACTCCTCGCGCGTCGCACACGCTTTGCGATCGACGCAACGATGCGTGATACCCGCCTGTGCCGCACGCTCCAAGGCTTTCGCCTCGGGCTTGTCTGTCAGCACGACGGCGATCTCCGCGCGGATTTCGCCCTGCTTCTGCGCCTTGATGATGGATTCGAGGTTCGTGCCGCGCCCCGAGCACAAGATGCCGAGCACTTCCCTACGCATCGAAAACCCCGCCTTTGATCGTCACATCGTGTGCGCCCTTCTTGACGCAGCCGATCTCGTAGACCTCCTCGCCCGCCGTCTCAAGATGCACGAGAATCTTCGCAGCCTCCTCGGGCGCGGCGATGATGACCATGCCGATGCCCATGTTGAACGTGCGGTACATCTCATGTCCATCGACATTGCCCCACTCCTGCAACAGGCGGAAGATCGGCGGCGTCTGCCAGGCGGAAGCATCGACTTCCGCCGCAAGATGCTCAGGCAGGGCGCGCGGGATATTTTCGTAAAAGCCGCCGCCCGTGATGTGCACCATGCCATGAATGTCGAACTTCTCGATGAGCGGCAGACACACGCGCGGATAGAGCCGCGTCGGCGTCAGAAGCTCCTCGCCAAGCGTCTTTTCAAGCTCGGGGAAGGTTTCCGCCCCCGTGAAGCCCTTATGCTCGAAGCAAATCTTGCGCACGAGCGAGAAGCCGTTCGAGTGAACGCCCGAGGACGGCAGCGCGAGCAGCACATCGCTCTCCTTGACGCGTTCGCTCGTGATGATCTTCGACTTCTCGACGACGCCGACGGCAAAGCCCGCGATGTCGTACTCGCCGTCCGCATAGAAGCCCGCCATCTCCGCCGTTTCGCCGCCGATGAGCGCACATCCCGACTCCTTGCAGGCGGCGGCGACGCCCTTGACGACGGCGGCTACCTGCTCGGGGACGAGCTTGCCGACGGCGAGGTAGTCGAGAAAGAAGAGCGGCTCTGCGCCCTGCACGAGAATGTCGTTGACGCACATGGCGACGGCGTCCTGCCCCACGGTATCGTGCTTGTCGAGCATGAAGGCAAGCCGAAGCTTCGTGCCCACGCCGTCCGTGCCCGAAACGAGCACCGGCTCCCTGTACTTCGCTGCCTGCAGCGCAAAGAGACCGCCGAAGCCGCCGAGATCGCCGAGCACTTCGGGGCGGTACGTCGCACGCACGCTGTCCTTGATGAGCTTGACAGATTCATTTCCTGCGTCGATATCGACGCCCGCATCACGATAGGTAAGTTTCTTTTCCATTCTGCCTCCTCCACACAAGACGCCGCACAAATGTCACTTTTGCACATTGTGCGCACATCTCGCATGAATCAAAAAACCGCAAAGAAATACACAAACCCACCGCCATTCGAAAGAATGGCGGCGGGCTGCCGGCTATTATCTCTCCTCGCCCGTCAGGCGGCGCAAGATCTCTTTGTAAGCGTCCTCCACGTTGCCGAGGTCGCGCCGGAATCTGTCCTTGTCGAGCTTCTCGTTCGTATCGCTGTCCCAGAAGCGGCAGTTGTCCGGCGAAATCTCGTCGGCAAGAATGATCGTGCCGTTCTTGTCCCTGCCGAATTCCAGCTTGAAATCGACGAGCGTAATCTTCTTCGTCTTCAAATGCGCCATCATGATCTCGTTGACCTTCAAAGCCTGACGCTCAATCTCACGGATCTCCTCATCCGTCGCCATCGCCATCGCCTTGATGTGGTAATGGTTAATCATCGGATCGCCAAGCTCATCGCTCTTATAGTAAAGCTCCACGATGGGAATCGCCATCTTCGTGCCTTCTTCAAGGCCGAGGCGCTCGGCAAGACTGCCTGCCGCGATGTTGCGCACGACGACCTCAAGCGGAATGATCTCAAGCTTCTTGACAATCATCTCACGGTCGCTCGGCATGCTGATGCAGTGATGGTCGATACCGTTCTTCTTCAGGAGGTCAAAGAAAAATGACGTGATCTTGTTGTTCATGACGCCCTTGTCGACGATCGTGCCCTTCTTCGCGCCGTTGCCTGCCGTCGCATCGTCCTTGTAATAGACGAGCAATTCGTCGGGATTCTCCGTTTCGTACATGATCTTTGCTTTGCCTTCGTACAGAACCTTCTTGCTCATGATTTCCTGTCCTCCGTTGAATTCCTACTGATTGACCTGCGATGCGACGCGCGCCGCCTTCTTCGCCACGCCTTCCCGGAGCTTCTCGCGATACCCTTCGAGCTGCTTTGCAACAGCAGCGTCTTGCGCACCGAAGATTTCGAGGGCGAAGACCGCCGCATTCTTCGCGCCGTTGACCGCCATCGTCGCGACGGGGATGCCCGACGGCATCTGCACCGTGCTCAAGAGCGCGTCGAGGCCGTTCAAAGGCGTCGCGTTGATCGGCACGCCGATGACGGGAAGCGTCGTATAGCTCGCGATGACGCCCGCCAAATGCGCCGCCGCCCCCGCCGCTGCAATGATGACGCCGACGCCGTTTTCACGCGCGTTTTCGGCATACTCATGCACCTTCGCGGGCGTGCGGTGCGCTGACGCCACGATGACGTCGACCTCGACGCCGAACTCCTTGAGAAGCTCCACCGCCGGCTTCATGATCGGCCAGTCCGAATCACTTCCCATAAAAAGAGCTGCTTTCATGAAAGATCCCTCTCCTTTTTAGGAAACGCTGATAAAATGAAGTTGCCCAGATTTGCACAGATGCGCTGGCTCTCTCTAGGAGACAAACCACAGGCGTAGCAGTGCTACGCCGAGGATTGGTCGACGACGAGAGGACAGCGTAGACGTGTGAAGATGGGCGGCTGAATTTATCAGTGGTTCCTTTACTTGCCCAATCAAATTGTATGATAGCAGATGAAAGGAAATACTGTCAATATCCGTACTTCCTTAACCGCTTCGTCCGTCGAGCGTACTTTCGAGCGCTTTCTTGAGCCTGCCTTCCAGCTCGACAAGCTCGGCTTCCGCCGCGCGCCTTTTCGCCCTGCCTTCCTGCTGGATTTTCAGCGTCTCCTCGATCGTCGTCACGAGGTCGTCGTTCACCTTGCGCACCGTCTCGATGTCCACGATGCTGCGCTCGTTCTCCTTCGCCGTCTCAATCGTGCCGACCTTGAGCATTTCTGCATTCTTCTTCAAAAGATCGTTCGTCATCTCATTGACCGAGTGCTGCATCTCAAGAACCTTCTTCTGATTCGCAAGACCGAGCGCTATGACCATCTGATTCTTCCATAGAGGAATCGCGTTATAGATCGCGCTCTGCACACGGTCGATGAGAACCTTGTCGTTGTTCTGTATGAGGCGAATCTGCGGAGCCGTCTGAATCGAGATCGTCTTGCTGATCTTGAGATCATGCACCTTTTTCTCGAAACGCTCGACAGCACTCTCGAAGTCGCTGACGACCTGCGCCGCCATCGGATCGCTCGACGCGGCGGCCTGCGCACGCAGCTTTGGCAGCGTGACTTCGCGCATCTCCTGCATCTTCTCTTCGCCCGCGCGAATGTAAAGCTCCAGCATCTTGAAGTACTCAAGATTCTTTGCAAAGAGACCGTCGAGCATCGTGACATCCTTCATCATGAGCATACGCGCCTTCTGCAAGGAAGTCTTGACCTTCTCGACCTGCACGGACACCTTCTCATAGCCCTGCATCATCGTCTCCGCCTTGCCGACGAGGGAGCCGACGAGCGGCAGCTTCTTCAAAAAGCCGCCGTCTGCCGTTTTCGGCTCGAATCCCTTGACATTTGCCAAAAGCTCTCCCAGAAGATCGCCAACGTAGCCGCTGTCCTTCGCCCGCACATTACTCAGGATACTGTCCGAGAAGTCGGCAATATTCTTCTGCGCCGCCGTGCCGAAGTCGATGATCGCCGCTGAATCCGTGAGGTCGAGTTCGTCCTTGATTTTCTCTACTTCAGCACGCTCCGTCGGCGTCAGCTCCTCGACCGCCTGCGCGATGCGTGCAAGCTCCTTTTCCGGCTCGATCTCCGGCGCCGCTTCCACGTTCTGCTGCGTACGCTTGCTCAAAAGATCTTCCAGATTGATTTCCGCCATGTCGCCCTCTCCTTACTCCCCATCACAATAAGAAAAATAAAAATCATCCACAGGCATGAAGAGCCAACGCACCCCCTCGATGAAACCGACGAAAATCGGCAGCCCCGTCCAGAGAAATGCAATATAGCCAACGCCTTGAAAATTCTTGCCAAGAAAAAATTTATGCGCGCCGAAGCCGCCGAAAAATATGCCAAGAAGCGACGCCTTGATCTTGCGGCGTACGACCTGCCAGTAAAGTTCCTGCGGTATAGCGCTCGTACCACGTGCGAGGCTCGATATCTTTTGCAAAAAAACCGACGCCGCACCTGTATCGTACACCGAGCGCACCCCGCCGCGACGTACGAACGGCTGATCATCCACAGCGGATAGAGCGTCCGTCTTGCCCGTCGCCTGTCCCTTCATCGAATGCTGCAGAACTTCAATCTCCGCATTGAGATCCAAAATCTGATAGTTGAGAACACGCTCGAACTCCGCCTCATACGCTGTACGCAGCGAAAAAAGCATATCCTTGACGCGCGCCTTCGCCTGCACCACCTCGTCGGAAGCAAGCTGCGTATCCTCAAGTTCGAGATACTGGCGCAGCATGACGACCGCCTTCTCCTGGTAGATCTCGATGAAATCCTCCGCTGCTGCGATGCGTTCAGGATTGCGCTCCAAGTAGCGCAGCATATTGCCCGCGACATGCTGCAGCGATACGAGTTCCTGCGTCATCTCGCGATCCTTGATCTCTTGGCGTAACGTTTGCAGCGCATCGTAGTCATTGACCGCTTTGGAAAAACTCGATGCAAAAAGCTTGGCACGCGCCTCCGGCAAGTTCTGCAGACGCGCTTTTTTCAGCTGCAGCCGCTGCTTCTTGCCGCGCAGACCTATCGCATAAAAAAGCGAAGATCCGCTCAGAAAAAGCATGACGCCAGCTTCCCAGATTTTCCCCTCATAGCCAAGCCAAGCGCCAATCCCAAAAGTGGACACACAAAAAATGAAAAAGAGATAGAACATTCATCCACCTCCACCAAAACACCTTTCTACATTCTCTCGTTCTTATTCCCCAAAGCCCATGAAAAATCCTGCTCCATAGACGAACTTCTTCTGTCCAAAACACATTTCTGTTTTCCCTTTGCAAATCTGGGTAACTGTATTTATCAGCGCCTTCTTTACAATCCACGCGCACAAACGTCTACTTCGTAGACATTGTGCGCCGCCCTTACAGAAACCTAGCCAATCGGTCTGCGCCTGCGGCTTGACCTCTTGGGGTTTCATGGTAAGCTACACGCACAAACGTCCACTTTGTGGACATTGTGCGCCGCCCTTACAGAAGCCTAGCCAATCGGTCTGCGCCTGCGGCTTGACCTCTTGGGGCTTCATAGTATGGTAAAAATTTTCTCTTTCCCTATTGCATTTCTGAAATCCTCATAGTATAATACCTATTGTTGTCGGGATGTGGCTCAGCTTGGTAGAGCGCATCGTTCGGGACGATGAGGTCGCAGGTTCGAATCCTGTCATCCCGACCATTTTTGTTAAAGGAAGCAGCCGCAGGGCTGCTTTTTTGTGTTCCATAAAGAAGAGCGGCTGCACACTTTTTGTGTGAGCCGCTCTTCTTTATGGAACGGATCCCGCCCCCGCCGTCGTTCGCTTTGCAAAGTCATGCGACAGAGGTACGCTTCCGATCTCCTTTCCCCTATCATGCCATATTTTCGCTTTTGCAATAAAGTCGGCAAGCACTTGCTCGGAGATGCGCGGCTCATCTTTTTCCTGTCCTGCGGTCGGAATCTCTCGAATTTTTTCGTAAAGCGCCGTCTCCTGTGCGACGCTTCCCTCGCGCCGTACCTTTTCCATCGCCAGTACCGTTTCGCCAGCTTCCACGTAGCGTGCAAGAAGCTTGATCTGAGGCAGACATTCGGCAGAGATCTCAAGCGGCAATTTTTCCTCCAAATGCTTAGCGGCTTGTTTTAAACGTGCAAACTCGTGCGCAAGAACATCCGCTTCCTTTTTTGCAGGTTCCCCGTGTTCCGCCTTTCGCCAAAATGCATCCATTTGCGCTTTGAGCGCAGGCGCATCAAGAGCGCCCGTATGCGCCCAATTCTTCTCCATGCGCCGCGAGTGGAGTGCGAACAGCTCCATATCCGCCGCCAGACTGCCGTATTGCGCATAAATCGCCTCGCGCCACGCCGCTTCCGCATCATACGACGACGGCGACGAGAGCCATGCCGCGCCCGTTGCCAAGGCGATACGCGACAGATACGGCTTTTCCATCGGATTCATCAAAAATACGGGCGCACGCTGTGCTGTGACCTCGTCCAACCCCTGTACGGGACCAAGCGCGAGCTTCCCCGGCAGATAGTCCGTCACCGGGTAGTTCCACCAAACACCGAGCGACCGCCCGTAAAGACGTTCCGCATCCGCCATATCCTCAGCGCTGATGCCCTCAGGCACAACCTCCGCACCCGTGAAGAGTACGATGATGTCCTTATCCAATCGTGCGGCAAATTCGCGCGTATACGCTTTCGCTCGATTCCCGTCTTTCATATCGCGCAAAAAATACTCTGTCGGCACGACAAGCAGCGGTTTTTCCGTAAGATGACGCGTCAAAACTTCTTCATTCACGCGATTAAGGAAACGTGCCTGCTCTGCGCCGTCCTTATGCTCAATATCGTCGAAAAATACGGCAAACCGACGGATGCCCAGCACATGCACCGATTCCAATTTTCGCATCAGCATCTGAAAATCCGCTTCGCCTGCCCAGCCCGAAAAGCGCAGGTCAATCCCCGGCGATACGGCAAAAACAATCTCGACGCCCGCCGCGCGCGCTTCAGCAGCCAAACGCTTCAATGCGAGCATTTCCTGCAGCGGATACGGCTCGCGCCACTTCTCGCGATGGTACGGATCGTCCTTCGGCGCATAGACATAGAGGCTCATGCCGTGCGCCCCCATGAAATGCAGCATCGTACGCCGCTCGGCTTCCGTCCACGGTCTGCCGTAGAAGCCCTCGACGATGCCGCACTCCGCTCTTTGTTCAGCCGCCAAAGCCGCGGTATTTTCCGAAAAAACGGCGGCGCTGAAAAAAAGCGCCGCCAAAAACAGCTGCAAAAGTTTTTTCATTTTACCTCAAGAGCCGCTTTGACGAAATCGCGGAACAACGGATGCGGATGATTCGGACGCGATTTTAGCTCGGGATGAAACTGCGAGCCGACAAACCACGGATGATCCTTGACCTCGACGATCTCAACGAGGCTGTCATCGGGCAGAGTCCCCGCGACGGCAAGACCTGCACGCTCAAGGTCGGCACGAAAATCGTTGTTGAACTCGTAGCGATGGCGATGACGCTCACTGATCTCCTTGGCGCCATACGCTGCGAGACTCTTGGAACCGTCCTTGAGACTGCATGGATAAGCGCCCAGACGCATCGTTCCGCCCTTGTCCTCAACGTCCTTCTGGGAAAGCATGAGATCGATGACGGGATGCTTCGTCTCGTGGTTAAACTCCGTCGAGTGTGCGTCCGTCATGCCGCAGACGTGACGCGCAAACTCGATGACGGCGCACTGCATACCAAGGCAAAGACCGAGGAACGGGATGCCGTTCTCCCGCGCATACTGCACAGCGCGAATCTTGCCCTCAACACCGCGGTCACCGAAGCCGCCCGGTACGAGTACGCCTTTGCACCCTGCAAATACTTCACTGAGATCAACGTCCGCCGCCTCGATCGCCTCCGAATTGACCCAAGCGATCTTGACATCTGTATCGTTCGCAATTCCCGCATGGTGCAGAGCCTCCGTCACCGACATGTAAGCGTCGGGCAGATCCACATACTTGCCGACAATAGCGACCTTGACCTTCTTCGCAGGATGCTTGATCTTAAAGACCATCTTCTCCCACTCTTCCATATTCGCCGGACTGTAGTCCATGTGGAGCTTTTCCAATACGATCTTGTCGAGTCCTTCCTTCGCCATCATTAAAGGCACTTCGTAGATCGTCGGCGCCGTGAGATTTTCAATGACGGCGTTCTTATCCACATCGCAGAAAAGCGCGAGCTTTTCCTTCATATCGCTTGATATCGCCTTTTCCGCACGGCATACGAGAATGTCCGGCTGAATGCCGATGCCGCGCAGCTCTTTGACGCTGTGCTGCGTCGGCTTCGTCTTGAGCTCGCCCGCCGCCGAGATGTACGGCACAAGCGTCACATGGATGTAAAGGACGTCGTAGCGGCCAACCTCTTTCTTGACTTGGCGGATCGCTTCGAGGAAAGGCAGGCTCTCGATATCGCCGACCGTGCCGCCGATCTCTGTAATAACGACATCGGCGCCGTCCGCCGCCGCCACATCATAGACGCGCTGCTTGATCTCGTTCGTGATGTGCGGAATGACCTGCACCGTTTTGCCAAGATAGTCGCCGCGGCGCTCCTTCGTCAGAACATTGTTATATACCTTGCCCGCCGTGATATTGGAATTTTTGGTGAGACTGATGTCGATAAAGCGCTCGTAATGCCCTAGATCGAGATCCGTCTCCGCGCCGTCGTCCGTGACAAAGACCTCGCCGTGCTGGTACGGGCTCATCGTTCCGGGATCAATATTGATATAGGGATCAAACTTCTGAATCGTGACTTTGATGCCGCGATTTTTCAAAAGCCGCCCCAAAGAAGCCGCCGTGATACCCTTGCCAAGAGATGAAACGACGCCGCCCGTAACAAAAATATACTTTGCCATGTTTTCCTCCTGATCTTACGAAAGCCTTACTCCTCTTGTATGCCCTCCAATAATTTCTCACGGCGGCGCGAAGTCTTAGAGCCCGCTGCTGCGCCCGCACGCGTGGTATGCGTACGCTTGACTTCCGGCGGATTCCATTCCGTCAAGCCCCATTTCCCCTCGCCCTCGTAGTGAAAGCGGCTGTCCATATTGATCAGCGTATAGACTTCCGATATCGCCTGAGCAAGCGACTGTACAGGCTTGCGCTTCTTGTCGATAACTTCCATGACAAGTTCCTTATAGTACATCGCTTCATTTTTTTCACTCAAAATATCATGAGCCACGTCTGTTTCCGAACGATTCGCGTACTCCATATTTTCCAAAATCATAACCTCCTGCTTCCCCGTCACATCTTCTCCGGCGCGGAAATGCCAAGAATTCCCAGCGCATGGCGCAAAACATTTCCCGCCACCGTGACGAGCGCCAAGCGAGCGCTCGACAACATAGGCTCCACGCCCACGATGCGGCACTTATTGTAAAAGCTGTGAAAAAGCCCCGCCGTATCATAAGCAAAGCGCGCGATGCGATGCGGTGCGCGCTCTTTCGCCGCACGTTCGATCTCTTCCGTGTATTCTTCGATCTTCTTAATGAGTGCGATTTCCGCCTCGTCAACAAGGCGCGAGAAATCCGGCGCATCGTCTGCAGCGATCCCAGCCTCTTTCGCCTGCCGGAAGATGCTGGCGATTCGCGCGTGCGCATACTGAATATAGTAGACGGGATTCTCGTTGGAATGTGACTTCGCAAGATCGAGATCGAAATCGAGCTGGCTGTCCAATGAGCGCATGAGGAAGAAGTAACGCGCCGCATCCGTGCCGACTTCTTCGATAAGCTCTTCGAGCGTCACGCTTTCGCCCGTGCGCTTCGACATCTTCACGAGTTCGCCGCCTCGATACAGGCTGACCATCTGCAAGAGCAAAACTTCCAAGTGCGTCGGATCATAGCCAAGCGCCTGCATCGCCGCCTTGACACGGCAGACGTAGCCGTGGTGATCGGCGCCCCATATATTGATGAGATGACCGAAGCCGCGCTCGAACTTGTTTTGATGGTAGGCGATGTCCGCCGCAAGATACGTCGGCACACCATTGTCGCGTATGACGACGCGATCCTTGTCATCGCCATATTCCGTCGAGCGCAGCCACAGAGCGCCGTCCTTATCGTAAGCCTTCCCTTTCTCCTTGAGCGCCTGACAGGCATCATGCACAGCCTGAGGATGCAGCGTACGCTCACTGAACCACTCATCAAACGTCACATTGAACGATACCAGATGTTCCTTCAATCGCCCGAGCTTTTCTCTAAGCGCGATTTCCTTGAAGGCGGCAAGACGCTCTCTTTCCGGCATCGAAAGGTAGCGTTCGCCCTCAGCTTCCACAATGCCTTTTGCCGTATCAATGATATCCGCGCCGTGGTAGCCGTCCTCGGGGAACGGCGCATCCTTTCCCAAAAGCTCCAGATAACGCGCATTGACTGAAGCCGCGAGGTTGTCGATCTGATGCCCTGCGTCATTGATATAGTATTCGCTGTGGACAGAATAGCCCGCCGCACGCAGCAAATTGACGAGCGCACTGCCAACCGCCGCGCCGCGTCCATGTCCGACGTGCAGAAGCCCCGTCGGATTTGCGCTCACATACTCGACCATGATGGGCGCCGTATCTTTCTGCGGCAGATGGAAGTACAATTCTCCGCGCTCGTAGATCGCACGCAGCAGATCATAGAGTACATTGCCCTTGAGATAAAAATTGATGAAGCCAGGACCTGCGATCTCCGCATGATCGAGCCAATCGCCTTCGATGCGCACCATGAGCTCTTCAGCAATCTTTCGCGGATTCATGCGAAAAACACGCGCCGACTGCATGGCAAAGTTCGTGGCGAAATCGCCGAATTTCTTCTCCGGCGGCACTTCGAGCAGGATGTCGGCAAGCTCGGCTGATGGAAATACACCGTCAGCGATCGCCCGTTCCGCCGCCTGCCGAATCGCCGCGCCCAACTGTTCTTTGATGTCCAAAAAAATCCTCCTAAATCAAAAAGGCTTAATTCAGCTTCTGCCGTTCCGATATATCCGCCTCAACCTCGATGTGCAGTTCATTTGCCGACTGCCACTCGCCATTGATATGCATATCGTAAGCGACATCAATGCTGCCCGAAACAGATCCGTAAGCGATGTCAAGACGCTGCGTCGCAACGCAGAGATCGAGATCGCCGAAGGGCGTCTGATAGCGGCTGCGGCTCTCAGACTGCGGCGAGAAATGCTGCTCTTGCTCCACGGCGCCGCGTCTCGTCAGCGTCAGAGAATCCGACGCGACCTTGAGCATCGTTGACGCCGGCGCCCCCTTGGCAAGTGAAGTGTCCTCATAGATGATATAATGCTTGCCATTACGGAAATAATGTTCACCCAGAGCCGTCATCTCTATGCGGCTGACATCTCCCGCTGCATCCGTCTGCTCGCCTGTGACTTTCACGATCACCTTATTCACGCCGTCGCCCCTTTTTTCTGATGGTTGATGAATGAATCTTTCCATGTGGCTAAGATACGACTTTCGCATCCACGGTAATCGTAATATCGTTGTCATACGCTAAACAGGCGAGTTCATAGCAATCATCAATATACCGCCTTGCAAACCATCGCATCATGCCATAACCCGCCGCTGCGGCGATTCCCTGCCCCAGAAAAGGCACATACTTCGCCGTCGTTTTGCCGAGATAGCGCTTGCCAAAGCTCTTCAAAAGAATCATCACGCCCTCTTTCGTGGCATAATCAAACACCTTCTTCACGAGCGGCACGAGAATGTCGTAGCGACGCAGCTTGCCTTCCGCTTCTTTGGAAAGTCCGAAGCGGCTTCGCATATCCGCCATCATGCGCAGACAAAGCCCCGCGTCAACACCGATGTCAATTCCGGGAATCGGGTTGATCGCATTCGCCGCCCCCAGGACGGCATACCGTTTGACACTTTTATAGCAATCCTCACGAATCTTCTCCAAAGTCTTTATATGCGCCATTTCGGCCATGAACCTCGCCCCCTGTTTGCGCCGCTGCATTTATCTGCGGCAGCGTCTTTGCCGCTGCTTCGTCCGGCGGATATGACTGCGTTCCGTTCGCCGCCATGCCCGCGTCGCTCGCACCATTGGATACAGTCCCCTGCACGAGCGGCGCATCGGTGTAGCGCTCGATCAGATCCTTCGCCTGCGGATAGCGCAGCAAAAGCTCCTCACGCTGCCAGACGCGAATCCCCGTCGTCGCCAGAGCGGGAACCGTCATGCAGCTGATGAAACTATAGCCTGTGGGAACGATATTTTCCGCCGCAAAAATCTGTCCCTTGGGAAGCAGAATCATCGGCATCGCCTGCCCCTGTACGCCCAATTCAAAGGTGCGCACCGTACCGTCGGCGAGAAGTATGGTCATCTTCATACCGCAGCCTTCATGGAAATACCATACCTCATCGCAGTCGAGGGATTGAAACCGCAGACTCTCTGCTCCTGCAAGCAGGAAGTAGCTGCTGCCCGCAGCAGGGCGGCTGACGGCTTCCGCTGTCCAAGTCGGCGAGGTATATATCCAGCTGTAGGCGCCGCTCTTCGGATCGCCTGAAAGCCGAAACTTCTGCATGAGTTCTTTGATGCGCGACGCTGCATTTGGCATAAGCGCTGCATTTTCGGCTTGTGTTTCTGCCTGTTTGGACTGTGCTTCCTGTACCGTATGCACTTCCTGCGCAGCTTTCAGCTCCTGTGCCGGCTGTATTTCCTGTGTCGGCTGCATCTCTTGCATCGGTTGTGATGGCGCTGCAGCCGCTGCGGCATCCGGCTGCGGTGCGGCGGCGGCTGCGCCGCTTTCACTGCTCACGGCGGTTGAAGCTTCCTCCTGTGGTGCAGCCGTCGTCTCCTGCGGCACTGTCCCATGTACAGCGCTCACCGCCGCACCGGCCGCGAGCGCCGCTTCCCATGCAGCCTCATCCATCGCCGTTCCGGCGGCATTCGTACCAGTTCCGGCGTTTTGAGCAGCAGGCGGCTTCGCAGCGACGGCATTGCCAGCCGATTCCATACTCTCAGCAGAAACTGCCGAAGTCCACGACAATGCCGCCAGAATTGCCGCCATGAACCACTCTGCAGTCCTTTCGTATCTCATGCGCAACCCCCTCGCAAAAGTATTCTAAACCAGGCATACATGCGGCAGGCGAACCGTAAAAAGGCGCATCTATCCTTCACTTCTCCGTCAAAAGATCCACGATCTCGCCGCGCTTTCTATCCGCTTCCCGATCCTCCGCCCGCTTCGCCTGCTTCAAAAAGTCTCCTTCCTTCGCCTTGACCTCCTTGAGCTTATCGCCGATAGGGCAGCTTACGATCCCCTCTTTCGTAAGCTTTTGAATCAAGTCCACCATATCGCCGTAGCCCTCTTTCATGCGTTTTTCAACAGCGAGACGCGTGAAATCGACGCAGCCCGGTCGGTCGGAAAAATCTGGTCGCGGGAAAAGTTCATAAATCTTCGCATCGGGATAAAGGCTCTTCTGCACAGAACTTCTTTGCGATAAATGAAGCACGAAGATCAGGCGTACGCCAGCTTCATAGACGGGAAGAAGCGGCGAAAGATCCGTAAAACTGCCTTCCCAGAGCACAACGCCGCTCGAAAAACGCAGCTGCGAATAAAGAATCGGCAGCGCGTTCGCCGCTGTCAAAAGAACGCGCCGCATCTTTTCTGGATAGCGAAGGAGATCATAATAGCTCGGCTCGAACTCAGGAAATTTCGTCGTACCGATGAAGATATGCTCAATCGTTTCGCGCACCTTCGAGAGTTCCAAATGCTCGGTCAGAAATTCAGAAAAACTTTTTTCGTCAAAAAGACCGTGACCAAAGAGCGCGAGGAACTGTTCAAACGACACGCCGGAAAGCCCGCTTGTCAAAAGAATGTCGTAAATTTCCTTGAGCTTCGTGATCGGCACATTCGAAATCTTGAGCTTTGCGGCATTCTGCCACATCGCTTCCGCATGTCCATAGCCGTCGGCCGCAAACATCATGGCATTCAGGGCGCCAAAAGACGTCCCCGAGACGACGCTCACGGCAGTCTCAAGCTCATAGCTGCGCAGCGCTTTCCATGCGCCCATTTGATAAGCGCTGTTGCCGTTGCCGCCGGCAAAAACTATGCCAATTTTCTCCATGCTTATCGCCTCCGGCTACTTCTTTTCAAAACGCGCCTGGCAGCCGATGCCGTCGCCGTAGCCGACGCCGACGAGAACAGGTTCACCGTTCTTTTCCTCCACCTTTACCTTTTTCCATGCGGCGTTGACGAAAACTTCGATCTCATCGCCCAAAGCAAGCGGCTGCAAATGCTCATTGCCGCCCTCGAAGTAACGTATGACATAGTGATCCTTCTTCCAAAGGATTTCCCCTTCCATGATGTTCCTTCCCCTTTCTCAGCGAGCTGTTCTGCCCCATGCACCTCAGTAAAATCAAAGCTCTTTCAAAAGCTCCTGCACCTTTCTCAAATACTCTTCCTGCGTGCAGTCAACACTCTCGCCCGAACGGCGCACCTTAAGCTCGATTTTTCCCTCTTCCAAAGCCTTCGGACCGACCGTAATGCGCAGCGGATAGCCGATAAGATCAGCGTCTTTGAACTTCACACCCGCACGATCCTTGCGGTCGTCAAGAATAACGTCAATGCCTGCCGAACGAAGCTCCTTATAGATCTTTTCAGCGAGCGTCATTTGCTCGGGCGTCTTTGCGTTGACGGGAACGATGACGACTTCGTACGGCGCAATAGAACGCGGCCATATAATGCCGTGCGCATCGTTGTGCTGCTCGATGGCAGCCGCCATCGTCCTGCCGACGCCGATGCCGTAGCAGCCCATGAAGAGCGCCTTTTCCTTGCCATTTTCATCGAGGAACGTCGCGCCGAGCGCCTCGCTGTACTTCGTACCGAGCTTAAAGACCTGCCCCGCCTCAATGCCGCGCGTGATCTTGACGGGCGCTCCGCAGTGCGGGCAAGGATCATCCGCCGTCATGAGGCGGATGTCTCGGACGATGACGTCGGCAAAGTCGCGCACAGGATTCACGCCCGTATAATGCACATCGACTTCATTCGCACCCGCGATAGCGTTCTTCATGTTCATGACCGTGCTGTCAACGACGATCTTCGTGCCCTTTTTAATGCCGATGGGACTCATGAAACCTGCAACGCCGCCTGCCGCTTCAATCGCCGCCTCAGCCGCCATGCGAAGCTCCGTCGCGCCGACGGTGTTCTGCAGCTTCACATCGTTGACTTCGTGATCGCCGCGCACGAAAGCGAGCACGAGCGCATCATTTTCATCCTGAAAAGCAACCGCCTTGATCGTCCTTTCGAGCGGTGCGTGCAGAAAATCAGCCACAAGTTCGATGGTCTTGCAAGCAGGCGTTGCGGCTTTCTTCAAAGGCAACGGCTCTTCTTCCGGCGTGTCGATGGGAAGAAGCTCCGCCTTTTCCACGTTCGCGGCGTAATCACATGACGTGCAGCAGGCGATCTCCGACTCGCCCGCGGCG
Source organism: Selenomonas sp. (assembly GCF_057272215.1). Classification (NCBI taxonomy): domain Bacteria; kingdom Bacillati; phylum Bacillota; class Negativicutes; order Selenomonadales; family Selenomonadaceae; genus Selenomonas; species Selenomonas sp. Next base: position 92,793 of record NZ_DBHIUY010000008.1, read on the forward strand.
GCGAGCACCGTGAACTCGTGCGTATGATTGCCGCCGATCGCGCCCGAGTCCGCCTCTACAGGACGGAACTTCAAGCCACAGCGCGTGAATACATTCGTATAGGCGTCGTACATTTTCTTGTAGGAAAGATCGGCGCCCGCCTCGTCCTTGTCAAAGGAATAGAGATCCTTCATGATAAATTCGCGGCTGCGCATCAATCCGAAACGCGGGCGAATCTCATCGCGATACTTGTTCTGGATCTGATACAAGAGGAGCGGCAACTGTTTGTAAGAACGCACCTCATCGCGCACAAGCGTCGTAATCATCTCCTCATGCGTCGGACCAAGGCAGAACTCGCGACCATGACAGTCCTTCAAGCGAAACATCTCCGAGCCAAAAACACTCCAACGTCCCGACTCCTGCCATATCTCCGCCGGCTGCATGATCGGCATACAAAGCTCCTGTCCGCCCGCCGCGTCCATTTCCTCGCGGATGATCTGCTCGATTTTCCTGATCGTACGCCATGCAAGAGGCAAATATGTATAAACACCGCCCGCTGCCTTGCGGATCATTCCCGCGCGCAGCATGAGCCGATGGCTCGTGATCTCAGCGTCAGACGGCACTTCGCGCAACGTCGGTGCGTATAATTTCGATGTAAGCAATGAAAAGCTCCTCCTCATTTGGGCGCGATGCCCTGCTCTATACCGACAAGCCTACGCTCAAAACAGGCTCGTTTTCTCAATTTTCCTGTTCTGCCAAGATGCTGTCGATTTCACAAAACAGCTCCTCGACGAGATTTTCTTCCTTGACCTGACGCACGACTTCGCCCCTTCGAAAGACAAGTCCTACGCCCTTGCCGCCCGCAATGCCAACGTCGGCGCCGCGCGCTTCGCCCGGACCGTTGACGACGCAGCCCATGACTGCGACATGTATCGGCTGCGCGATGCCGCTGAGTCTCTCCTCCACGCGCTCGGCTATCGAAGGAAGGTCGATCGCCGTCCTGCCGCATGTCGGACAGGAGATCAAAGTAGGGCCGAAATCGCGCAGCCCCAAAGCCTTCAAGATCTCACGCGCGACGCGCACCTCGACGACAGGATCGCCCGTCAAAGAAACGCGCAGCGTGTCGCCGATGCCTTCAGCAAGAAGCGCGCCGATACCGACCGCCGACTTGACGATGCCCGAGCGCACCGTACCTGCTTCCGTGATACCGAGATGCAGCGGATAATCGCATCGCTCGCTCATCAATCGATACGCTGCGAGCGTCAGCGGTACGTCGTGCGCCTTGAGGGAAATCTTCATATCATGAAAATCCTGCTCTTCCAAGAGGCGCACATGTTCCAAGGCAGACTCGACGAGAGCCTCCGCCGTGACGCCGCCATGTTTTTCCAAGAGACGCTTATCCAAAGAGCCGGCATTGACACCGATGCGGATCGGTATGCCGTGCGCTTTCGCCGCTTCGGCGACACGACGCACATTCTCCGCACCGCCGATATTGCCGGGATTGAGCCGGAGCGCATCGATTCCCTGCTCGATCGCTTTGAGCGCCAGGCGATAGTCGAAATGGATATCGGCGACGAGCGGCACCTTCGTACGCGCCTTGATCACACCGATGTTCGCCGCCGCAGCCTTATCGGGCACGGCGATGCGCACGATGTCGCAGCCCGCAGCGGCGAGCGCTTCGATCTGTGCAACCGTCGCCGCCGCATCCTGCGTCTTTGTATTCGTCATCGACTGCACGGAGACGGGCGCACCGCCGCCGACTGCGACCGAGCCGATATGGATTTGCCGTGTGATTTTCCTCTGCATGATCTACCCTTCTTTATCTTCGGCGGCAAAAACCATTCAACCGCCTACAAAGATGCGCATGATGTCGTTCTTCGTCGCATAGAGCATCAAAAGTACGAGCAGCGATATGCCAAACATCTGCGCATAGTGCATCGCCTTGCCGGAAAGCGGCTTGCCGCGCACAGCTTCGACGACAAGCGTCAAGAAGTGACCGCCGTCGAGCGCCGGAATCGGGAACAAGTTGATGATCGCAAGATTGAGACTCAAGAGCGCGGTGAGACTCAAAAGCGGCACGATGCCGATCTGCGCCGCCTCGCCCGCGATCTGTGCGACGCCGATGGGTCCTGCAAGATCTGCCTGCTGTTCACCCGTGAAGATCTGTCCGAGCATCGAAAGCATCATCATGAGCGTCGTTCCCGTGCGCGTGAAAGCAAGCTCGACCGATTCAAAAAAGCCCGGCATACGCGTCACAGCCGATGCGCTGATGCCGATGAGGGAACGCTTTTCCTGTGCGTTGTAGACAGGAATGACGCTCGTCGTCTGTCGTTCACCCGCACGCTCGTACTCGACGCGCAAAACCTTGCCGCCGGCATCCTTGATGAGAGATGTAATATCCTGCCACGACGTCACCGGCGTCCCCTCGATAGCTACGATGCGGTCGCCCGCGAGAAGCCCCGCGCCAGCTGCCGGATGCCCCGCCACGACAGTACCAAGCACAGGCTCTGGTGAAGGCGTCGAAACGCCCGCGAAAAAGAAAATGCCGAAAAAAAGAAAAATCGGCAAAATGAGATTCATAAAGGAACCGGCAAGAATCACGATCATTCGCGCAGGTATAGACTTCGCGCAGTAGCCGCGCTCCCCTGCCATATTGCTCGCCGCATCCATGCCTGCGATATCGTTGAACCCGCCCAACGGCAAAGCGCGCAGCGAATACTCCGTCTCACCGCGCTTATACTTGAATATTCTCGGACCGAAGCCGATGGCAAAACGGTCCACGCGCATATCCGTGAGCTTCGCCGCAGCGAAATGTCCAAGTTCATGCACGATAACAAGGATGCCGAATACAAAAACAGCGGCAAAAAGCGTTAAAACCATCTCAACCCCCTATTTGCTGCAAGAAGCCCTGCGCCACGCGGCGAGCTTCCTCATCGACGGCAAAGAGATCATCAAGCGTCGGCGCCTTCCGTACACCGCATTTTTCCATCGTATTCTCGATGATCGCATAAATATCAAGGAAGCGAATCCTGCCTCTGAGAAACGCTGCGACAGCGACTTCATTCGCAGCATTCAAGACGCATGGCATCGTACCGCCTGCGCGCCCCGCCTCATACGCGAGAGGAAGACCGCGAAACGTCTCCCTGTCGGGTTTTTCAAAAGAAAGTCCGGCGATCTTAGAAAAATCAAGCCGCTCGAAATTCGACGGCTGACGCGTCGGATACGTCAGGGCGTACTGAATCGGCAGACGCATGTCGGCAGGACCGATCTGCGCCATAACGGCGCCGTCCATGAAGCCGACCATCGAATGAATGATGCTCTCGGGATGCACGACGACTTCAATCGCATCGTAAGATACATCATAGAGCCAATGCGCCTCAATGACCTCAAGCCCCTTATTGACGAGCGTTGCCGAATCAATCGTGATCTTCTGTCCCATCTGCCACGTCGGATGGGCAAGGCATTCCTTGACCGTCGCTTTTTCGAGCGCATCGCGCGTCTTGCCGCGGAAAGGCCCGCCGGAAGCCGTGAGGATGATACGCTCGACGCACCGCGCCTTCTCGCCCTGCAAACACTGAAAAAGCGCTGAATGCTCGCTGTCTACCGGCAGGATCGCCGCGCCGACCTCGCGCGCTTTCGCCATCACAAGCTCACCCGCGACGACAAGCGTTTCCTTGTTCGCGAGCGCGATGTCCTTCTTCGCATCGAGCGCCTTCATCGTCGGTGCAAGACCAGCGAATCCCATCATGCTCGTGACAACAATATCGACGGACGGATATGCCGCCGCCGCGACGAAAGCCTCGCGTCCACCCTCGATGCGCGTCCTGCCAACGTATCGCGCCTTGAGCCTTGCCGCCGCCTCATCATCGGCGAGCACGGCAAGCTCGGGAGAAAGCGCTCGAATCTGCTCTTCGATCAGCGCATCGTTCGCGTTCGCCGCAAGCACGGACACAGAAAAAAGTTCCGGGTGCGCGAGCGCCACATCGACCGTCTGACGACCGATCGAACCGGTCGAACCCAAAATCGCAAGTTTCTTCATATCTCAAACTCCCGCCAAGCCAACGACTTGGATAAAATAATAAACGAAGGGCGCCGTGAACATCACACTGTCGAACCGATCCAAAACACCGCCGTGTCCCGGAAAGAAGCGCCCCGAATCCTTGACGCCCGCATAGCGTTTGATGAGCGATTCTGCAAGATCGCCGACCGTCGCGGCACATGCGAGAAGCCCGCCCAAAAAAGCCATCAGCGGCACGGAAAATCCGAGCGCCCCGCCGAGTGCCGCAACGACTGCCGTCGTCCCGACAAGCCCCCCCAAAAAGCCCTCGACCGTCTTTTTCGGGCTGATCTCCGGACACAGTCTGCGGCTGCCGAAAAAGGAGCCTGCAAAGTAAGCGAAAGTATCGCTCGACCATGTGCCGAGGAACATGATCCAAAGGAACGCGCAGCCAAGCGTCATATCGCCGACGGGCGTCGCCAGTACGACATCCTGCGCCGCAAAGCGCAGCAAAATGAGGTGCGCAAAACAAAAGCCGACATAAAAAATACCCGCAAGAGAAAAGCATACCTGATCGACAGCGAAACGACGATGACGGAAAACCGCCTCAGCAAACACCAACAGTACGGCAAGCGTCGCGATGGCGACGAGCCACGCACTGCCCCAAAGCCAAGCGGCAGTACCGAAAAGAGAAATGACGACGAACCCCACGAGCCTTGCGAGAGGCTTTCCCACATGCTCAAATGCCGAAACATACTCGTACCATGCGGCAAACGAAAGCAAAATGGCGCAGACGGCATAGAGCCAATCCCCCTGCATAATGACGAAAGCAGCGAGAGCCATGCCGACGACGCCCGTAATAATCCTTGTAAGCAAACCACGCACCTCTTTAACGGGGCAATCCCCTTCATTTTCCCTTAATTCCGCCGAAGCGCCGTTCGCGGCCCGCATAGTCGCGGATCGCCTCCAAAAAGCAAGCGGGCTTGAAATCGGGCCAATTCGTCTCCGTGAACCAGAACTCCGCATACGCCGTCTGCCAAAGCAGGAAGTTGCTCAGACGCATATCGCCGCTCGTGCGGATCACGAGATCGACGGGCGGCAGTTCTTTCGTATCGAGCGCCGTTTCAAAAGACTCCGACGTGATCTCCTCGGGAGAAAGCGCGCCCTCCTGCACCTTTCTCGCCAGTTCCTGCGCCGTGCGGCAAATCTCATCCTGTCCGCCGTAATTGACAGCAACGCAGAAGTTTACTCCCGTGTTGTCCTTCATTAACGCTTCGGCATGACGCACACGCTGAATCAGCTCGGGCGTCAGCTCATCAACGCGCCCGATGAAGCGGATGCGCACGTTTTTCTCGTGCATTTCCCGCTCCTCTTTATCGAGATATTCCGAAAAAAGACGCATAAGGAAATCGACTTCTTCATGTGGGCGCTTCCAGTTCTCCGTCGAAAAAGCATAAACGGTCAGCACCTCAAGCTTCAGGTCAATCGCCGTATCCAAAATGTCATGCAGCGTATCAACGCCTGCACGATGACCAACCGTGCGCAAAAAGCCCTGCCCTTTCGCCCAACGTCCGTTGCCGTCCATAATGACAGCAACATGGCGCGGCAGGCGCGAACGCTCGATGTCAAGAAGCGCCGCTTCGTTTTTCGGCAAAGGCGCTTTGCCAAAAATCTTCTTCCACATAGTTCTCCCCTAACAAGCCCAACGGCTTTTCAACGACGTTCACATTTTGCCGCAAAAACTTCATGAAGCCATTATAACACGAAATATTCCCAAACAAAAGAGTGTCATTTCCGAGCGAATCCCCGCATTCCTTACGCACGCCTTCCTGTGTCATCGGCATCAACCTTGACACAGCTTTCGAAATCTTGCCGAGCGTCTGCAAAAAATTATAAACAAAATCCAAACATTTTTTCAATAAACAAAAACTTTTTTCCTATAAGCAATAGACGAATGGGGAAAGTTCATGTATAATAATATCGTCCAAATAGACATTGATAAAGGGGTTGGGAAGAATCATGGACTCCGTTTCGGAATGGCTTGATGAATTTTGTGAGAAAAGCGATCTTTCTGCAGCTTTCCTGAAAAAAATCGTCGACACGGAAGAATCTGATGAAGGTATCCTTTCACTATTCGAATACATGGGCGAGATTTTTTCTCTGCATCGCATCATCGTCTTTGAATACAAAGGGGAACGCTACGCGCCTACCTACACATGGAGCGCCAAGGACACGACACCGTACAGGCAACCCGCGGATGATCTTGTCCGCGCCGCTGTCGCCTTGACGAGCGGCAGGCTGACGAACGGCAGGCACGTCCTCTTCAAGGACACGCAGGTTTTCGCCGAGAAGCACCCTCTCGCCAGTCGCTGCTTCGCTTCGCTCGGACTTTACACCCTCTCCGCTGTACCGCTTTTTCGTGACGATGCGCCGTCCGGATTCATCACCTGCGATGTGCCGGATTGGAACAACGCGCACGACATCACGGCAGCCTTGTATCTCGCCGGGCGCTTTGCCATGCGCATCTTGCGTATGCGCGACATCCTGCGCAGCACGGGCGGCACCGCATCAGAAATCGACGCGGACGCTGACAAGGGGCTGCTTTCCGTATTTTTGCGGGAGAATTTCTTTGACTTCCCGAACTTCCTCGATTCCATCGAGCTTGCAGATCAATACATCTACTTCGGCGACATGCAGACAAATCTCTTCTATATCAACGACCAGATGCGCGAAACCTTCGCCTTTAAGAGCAACATCGTCAAAAATTTCCTCGGCGAATGGGAAAGGTGCATACGCCGCCCCAACGATCTCGCAACCTATCGCGCGGACATCGCCGACATCATCGAGAACAAGCGTGATATCCACGATCTGCGCTATCGCGTGACCGATCATGCGGGAAATGAATTCTGGATTCGCTGCTGCGGCATCTTGAAGTGGGATCCGACACATGAAACGCCGCTGTTCTTCTCCGGAAGCATCGCGCGTCTGGCGATTGATTTCGTCGTCGACCCTATCACAGGCTTTGCTCGCGAAAAGGGCGCCGAACTCAAATTGCAGGAGCTGCAGAAGGATCATCCCGCCCTTTCCCTCATCGGTTTCCGCTTGAACAATTTCCGTGAAATCAACGAACTGCGCGGCAGAGGTCATTCCGACGCGCTCCTCAAGGACATCGCAGCCGGTCTTACCAATCGGTTCCGCGACAATTTGCTGATCTATCGCCTTGATGGTCTGCGCTTTCTTGCCATTCTTTCGCCGGGCACCCATGAAGATCCAAAAACGATCCTCGACTTCATCAGCTTGACCGTGCGAAACCTCTATGCCGTCTACGGGCTTGCCGTACAGACGCCCTCTTCGCTCGCCCTCATGGAGGACATACCAAGCGATACGGCGTCGGATGAGATCATCGCCAATATGCTGAGTCTCTTGGATCTCGCGAAGGAAGCGCAAGATGAACCTTATATCATCTTCTCCCCGCAGAATCTTGAAACGCGCAAAAATCTCAGCCGCTTTCTGCTCGCGATCAATGAAGATGTCGAGCGCGGCTGCGCCAACTTCCGCACGGTCATACAGCCGGCGGTCTCCGCCGATGGCTTCGGCATCGTCAGCGGTGAACTCCTGTGCCGTTGGTCGCATGATGGTACGAACATCTCGCCGGGCGTATTCATCCCCATCTTGGAGCGCAGTCAGCAGATCCGCGCTGTCGGCCGTTGGATCTTCGAGCAGGCAGTCATCCACGCCAAGCGCATACGCCGCATAAACCCGCGCTTTTCCCTGAGCTTCAACGTCAGCTATTATCAGGTACTCGACCCGGAATTTCTGCCCTTCATGCGCCAGACCCTTGCACGTCACGCGATGGACGGCAAAAATCTCGTCGCCGAACTCACGGAGACAAACTACAACGAAAGCCCCGCAACCTTGCAGAAGTTCATCGAGGCATGCCGCGATCTCGGCATCCGTCTCGCACTCGACGATTTCGGCACCGGCTACTCCTCGCTCGAACTTCTTCTGAAACATCCGTCCGACATCGTCAAGCTCGACCGCAGTCTCATGAAAGAGATGGCGTACTCAAAAAACAGCAGTGACTTCATCTCAAGCATCGTCTACTCGTGCCATAAATTCGGCAAAAAAGTCTGCGTCGAAGGCGTAGAGACGGAACAGGAACTTCAAACCGTCCTCGAAGCAGGCTGCGACTACATCCAAGGCTTCTACTTCTATCGGCCGCTTGAGATTCCGGATTTTTTCAATTTACTCGAACAGCCGTCGAAAAGCGATCGCTGACAGACAGTAAACAGGCAAAAAGAAACCGCACGGTCAATCGCGCCGTGCGGTTTCCTTTTGCCTGTTTACTGATGCAGAGCGTCGTATGCCCAATCGTCAACGCCGAGCATACGGATCGAGATGCGCTTGCCGGCGTTCGTCGGATGTAGCGACAGCGCGAAATATTTCTCCGTGCCGTGGTCGTTGATCTTGAAGATGCTGTCGAAGTGACCGCCGACACCGTAGAAGCTCAAAAACGTCATCGGATATGTGTTGAACGTGCCGTTTCTAAAGAACGCGACAAGGTTGTTGTCGGCGTCGTACCAGTGACCATCAAGATAGTCATAGGCGGCGTCAGGCACTTGGAACCATTCCTTATGGACGCTGACACCGTTCATTTGCACCGTCGGGCGGAAAAACGGGTTGTTTCTATCCGCTTTGTCTGCCGCTGCATTGGAGTATTCGACGGGGACGTTGCGGAAGCCATTCGGTTCTTCCACCTGCACGGCGGCGGCGAAGTTGCCGGGGCTGCCCGCCATCGTGATCATGTTCATGCGAAACGTATTGAGCTTGCCGTCACGCACGATGGCAAAGAGATTGCCGTTGTCGTCATACCAGTTGCCCTCAAGAAAATCCAACTCGGAATATGCCTGCGCCTGCGGCGCCGCCAAGAAGAGCGAACACGCAAAAAGCGCTGCAGCAAGGAATTTTTTCATGTTTTCTGCCTCCTAAATTCTACGTTCAGCACTGCTGTCAACATCTTTTTTATTCTTCATCAAGGTTTAAACTCCTGCTTCTTTGCCTAAACTACCCAAATTTTAAGGAAGCTCTGCCCTATCAGCAAAAGAAGCGATCGACGCGAATTACAGGCTGATAAGCGGAATTGTGCGCCTTGATCTCACGCGCGAGAAAGAAGCCGACATCAGCGTTCGTCATCTTGCAGTCATCAGCAACTTTGACATCGAAGATGATTTTCTTGCCGCCGCCCTTTGCCGTCGTCATGCGGAAATCATGGATGGATTCGCCCAGCTTGTTTTCGTGCATGATGGCTTCAATCTCCGCCCGCACGCGCTCGGTCTCCGGATCGTCCGTGACGACAGGATCCATGTGAACGGTCACGATGATCTGATATTTCCTGCGCAAAAGCTCCTCAATACCGTCGATGACCTCATGCGCTTCGAGGAAATCCATCGAGGCGGGAACTTCGGCGTGTACAGATGCGAATGTACGCCCCGGACCGTAGTCGTGGATGATGATATCGTGTACGCCCGTGATCGCGCGGTGCTTGAGAACCGTTTTTTCAATGCCCTTGACGAGCGCGGGATCGGGCGCCCGTCCCAAGAGCGGCTGCAAGGTGTCGCTCGCCGCTTCCCAACCGCTGTGCAGGATGAAGAGCGCGACGAGGATGCCCGCCCAGCCGTCGATGTCAATGCCCGTCGCATAGTGAAGCGCAAGGCTGGCGACAACGACGACGGTCGCGATACAGTCGTTCAGGCTGTCCGCCGCTGCCGCACGGATCGCCGCCGAGTCGATGCGTTCGCCGATCGTCTTGTTGAAGCGGCCGAGCCAGAGCTGCAAAGCGATGGATGCGGCAAGAATCACGAGCATGGAAACACTCACCTCGGGCGGCTCGGGCGCGAGAATCTTCTCGATGGACGCTTCGAGCAATTTGAACCCGATGAGAAGAATCAGCCCTGCGATGCAAAAGCCCGCAACATATTCTACCCTGCCATGCCCGAATGGATGCTCGGCATCAGCAGGTTTCGCCGCGAGCCGAAAGCCGAGGAGCGTCGCCACGGACGCCGCCGCATCCGCGAGGTTGTGCACAGCATCGGCGACGACGGACACGGCGCCGCTCATGACGCCGAGGAAGAGTTTGACGGCGCTGAGGATGAAATTGACCGTGATGCCTACGCGCCCGCTCAAATTACCGTAGGCGAAGCGCACCTCGGGCAGCGTCGTCTTATCGTAATCCTTGACAAAACGGCGGAAAAGACTTTCATACATGCGTCTTTATGCCTCCGCGAGAAACGCGGCGTACCCTTTCTTCACTTCATAGACATCGACCTTGCTCGTGACCTCCCACGGCGCGTGCATCGAGAGCACGGCGACGCCGCTGTCGATGACCTGCATTCCGTAGAGCGCCATGATGTAGGCGATCGTGCCTCCGCCGCCGAGATCGACCTTACCGAGTTCAGCGGACTGATAGCGCACATCATGTTTGTCAAGCATGGCGCGAAGCTCCCCCAAATATTCGGCGTTTGCGTCGTTCGAGCCGGATTTGCCGCGCGAACCCGTGAACTTGTTGAACACCATGCCGCGCCCGAGATAGGCGACGTTGCGCTTGTCGAAAGCCTCGGCGTAGAGCGCATCGTAGCCCGAGGAAACATCGGAAGAAAGCATCTTCGACGCTGCGAGTGCGCGGCGCACAGCCAGTTCCGAATATTGCCCGAGCGCGTTCATAAGTTCGGCGAGCATGTTCTCGAAGAAGTGCGAGCGCATTCCCGTCGCACCGACGCTGCCGATCTCCTCCTTGTCGACGAGCAGGCAGCACGCCGTGCGCTTTGAGGGATTCGTCTCAAGCATGGCAGCGAGCGACGTGTAGGAGCAAACGCGATCGTCCTGCCCATAGCCGAGGATCATGCTGCGGTCAAAGCCCATCTCACGAGCGGCGCCTGCAGGAACGAAAGAAAGCTCCGCCGACAGGAAATCATCGTCTTCGATGCCGTACTTCTCCTGCAGCAGATGAAGCACATTCTTCTTCACGGCATCCTTGTCCTCGCCTGCAAGCGGCAGCGTGCCAACGAGCACATCAAGCTTTTCGCCTTCGACGACTTTATCCGCCGTTTTTTTCAGCTGTTCCTGCGATAAGTGAACGAGGAGGTCGGTCACGCAAAAAGTCGGTTCGGAAGCCTCCTCACCGATGACGACGTCAAGCAGCGTGCCGTCCTTCTTAGCGACGACGCCATGCAGCGCCAAGGGTACCGTAACCCACTGGTACTTCTTGATACCGCCGTAATAATGCGTGTCAAGGTAAGAAAGCCCGCTGTCCTCGTAGAGCGGATTCTGCTTGACGTCGAGACGGCATGTATCGATGTGCGCGCCAAGGATCGCCAAGCCGTTTTCGACAGGATCCGTGCCGACGTGGAAGAGCGCGACAGCTTTCTTCATATAGGCGCAGTAGACCTTTGCTCCCGGTGCAAGTTTTTTTCCTGTGCGCACGACTTCTTCAAGATCTTCATAGCCTGCCGCCTCCGCCTGACAAATGATCTCGCGCACGCTCTCGCGCTCCGTCTTGCACTTTGTCAAGAACTCGATGTATCCTTTGGAAAGATTCTCCAATTCCTGCTTTTGCTCCTCGGAATACGAACTCCAAGGCAGCTCCTTCTTCTTGTCCTTTGTTTCTGCCATAATATCACCTGTTTCCTTGCCAAGCGGCGTATACCGCCTTACACTAAATCCTCCAAAATTACGGCGAAATCCTCTCTCGTTTCCGCGCGATTGAACATCTCACGCAGCCGCGCACCGTTCTTCATGCCGCGTGTGTACCATGTCGCATGTTTTCGCATCTCGCGCGGACCGACATAATCCCCCTTCGTTTCGAGCAGCATGTCAAGATGACGAAGGATGAGTGTGCGCCGCTCTGCAATCGTCGGCGGCGCGACGACCTCGCCCGTGCGCAAAAAACTCGCCATCTCACGAAAAAGCCACGGATTGCCCTGTGCAGCTCTGCCTACCATCACACCGTCTGCATCCGTCGCCTCAAAGATTCGTACGAGATCGACGACGCTTCTGACATCGCCGTTCGCGATGACGGGTATGGCGACGCGCTCCTTCACGGCGCGAATAATCGCCCAATCCGCCTGCCCGCTGTAGAACTGCTCGCGCGTCCTGCCATGTACGGCGATGGCGTCGACGCCTGCCGCCTCAGCTCGCTCGGCAATATCCACGGCGTTGACATTCGCTGCATCCCAGCCTTTTCTTATCTTCACAGTCACGGGCAGCTTGACGGATCGCCTGAGCGCACGCAAGATGCGCTCGGCGCGTTCAGGATCAAGGAGAAGCGCCGAACCTTCGCCATTCTTGACAATCTTCGGCGCAGGACAGCCCATGTTGAAGTCGATGACATCGGCGACGCCAAGACTTTCGACGTAAGAAGCAGCACGCGCCACGGCTTCCGGCTCATTGCCGAAGAGCTGCATCGCCAGCGGGCGCTCACACGGATCCGTCCGCAGCATCTTGAGCGTGCGTTCGTTGCGGTAGTTGATGCCGTTCGTGCTGACCATCTCGGTGTAAACGAGCGGACAGCCAAGCTCGTGTACGAGGATGCGGTACGCCATATCCGTCACACCCGCCATCGGCGCAAGAAAGACAGGCACGGGAAAATCGAGCTTTCCGAGCCTCATTCCGAATTCCTCTCGTAGAGTACGCGAAGCCCCGTGAGCGTCAGGAAATGGTCGATCTTGTCGATCATCTTCGATTCGCGCGAAATCATGCGCGCATAGCCGCCCGTCGCGATGACCTTGATCTCATCATAGCCCATCTCTTTCTTCATGCGGCGCACGATCTCGTCAATCTGCCCGACGTATCCATAGATGATCCCCGCCTGCATACCACTGACCGTGTTGCGGCTGATGATGCGTTTCGGCGTCACAAGTTCGATGCGCGGCAGCTTGGCAGCGCGCTGAAAGAGTGCATCGGCAGAGCTCGACAGCCCCGGCGCGATGACGCCGCCGAGGAAATCGCCGTTCGGTGCAACAACGTCAAACGTCGTCGCCGTACCGATGTCAATGACGATCAAAGGACCGCCGTACTGCTCGAACGCCCCCGCGACATTGACGATGCGGTCGGCGCCGATCTCGCGCGGATTCTCATAGGAAATACGAAACCCCGTCTTGATGCCCGGCCCTACGATAAGCGGACGGATATGGAAATAACGCTCGCACATCTTGATCATCGGCACCATCAGAGGCGGCACGACGGACGATATGATGATCGCTTTCACCTGCTCCATGCGAATGTTATGATAGGCGAAAAGGCTGTTGATGAGCATACCATATTCATCGCCCGTTTTCTGCCGGTCTGTCGAAATACGCCAATGGCGTAGGAGTTTTTTCCCTTCATAGGTGCCCATCACGATATTGCTGTTTCCTATGTCAAAAACAAGTAACATTCTCCATCCTCCCAGACTGCGCTGCCCGCAGGCAGGCTAGAAAAGGCACATTCCTCATGGCTTATGCATTCTTCGGACGAATCGACACATCGCCCGCAAGCACGCGGCGCATACCGTCCTCCGTCTCGACGAGCAGAGCGCCCTCCTCGTCGATGTCGACCGCTCTGCCGTCGAAGCTCTCCTTGCCCGTGGCGCTGATGACGCGAACTTCCTGCCCAAGCGTCACGGCACACGCACGCCAACGCGCGATAATGGGCGAAAACCCTTCCTCATCAAGCTGGATGCAAAGTGCATCCAGCGACTCAAGAACGGCTTGGAAAAACGCGACGCGCGGCAGGTTCTCTCCCTTCATGACGGCGAGCGACGTCGCCTTGTCGCGCAGCTCCTCGGGGAACTCTTCCTCTTTGATATTGACGTTGATGCCCGTGCCGATGACGATATAGTTGATGCGATCAATCTCAGCGCTCATCTCCGTCAAAATGCCCGTGAGTTTCTTCCCCTCGTGGAGGATGTCATTCGGCCACTTGATTGCTGCTTGAAGTCCAAAACGCTTCATCGCCATCGCCACGGCGACGGCGGCTAAGAGCGTACACTTCGGCGCTTCCTGCGGCAAAATATGGGGACGCAGAATCACGGAGAACCATATTCCCTTGCCTTTCGGTGAAAAATACGACCGATTCAAGCGCCCGCGCCCCTTGCCCTGCGCTTCCGCTACGACGACAGTGCCCGAGGCGGCGCCCTGCGCGGCGAGCTGCTTCGCCACCTGATTCGTCGAATCGATCGCATCGAAAAAGACGATATTCCTGCCGACAAAGCGCGTCTGGAGACCGTTCTTGATCTCCTCAGCCAAGAGGCGATCGGGTGCATCCTCCAAGCTGTAGCCGCTTCGCGATTGGCTCTTGATCGCATAGCCCGCCTCGCGAAGCTCCTTGATATGTTTCCAGACAGCCGTGCGCGAAACGCCGAGCCTCTTGGCGATTTCCTCGCCCGAAAGGTACTCTTCTCCAGCTCTGCGCAGAAGCTCCAAAATTCTTGACCGCAAACTCATCCCCCCCGACGAAAAGGGCTGTTTCAGAGAAACAGCCCTTTCCTTCAAAGTGCGGGCGCCTTCCCGACTTTCCTTATCCGTCATGCCGCGTCACATTGAGCTTGGGCGCGACATCCTTGACTTCCACGTCTTCCTCCGCCGCTTCTTCCACGGGCTTGGTGATTTCAACGCCCCCAGGTCGGTGCAGCGGTTCAAGGATCACGCCGTCGTGATCGTCCGGCGCATCCGCATGATCCTCGGCTTTCTTTTCCTTCTCCGTGATCTTGCCCGTTTCGACGAGTTCTTCAAGCTCCGATGCTTCGAGCGTTTCGCGCTCGATCAATGCCTGTGCGATGAGGTCAAGTTTGTCACGGTTGTCAATGATGATCTTGCGGCACGCCTCGTACGCCTCGTCGATGTAACGGCGAACTTCCTTGTCGATCTCGCTCGCGACCTCTTCCGAGTAGTTTCTCTGATGATTGAGATCGCGTCCCAAGAACACCTGATGCTCGGCGCTCTCGCCATAGGAAATCGGCCCCAAGACGTCGCTCATGCCGTACTGCGTAATCATGCTGCGCACGATGCGCGAGGCATGCTGGATGTCCTGCGAAGCGCCCGTCGAGATCTCCTTCAAGACGACCTCTTCGGCGACGCGGCCGCCCATCGCGACCTTGAGCTTATCCATGAGTTCCGAGCGCGTCGCGTAGGAGCGATCTTCCTTGGGCAGCATCAGCGTGTAGCCGCCCGCCCTGCCGCGCGGAATGATCGTGACCTTGTGTACGGGATCGGCGTTCGGCAAGAGCATACCGACGAGCGTATGACCGCCCTCATGATACGCTGTCAGCTCCTTTTCCTTGTCCGTCATGACCTTCGAGCGGCGCTCGGGACCTGCCATGACGCGCTCGATGGACTCTTCCAGCTCATTCATGCCGATGCGCTTCTTATCGCGCCGCGCCGTCAGAAGAGCCGCCTCATTCACAAGGTTCGACAAATCCGCGCCCGTAAAGCCCGGCGTGCGCCGCGCGAGAATATCGAGATCGACGTCACCCGTCAAAGGTTTGCCTTTCGAATGCACCTTCAGGATCGCGAGCCTGCCGCGCACATCGGGCTTATCGACGACGATCTGCCGGTCGAAGCGGCCGGGGCGCAGAAGCGCAGGATCGAGAATGTCGGGGCGGTTCGTCGCCGCCATGATGATGATGCCCTCGTTCGCCGCAAAGCCGTCCATCTCGACAAGCAGCTGGTTGAGCGTCTGCTCGCGCTCGTCGTGACCGCCGCCGACGCCTGCGCCGCGCTGGCGGCCCACGGCGTCGATCTCGTCGATAAATACGATACACGGCGCATTCTTCTTCGCTTGATCGAAGAGATCCCGCACACGCGAAGCGCCGACGCCGACGAACATCTCAACGAAGTCGGAACCGCTGATCGTGAAGAACGGCACGCCCGCCTCACCGGCAACGGCACGCGCAAGAAGCGTCTTTCCTGTACCCGGCGGTCCGTAGAGCAGCACCCCCTTCGGAATGCGCGCGCCC
This sequence comes from Selenomonas sp., assembly GCF_057272215.1. Taxonomy (NCBI): domain Bacteria; kingdom Bacillati; phylum Bacillota; class Negativicutes; order Selenomonadales; family Selenomonadaceae; genus Selenomonas; species Selenomonas sp. Next base: position 108,758 of record NZ_DBHIUY010000008.1, read on the forward strand.
AGATCGTTGAACTTCTTCGGATGCTTGAGGAATTCGACGACCTCTTCAAGCTCCTGCTTCGCCTCATCAGCGCCCGCCACATCCTCGAATGTGACCTTCATCTTATCGCTCGCCGTCATGCGCGCACGGCTCTTGCCGAACGACATCACGCGTCCGCCTCCACCCTGCGTCTGCTGCATGATGAAGAACCAGACGCCGATGAGGAGCAGGATCGGCAAAATCGACGAAAACATCGTCGACCACCACGGCGCTTCCGCCGGCCGCTCCGCCTTGATCTCAACATTCTTCTCCTGCAGCGTCTTAAGGAAGTTTGTATCCTGATTCGGCGCATCGGGTGTGATCGTCAAAAACTCCGTACCGTCTGCGAGTGTTCCCTTGACGATATTGTGCTCAAGCGTGACCTTCGCGACCTCACCCTTTTGTACCTGCTGCAGAAAATCCGAGTAGTTGACCTCGTTCGTCACGACCTCGCGCGTCTGAAAATAATCAATCGCGGAGATGGCGATCAAGATGATCAGCAGATAGAACACCACACTGCGAAAAAGTTTATTCAATCGGTCATCCTCCTGTTCCAAAATAATGCTTTAAGGAAACGCTGATAAAATGAAGTCGCCCAGATTTGCACAGATGCGCTGTTCCTATCTAGGAGACAAACCGCAGGCGTAGCGGTGCTACGTCGAGGATTTGTTGACGACGAGAGGACAGTGCAGATGTGTGAAGATGGGGGACTGAATCTATCAGTGTTTGCTTAAGGAAACGCCGAAAAGTCACGGCATTTCGCCAAAGTCCCCATATCATGTTTCAGCAAAAGGCAATGGAAGCACCTTTTGGCGCATAAAACAAAAAACCTCTACAGCGTTTCATTATAGCATTAAAACAGGTGTTATACAAACCCTTTCGCACGATATTCGAGATATTTCACGGAAGATGCGAGAGCATCATTTTCTGTATATATCGGGCTTCAAGACGCCGAGATACGGCAGATTCCTATATTTCTGATCGTAGTCAAGCCCATAGCCGACGAGGAAAGCGTCGGGCACTTCCGCGCCGCAGTAGTCGACCTTCACATCCACCTTACGGCGCGACGGCTTGCTCAGAAGCGAGCAAAGTTTGACGCTCTTCGCCTTTCGGTGGCGGAAATTGTCCATCAAATAGTGCATGGAAAGCCCCGAATCCACAATGTCCTCGATGAGCAGAATATTGCGCCCCGCAACGCTCTTGGCAAGGTCAAGGAGGATCTGCACCTCTCCCGTCGAACTCGTACCGCCGCCATAGCTCGAAAGCTGCATAAAATCGAGCGTCACAGGCAAATCTATCGTGCGCACGAGATCGGCATAAAAGATCACTGCGCCCTTCAAAATGCCGACGGCGTAAATCTCCTCGCCTGCATAGTCGCGTGTAATCTCGCGCCCGAGCCGCGCTACCATCGCAGCAAGCGCAGCTTCATCAAAAAGAATCTTCTCCAAATCGTTGTGCATGATCGTATGCTCCCTTCTCAAAAACAGCGACGAGCCGCACCATCGGCTCTCCATCCTCCGCCATCGCGGGCGAAAAGCGCCGTATGCCGACCGCCCAGACAATTCCCTCCGCACAGACGACAAGCGGCACGCGATCACGCGCGGTGCGCGGTATATGCTCGTCGATAAAAAACGCTTTGAGCTTTTTCGTGCCCTGCGCAAACTGCACACGGTCACCCGTACGGCGCGTGCGCACATGGGCGCCCGCCAGAGCACGCGCCGCACAATAAATCTCCGTGCGCCCGTCTGTCGTCGTGCGTTCCTTCACGAAATCTGCGACAAGCGTGACGCCGAGCGAAGGCAGGCGCGTCACCCCCGGCGTCTGCAGCGGCACGACGAGCGTCGCGTCGTTCGACGCATTTCGTGCCTTCTCGCCCGCACCGTCTCCCCCACGAACGGATCGCACAGAACCAGAAGTGAACACCCCCTGATCCCAGTCGAGGAAAAAGCGCACGTTGCCGGGCAGATCCCAAAAGAGTCCGCCGCGCCTCCCCAGCATCATGCAGCGCACTTGCTCGACCTGCCGATAGCCCCAATCGTGCGTCTCATCAACAAAAGCACACATGGCAAGACGCACAATGCGACGCTGCAAGGCAAGCGGTTCATCGCGAAACACCGCCCGTGAAAGCGCAAGGCTCTTTCCCTCCGTCATCTTTCCCGCCGCTTCCCCGCGCCGCACCACACGCGCGAAGGCCTCACGCGCCAGCGCATCGAGCAGCGCCTCGTCCGCCTGCACCGCATCGGCAAGACGCACGAGCGCCGCGCTCACCGAAGCATTGATGTGCGAGGCAAGGCGCGGCATGATCTCCAATCGCAAATAATTGCGCCGCGCATCCGCCACATCGTTCGTCGCATCATGGCGCGCCTCGATGCCGCGCTCCCTGCAATAAGCCGTAAGCTCCGCTTTCGTACAGCACAGAAGCGGGCGGATGACATCTCCTGCACGCGGCAGCATACCGGAAAGACCGTGCAGACCTGAGCCGCGCAAAATATGCATCAGCACCGTCTCCGCCTGATCATCCGCATGATGCGCAACGGCGATCGACCGTGCGCCGACCTGCTCCTTGACACGGCGCAAAAACGCATAGCGCAGACCGCGTGCCGCCGTCTCCAGCGAAAGCCTGTGTTCACGCGCATACTGCGGCACATCTGCCGCCTCAACCGTACAAGGGACGCCGCGCATACGGCAAAAGTGCGCGACACAGTGCGCATCCTCACGCGACGCCGCACCACGAATCCCATGCTCGAAGTGCGCCGCATACACCAAAAGCCCCTGCGCCTCACGCAAGCGCAGCAGCAAATCGAGCAGCGCCAGCGAATCCACGCCGCCCGAAACAGCGACAACAACGGAAGAGCCATGCGCCAGAAGCCCATGCTCCTCGCAAAAAGCCAAGACCTTTTTTTGCATAACTCCCCGCATCACATATACATCCTCCGGCACACAAAAGTCATCGCGCTCGCCAGACCATAAACAGGAAAAGCACTCCCGGAAAGAGTGCTTTTCTTATGCGGTTAATCCCTGCGCGAACCTCGTCCGCCGCGCTTGGAATCCGTCTTGCGGCGCAAATCCGTCAGCCTTTCATCGCTGTCCTTGAGGAACCGCGACAATTTGTCTTCAAAGGAGGCGCTGCCAGGACTGAACCGCCCCTGCCGCTTAAAGTCCCCACCCGCATTGCGGCGCGGCGGCATCGGACGGCGCGGAACTTCCCCGACCTTCTTTTCCACCGGCTTCTTTTCCTGCAGTTGTTTGATGGAAAGCCCGATCTTACCGCGATCATCGACCGTCAAGACCTTGACCTTCACCTTGTCCTTCTCCTTGAGGAAATCATGCACGTCCCTCACATACTCATCAGCGACCTCAGAGATATGGACAAGACCGACCTTCCCCTCAGGCAGTTCGACGAACGCCCCGAAATTCGTGATGCCCGTCACCACACCCTCAACAATACTGCCTACTTCAATGGACAAATTATTTCCTCCTTAGTTATACTGTGGAAACACCGACGCCGTCGGCTCCCACCTCTCAGCGCCTTCTCTCGCGCCAAGCGTGCTTCCTTATTATACTCTTGCGCCTTTTGCGCTGTCAAGAAAATCCCAGCACGAAAGGCAAAAAAGGAAGATTTCATTCTACAATTAACCGTCTCATCCTGCAAAGAAAAGCGCCATCCACTGCAAAATGTATGCGGTAAATGGCACTTGATCGTCGATGTGGCTATTCTCTTTTCCTTACCGTACACCGTTATCGGAAAAAATGGCGGCTAGCTCGGGATTCTCCTTTAGATATTGCTCCGAGATGCGATCCCAATCGTAGCCTGTAACGCTCGGAATCAGTCGTTTTTTCTCTTCCGCTTGCTCCCGTTCTGAGAGTTTGCCGTCTTCTCCCTCGCCCTTGTCGTCTGCGATACGATGAAGGGTTCGCAGGCTCTTCTTATATGCTTTCATGCCATCATCAAGGGCAGTCTTCTTCTCGGCAATGAGCTGCGAAAGGTCTGTAGGATTCTCCGCTTTCTTATCCTTTTTGCCTCCCGTATGATCTTCTCCAAGCATGGCAGAGAGAAGCTCTTCCATATTTTTCGCCTTGCGGCTCATCTCTTGGAAGAATCCGTATGCCGCTGTCTTTTCATTGAAATATCTGCCCGCCTTTTTTGGCATGGTACTCAGCGTATCTGGTTTCATGCCGAGATAGTCACGGTATTCTTTTATAAGCCCAGCGCTTTCTTCGTGTGTAAGAAAATCATTATCCTTGCCGCTCATTGTATTTCCTATAAGGGAGCGAAGCTTGTTCACCAGTGGATTTTCGCATTTGGGATCAAGCGCTCCCAAGCGATCAAGAATACTGTTCAAATACGGATCGCCCAGCAAGGTATGCCCCAAAGCCTTTTGATGATGCCCATAAGCATTGAGCTGTCGGATCACCTCCACACGAATGCTGCCGACTGCCAAATCAGGATTTTTACTGCCAAGCTGCAAAATACCTCGGATGCCATTTTCTAAATCGCGCATCGTTCTTGATAAAGAAGCGCGTTCATAATCCGAATAAAAATCATGATACCTACTATCTTCGAGCGGCTCAACCGAAGCCATCTCCCACGTTTCCACCCGTTGAGCAGGCGCTTGATTTGCCGCTGCAAGCGTTCTCCCCTCGTCGCTGATGGAAACCTCATGCGCGAGCGACTGGAAGGCCAGCGATTCTCGTTTTATCGAATCTCTGCCCTGTAAGGATGCCGCCACGGATTTTCTGTCCCCTGCGCGGCTCATAGCCAATGTATTTTGTGCAGCCATATGCTTCCCCACGATCGCACTATTATCGTTCGCATGAATTTTCATCTTCATTCGCCTCCCTGCACATCGATCTTCTTCGTTATATTTATCGTTTCCTCGCAGAAAATCTTAAATCATGGCACCCATCAAACGAGTGGTTTGTTCGCCCCTATAAGGGGCAGTAACTAGGGGCTGTTGACAAAATGCTCTCGCATTTTGTCAACAGCCCCTTTAGTGTACCGCATGAGTCGAGAAGACTCATGCGGCAGCATCTTTTCATTTCTTCGCGATATACGGCAGCTCGCCTTCATGCGTCATGCCGAGTTCTTCTCTCGCTGTTTTTTCAATATAGACGGGATCATCAAGATTTTCCTTGAGTTCCTTCAATGCGGCATTTTCACGCTGCGCCGTTTCCAAGCGCTGCTGCGCTGCGATGTAGTCGCGGTCGAGTTCGTTCAGGTGGATTTGCTGATCGATCATCGTGTAGGCAAAATAACCAAGAACACAAAGGACGACGACAACGAACCAATCGAGTCGGTGCCCCTTGCCCCTGCGCTTGTTTTCCGCTGCCATCTTGATCACGACCTTCTGCAAACCATTCGCTGCACACCTTCACCGCATGTGCAGCATTTGAAGAACCACTATTTCTCCGACCACTGGAAGTATTCCGTCGTCGCTATGCGTCGGAATATGGAATCACAGCTCGCACATCGGAAATGCGACGAGACGTTTTCCATATCGGCCTTGCCGTCCACGAGCTTGACGGGCGTCCACTCGACGAGGTCAAGCTGCCCGCCGCAGCGCGGACACGGCGCATGTCCATTGGCGTCGGCGCGCAAAATCGTCGGCGCAAGGTCGCCGACCGCCTTGAGCTTTGGCATGTCGAATGCATCATAATAGCCCGAGTTCAAAAGCTCACGGTAAAAAACATTGCAGCTGTCACACTCGTAGCGCGGTTTCACGCTGTCAAGATCTGCCTTGCCGCCGCGGATTCTGACCGTACCGCCCTCAACCGTACGAAGCGGTCTGCCGCACTGCGGACAGAGAAATGCGCCGTTCGCATCCTTTTCCAATTTCGATACCGCCACAAAAACCATCTCCGCAAAAAACTAGAAAACTCATATCAATCAGCCCTTGCGGCTGCCGTCTGCAAAAAAAGTGCGATCTCTTTCGCTGCATCCGGACGGCTTGCCCGACACGCCGCCTCGCGCATGGCGCGAAGGCGCGACTCATCACCCAACAGTCCTGTGACGAGCGCCGCAAGATTCTCACCCTTACCGAGCCAAACCGCCGTGCCGCGCTCGCTGGCGATCATCGCATTTTCAAGCTCCGGTCCCGGAATCGGCTCGTGCAGGATCAACGGCACTCCCATCGCCCACGCCTCGCTGATCGTCAAGGCGCCGGGCTTCGATATGAGAAGCGCGGCGACCGCCATGAGCTCGGGCACCGCATCGGTGTAGCCCCATGCGCGAATTACATGATGCGACCGTGCGGCATAGGTTTTGACCCAAGCGAGCAGGCGTTCATTTTTCCCGGCGACAACAAGAATCTGAAGCTCTTCCGCGACATCCTCCAACTTTTCCAGAGAATGCGCCACATCGCCTAGACCCAGCCCACCGCCCATGACGAGGATGGTCGGCAGCACATCGCTGAGACAAAATTTCTTACGGATTGCCGCACGATCAAAAACCGCAGATGCGAGCGGCAATATCGGGATGCCTGTCGAATGAACCGCCGCCGCCGCACAGCCCTCCTTCAACAGGCTGCGGCGCATCCTTTCCGTCGCGACAAAAAAGGCGTCGACGCCGGGATAGAACCACATGCGATGCACGCTGTAATCCGTGAGCACAGTAGCGAAAAAAAACTGCTCCTCACCGCTCTCCTTGAGGCACGAAGCCGCCCCCTCGGGAAACGGGTGCGTACAAATCACGACATCCGCCGCATAGCGGCGCACGAGAGCGCGCATATTGCGCTTCGTCAAGGCGGCGATGAGCTTCTGCACCGGCGACGCACCCTGCCGATATCCCGTAAAACGGTAGAGAAGCTGGTAAAGGTTCGGCACGAAGTGCAGCATCTTCAAATAGACCGCCTTCATAAACCATGTGACCCATGCCGTATCGCGCCGCGTAAAATCGACGACTGTCACACGCGCCTGCGGCTCCTCGTTCAAAAGCGCCGCCGCCAGCGCCTGCGCCGCCTTCATGTGACCCGAGCCGATCGATGCGGTTACAATAAGATAGCTGCGAGACGACATGAACGCCCTTTCCTCACCCTCGAAAATGAAATAGTCAAACAACTTCTCCTTGCCATGATTTCTATTTTAGCACAAGAAAAGCACGGTTACAACAAAACACGCGTTCTCTGCAGCTTCACCTCATCCTGCCGTAAGACCGCCATCCACGCTCCATGCAGCGCCTGTCACGAACGATGCAGCGTCGGATGCGAGAAAAAAAATAACAGCGGCGACTTCTTCCGCCGTCGCTATCCTGCCGAGCGGATAGACTCCTGCCATTTGCCGCAGAGCCTCATCACGGTCAGGCGCCGCTTGAAGCTGCATCTCCGTCATCGGCGTCGCAACGTCGCCGGGGCACACGCAATTCACGCGCACACCGAAGGGTGCAAGCTCTAATGCCAAAGCCTTCGTGAAGAGCGTCACCGCGCCCTTCGACGCACAGTACGCCGTGCAGAGAAAGTTGCCGTGCAGTCCCGCATCAGAAGAAAGGTTGACGATATTGCCGCCGCTCTCCTTCAAGGACGCAAGAGCCGCCTGTGTCGTGAAGAACATGCCCTTGACATTCGTGTCCATGATGTCCTCGTACTCTTCTTCCGTCAGATCTTCAAGCGCGCGCTCCCGATAGACGCCCGCCGAGTTCACGAGCACATCAAGCCGTGAAAAATGCGTATACACGTCAGCAACAAGCCGCTTCGCTTCTTTTGCGCATCGAATATCCGCGACAAAGAATGCGGCGTGTCCATCCGCCGCCAAACTGCCCAGGGATGCGATAGCCGCCTCGCCGCGTTCCCTCGACCGTCCTGCCAAGGCAACAAAGCACCCCGCCTGCAAAAACCGATGCGCCGCCGCAAGACCGATGCCCGACGTACCTCCCGTGATGAGAACTACGCGCTCCATCAACCTTCCTCCCAAGAAATCGCAGATAAAACCATGAGCTTCCTTTTAGCGGCGCTTCCAACATGCTACGAAAAAAGGCTGGGTAAAAAAACCCAGCCCCCAAAGAGCCGCCGTGCTCACTTCTTGTTGACGGCGTCCTTCAAAGCCTTGCCTGCCTTGAATACAGGATTCTTCGAAGCGGCAATCTTAATTTCCTTGCCCGTCTGCGGGTTGCGGCCGGTACGAGCAGCGCGATCCTTCACCTCAAACGTACCGAAACCGATGAGCTGAATCTTGTCGCCCTCGACGAGAGCTTCTTCGATGCTCTCAATGACTGCGCCCAGAGCCTTCTCGGCATCCTTCTTCGTCAGACCTGCTTTTTCCGCTACATTAGCCACTAATTCCGTTTTGTTCACGTTTGTAGCCTCCTTTTCAAATTTGTTACGCTACCTTTATTCGCTGTACTTCGTTAGAATCCTCTTTCCTGCAGCAAAAAAGTTCAAAAAAACTTGAAAAACCGCCCTTCACGAGGATTTTTAATCATTTTGAAATGTAGTACGCGCGATGAAAAGACTCGTCAGATGATCCGTATCCCTCTGCCGATCCAGCTCGTAAAGAGGCATCGGGCGCACGGATTCATCGGGCAGAGCGATGTTGTGCAAATAGATGACTTCCGCTTCGTCACGCAGGCGATCCATCAGTGCAAGTTTTAGCTCGGAAGCGATCTCACGGCTGTAGACCTGCGTGAAGAGCACGCTCGTCGAAGGGTTCAGAGGCAGGTGCGCGGCATCCGCCGCATCGAGGATCAAAAGCCCTGCGACGGGATCGATGCCAAGTACGCCGTAGAGCGTTTCTACAAAGCTCATACCCGGAAGAATGGAAATCGCCAGACCTTCCTTTATACACAAATCGCGCAAAAAGAGTACCGTGCGTTCCGCTACGAACGGACTGCCGGGAACGGCATAGACGACCGCCTCGCCTGCGCGCACCCTTGCGGCAAGATCTTCTGCAATCGCATGATAAAGTTCTTCGAAGCTCGCAGCCTTTTCGTACCATGCGTCATAGCTCGTGAAAGCGATGCCGCGCCGCCGGATTTCTGCCACGGACGGATGAATCGCCGTGCGCAGAAGAATACTCTTGCCGCTCGTCATCGCCGCCATGCTTTCCAGCGTGATAAGCCCGAAGCGTCCGGGCCCCAGCCCTACCACCGTAATGCTTCCCGCTTCCTTCATCTACGCCTGTCTCCTTTCCGCCTTGCCCTGCGGCGCTTTATTCGCCCCGTTTTTCGTCGTAAGCGCCTCTTGTTCACCTGACAAAAGCATCAAGATGCGCGTGATGAAGTTCGTGATATTCTTCTTGTACTGTGCGGCAAGCCGTATGCGAAGCATCTGCTGCGGCATCGGCAGCATCTTGGCGTTCCTGCCGAAAAGCCCGAGAAGTTTCAGCATTCCATCGGGATCGAACGTAGGTTTTTCAATGAAGGAGATTTCCAGAAACAGCGGCTTTTCTACGATGGCGCGAATGCCGAGAGAGCGCGCGTAGTTTCGTATGCGCGCGACTTCTAAGAGACGCAGTACAGCGGGTTTCGGCTCGCCGAAGCGGTCGATGAGCTCGTCGAGAAGCTCTTGTATCTCTTCCTTTTTCCGAATCGCCGCAATGCGCTGATAGATCTCGATCTTGTGCATGGGGTCATTGATATATTCACCGTCGATATAGGCTTCCGCCTCAATATCGACGACGGGTTCAGCCTTCTCTTCCCTTGGTTTGCCCGTGCGCTTTTCCTGCATCGCTTCATCGAGCAGCTTCGAGTACATCTCGAAGCCGACACTCGCAATGTGTCCGTGCTGCTCCGCGCCCAAAAGATTGCCCGCGCCGCGAATTTCAAGGTCGCGCATGGCGATCTTGAAGCCCGCGCCAAGCTCGGCGAACTCCTTCATCGCCTGCAGACGCTTTTCCGCCGTTTCGGATAAGACCTTGTCAGCTTGGTAAACGAAATAGGCGAACGCCATGTGATTTGACCTGCCGACGCGGCCGCGCATTTGATAGAGCTGCGATAAGCCAAAGTAGTCGGCGTTGTAGACGATGATCGTATTCGCATTCGCCACGTCGAGACCATTTTCCACGATGCTCGTCGCGAGCAGGATGTCGTAGCGTCCCTCGTAGAAATCGACCATGACGCGCTCTAGAAGCTCTTCCGCCATCTGCCCGTGTCCCGTCTGGATACGCGCCTCGGGCACAAGATCTTCAAGACGCTGGCGCATGATGTCGATGCTCTCGACACGGTTGTAAACGAAGTAAATCTGCCCGCCGCGCCGAAGTTCGCGGCGAATGGCATTCTTCAAGACGGCATCGTTTTCCTCGACGACGTAGCTTTGCACGGGGAAGCGCTCGGCGGGCGGCGTCTCGATGATGCTCATGTCACGCGCCCCGACAAGCGACATGTGGAGCGTCCGCGGAATCGGCGTCGCCGAAAGCGTCAGCACGTCGACGCCTGCCGCAAGCTTCTTGATCTTCTCCTTCTGCTTGACGCCAAAGCGCTGCTCTTCATCGACGATCAAAAGCCCCAGATCGGAAAAATGCACCCGATTCTGATTCAAAATGGCGTGCGTACCGATGAGCACATCGACGCGATTCGCCTCCAATCGCTCGATTGTCGCCTTCTGATCCTTCGCCGAACGAAAGCGGCAGATGACGTCGACGCTGACGCCAAAATCGGCGAAGCGTGCAGAAAAAGTCTGGAAATGCTGCTGGGCAAGAACGGTCGTCGGCACAAGCACAGCGACCTGCTTATGATCCATGACCGCTTTGTAAGCGGCGCGGATCGCCACTTCCGTCTTGCCGAAACCGACGTCGCCGCAAAGCAGGCGGTCCATCGGCTCGGGCTTTTCCATATCCGCCTTGATCTCCTCAATGGCGCGGCGCTGATCGGGCGTCTCCTCGTAAGGAAAGGCGTCCTCAAACTCGCGCTGCCACGGCGTATCGGGCGAAAAGGCGAATCCTTTCGCCGCGCGGCGCTTCGCATAAAGCGCGATAAGTTCATCGGCGATGTCCTCGACAGAAGCGCGTGCGCGCGCCTTTGCCTTGATCCACTCCGTGCCGCCCATACGGTGCAGGCGCGGCACGGAGCCTTCCGAGCCGATGTACTTCTGCAAGAGTCCCACTTGGTCGGTCGGCACGAAGAGTTTGTCGTCGCCGCCGTACTTGATGTGCAGATAGTCCTTCTTGACGCCGCCCACGTCGAGCGTTTCAACGCCGAGATACTTGCCGACGCCGTGGTTCACATGAACGATGTAATCGCCGACATTGATCTCACGAAAGTGTGCGATGCGCTCTTCCTTCGGCGCTTTTTGGACGATCTTCTTCTTCTGCCTGCCAAAGACGTCCCTTTCGGCGACGACGACGAGCCGCGCATCCGGCATCTCAAAGCCGTTTGCAAGCGTACCCACGAGAATGTTCAGATAGGCGTCACTCAGCGGCTCGCCGTCCTTCGCCACAGCGGACGGTATGCGCGCTTTTGCGAAAAACTCGCGAAGCGACGCCGCCTTTTCTGCATTGCCGACAAAGATGACGACATGCTGCTTGTTGGAAAGCCAATTTCGCGTCTCGGTCTTCAAGAGATCCATCTGGCGCTGAAAAGGAACTACCGCCTGCACAGCAAGGCTCACAAGCTCATCCGGCTCCGCGCCATAAATCTTCTGCAGCATGAGTGCAGCAAAAAACGTCGCATTTCCTTCAGCGCTCGCTACAAGCTCATCCCATGAGAATACCTGAGACTTAATCTCCGGCGTCTCCTTGACGAGCCTTTGCATGTTCTCACGCGTGCGCAAAGGCTCGTCAAAGATGACGACCCCCTCGCCCGCCAAATAGGAAAGGACTGCCGCGCCCTCGCCCGCCCTTTCGCTTGGCGCAGCGGGCAGCACAACAGCGCTGGGAACATTACGTATGGAACGGCGCGTCTCGGGATCAAACTCGCGCAGGGAGTCGATCTCATCGTCGAAGAACTCCAAGCGAAGCGGCAAGGACGCATTGAGCGGGTAGACGTCGACGATGCCGCCGCGCGCACTGAACTGTCCAAGACCATCGATCTCACTCGCCGCCTCATAGCCTAGCTCGACAAGGCGCGAAAGCAAAACCTCCCGCGAGAGGGTCGCGCCGACCGCAAGGTGCAGACTCATGCGCTCAAAATCTTGACGCGAAATGCCCTTCTGCATAGCGGCGGCAGCCTCGGCAAGCACGATGACAGGCTCCTTCTTGAGAAGTCTGCCCAAGACGCCCATGCGAAGCGCCGTGCGCTCCATACCCTTCGCCGTCGCTTCCACCGTCATCATATCGACTTCCGGCAATTCTAAGATCTCTCGCGTGGGCAGAAGCGCCGCCAGATCGGTGCGCCAGGCGTCAATCGCCTCGCGGCTGTGCGTGACGACGACCACAGGCTGCGAAGAAGCATCGCATGAAGCGGCAAAGAGCGCATGTTTCTGCGAACCGCTGAGACCGTAGACGAGCGTCTTGCCGCCTCGGCACGAAAACTTCTCGACGATCTTTCGAACCGAAGCGCCGCGTGCCATTTGTTCAAAAAGTGCTTTCATGATCTCACCATCCAGCAAAGCGCGAAAAGGAGCTTGGCGAATCGCCAGCCCCTCTGCGCAGCGCACAGGGAGCACTATCCCCCGTGCGCGTGCAAACGCTTTTATTGTTCTCAAACATCATTTGACGACAATGTTGACGAGCTTCTTCGGCACGCATATCACCTTGACGACCGTCTTGCCCGCCGTAAGCTCTTTGACCTTCGGCTGTGCGAGCGCCAGTTTCTCCATCTCCTGCGGCTTCATATCCGCCGATACCGTCAGCTTGTCGCGCACCTTGCCGTTGATCTGCAGGACGATCTCGATCTCGTCCTCGACGACAGCCGCACTGTCAAACTTCGGCCATCGGGCGTCGTGGACGCTTCCCTTGCCCTCCATGCGGCTCCAAAGCTCCTCCGCAATGTGCGGCGCGAACGGCGCGAGCATTTTCACAAGCGCAAACAAGAGTTCTCGCACGAGTCCCGGATGAACCGCCTTGTCTTGGAATCCGTAGAAGGCGTTGACGAGTTCCATGACGGCGCTGATCGCCGTGTTGAACATGAAACGCTCGCCAATATCGCCCGTGACCTTCTTGATCGTCTGGTGCAGCGTGCGGCGCAGCGCCTTCTCCTCAGCCGTCAATGTCGAGTGGTCGTAATCATCGATACCCTCTCGGATCGCGTCCTCGAAATGCGCGACGATGCGCCAGACGCGGTTCAAAAAGCGGAACGCCCCCTCGACGCCTTGATCGCTCCACTCCAAGTCACGCTCGACGGGCGCTGCGAAGAGGATGAAGAGACGAGCCGTATCAGCGCCGTACTTCCGGATGATCTCCTCGGGGGAGACGACGTTGCCCTTCGACTTCGACATCTTCGCGCCGTCCTTGATGACCATGCCCTGCGTCAGAAGATTTTGGAACGGTTCATCGAAATCCAGAAGCTTCTCGTCGCGCAGCACCTTCGTGAAGAAGCGCGAGTAGAGAAGGTGCAAAATCGCATGTTCAATGCCGCCGATATACTGATCGACAGGCGCCCAATAGTTCACCTTGTCCGCCGCAAACGGCTTGTGCGTGTTGTGCGGATCGGTATAGCGCATGTAGTACCACGACGAGCAGATAAAGGTGTCCATCGTATCCGTCTCGCGCCTTGCGGGACCGCCGCACTTCGGGCATGTGCAGTGTACGAAGGATTCGCTCTGAGCCAACGGGGAAACAACACCCTGCTCGAAATTCACATCCTCGGGCAGACGGACGGGCAATTCCTCTTCGGGCACGAGCTGCTCGCCGCATTTGTCACAGTAGATGACGGGAATCGGCGCCCCCCAGTAGCGCTGGCGCGAGATGAGCCAGTCGCGCAGGCGATAGTTGACCCTGCGCCTGCCAAAGCCTTCCTTGACCGCCTTTTCGACAATCGCCGCAAGCGCCTCGTGCATTTCCATGCCGTCGAACTCTGCCGAATTCACGAGGACGCCGTCCTTGTCCGTGTAGGCTTCCGTCATCTCTTCAAGCTTCAGCTCACGATCCTTCGGGCGCAGCGTGACGATGATCGGCAGACCGTACTTCTTCGCAAACATCCAGTCGCGCTGATCCTCCGACGGTACGCCCATGACGGCGCCCGTGCCGTACTCGGCGAGGACGTAGTTCGTGACCCAAAGCTCGACCTTCCTGCCGTTGAAGGGATTGACGGCGTAAAACCCCGTGAACATGCCCTCTTTCTCCGACTCGCCCGACGTGCGCTCAAGCTCCGACTGCGCCTTGACCTTGTCGGCGAAAGCGCGAAGCTCCGCAGCCTTCGGATTATCCCTCAGAATCTTCTCCATCAAGGGATGCTCCGCCGCGAGCGCCACGAAGGTCACGCCGTACGCCGTATCGGCACGCGTCGTATAGACGGCGATCTTCTCGCCGAGCGCGGGCACGTCGATATCGAATTCCAAGCCCTCGGAGCGGCCGATCCAATTCTCCTGCATCGTCTTGACGCGCTCGGGCCAGCCCTTGAGCTTGTCGAGGTCGGCGAGAAGCTCGTCCGCATAGTCCGTGATCTTCAAGAACCACTGCGAGAGATCCTTCTTGTGCACCTCGGAGTCACAGCGCCAGCATTTGCCGTCGATGACCTGTTCATTCGCAAGCACCGTGCCGCACGTATCACACCAGTTGACCGACGCTTCCTTCTTATAGGCAAGCCCCTTCTTGTAGAAAAGCTCAAAGAGCCACTGCGTCCAGCGATAGTACTCGGGGCGACAGGTCACCGCCTCGCGGCTCCAATCGTAGGAAAGCCCCATGCTCATCTGCTGGCGCTTCATGTTCTCGATGTTGGAATACGTCCAATCGGCGGGCTTCACACCGTGCTTGATCGCCGCGTTCTCCGCCGGCATACCAAAGGCGTCGAAGCCCATCGGATGCAGCACGTTGCAGCCCTGCATCTTCTTGAAGCGGGCGATGACATCGCCGATTGAGTAGTTGCGCACATGCCCCATGTGCAGATTGCCCGATGGATAGGGGAACATCTCCAGCACATAATATTCGGGCTGCGTGCGGTCGATCTCTGTCTTGCAGACATCGTCCTTCTGCCACTTTTCCTGCCACTTTTTTTCGATTTCCTGCGGAGCATATCTCTCCATACAACAAAGTCCTCCTAGAGAAAGAGGGGCGTGCGGGTATCCCCGTGCGCCCCAAAAATTGCTTTTTTACAAATATCTGAGCCAGACGTAGACGCTCGAAATCGCAATCGACAGCGTCATCATCGGCAGAGCGATCTTCATGAAGCTGATGAAGGAGATCGGCTTGCCGCGCTGCGCCGCCATCGAAGCGACGACGACGTTCGCCGAGGCGCCGATCAGGGTGCCGTTGCCGCCAAGGCAAGCGCCCAAGGCGAGCGACCACCATACGGGTTCGAGGTTCGTCATGCCCATCTGCCCCATGTCCTGAATCAACGGGATGAGCGTCGCGACGAACGGGATATTGTCGATGAACGCCGAAGCGTAGGCGCTCATCCAAAGAATGAGCATCGAGGTCGCCGTGAGATCGCCGTTCGTGATCTTGATCGCCTCTTCTGCAAGCATCTTGATGACGCCCGTTTCGACGAGCGCACCGACGAGGATGAAAAGACCTGCGAAGAAGAAGATGGCGAGCCATTCGACCTTCGACAAAACCTTCGCAATCATCGCTTCCTTCTGCGGGAAGCTGATGAGGAGCAAGAGACCCGCGCCCGTCATGGCGGCGGTCGCCGTGTCGAGGTGAAGCTGTCCGTGCAGCACGAAGAGGCTGATCGTGACGGCAAGTGCGAACAGGCACTTCTTCAAGAGGCGCGGCTCGACGATCTGGCTCTTTTCATCGAGCTGCATGACCTTCGCGCGAAGCTCATCCGTCGTGTGCAGCTTGTTGCCGTAGAGTACGATCAGGATGCAGATCGTGATGATGAAGATCAGGACGCAGATCGCTGCAAGGTTCGTGATGAAGTCCATGAACTGCAAGCCGACGGCGCTGCCGATCATGATGTTCGGCGGATCGCCGATGAGGGTCGCCGTGCCGCCGATGTTCGACGACAGGATCTGCGCGATGAGGAACGGCTTGACGTCGACGTTGAGCTGCTTCGTGATGCTGAACGTGATCGGCACCGTCAGAAGCACCGTCGTCACGTTGTCAAGAAGCGCCGAGCAAACGGCAGTGAGGATCGACAATGCGACGAGCAGCGAGATCGGCTTCGCCTTGACCTTCTTCGCCGCCCAGATAGCGAGGTAGTTGAAGAGTCCGGTCTCACTCGTGATGTTTACGATGACCATCATACCCATGAGAAGTCCGAGCGTGTTGAAGTCAATGTGATGAATCGCGGTTTCCTGGCTGATGATCCCAAGGAGAATCATGAGCATGGCGCCGCAGATACCAATGATGGTGCGGTGAATCTTCTCTGAAATAATCAGCGCGTAAGCCGCGACGAAGATCACGATAGCAACAATTGTGCTTGTTTCCACTGGTTACACTTCTTTCTTCATAAATTTTTAATAATAAATCTCAAAACACCTTTCATCTTGGAGCCCGCCCGCGAAGAAGCCGCCTCACCTCCCTTTCGTCTCTTTCGGCGCGAGCATGATCGTCGTGCCCTCGCGCTTGATGTCTATGCGATAATTCTTGATGCCCTCGGCGAAGAGATCGAGTTTCAGCTGCAGAAGCTCCTCGCCCAGCCGATCGAGAAGTTCAGGCGTGAGTGCCGCTCGCGAAAGATCCGCTTCCTTTTCGCGCACAGCGCGACGGCGCTTTTCCTCCTCGTGCGCTTCATGCGCGAGGAAGCAGTCTTCGAGCGTCGCCTCTTCCTCGAAGCCTTGGATCATCGCCTTGTCAGAAAGCCCCTTCGGTATCTTGCCCATGTCAACCCTTGACCTTTCCCCACGAATCCTTGAGTCCGACGACGCGGTTGAACACGAGCCTGTCGGGACGCGTATCCTTGTCCACGACGAAATAGCCCGTGCGCAGGAACTGATAGTGCGTGCCTTCCGCCGTGCGTGCAAGACTCGGCTCGACCTTCGCCCCCTCGATGACTTCGAGAGAATGCGGATTCAAGGACGCGATGAAGTCTGCCGTCGTCTCCTCATTGTCCGTCTTCAAAAGGTAGTCGTAGAGGCGCACCTCGGCATCGAGCGCATCGTTTGCCGATACCCAGTGCAGCGTGCCCTTGACCTTGCGGTTCGCCGCACTGCCGCCCGACTTCGACTCGGGATCATAGGTGCAGCGAAGCTCTGTGATCTCGCCCTTTTCATCCTTGACGACTTCCTCGCACTTGATGATGTAGGCGTGCTTCAAGCGCACCTCGCCGCCCGGGCGCAGACGGAAGAACTTCTTCGGCGGCTCCTCCATGAAATCCTCGCGCTCGATGTAAAGTTCGCGCGAGAACGGCACATAGCGCTTGCCGCCGCGTGTCGGATGGTTCTCTGCCAAAAGTTCCTCCGTCTTGTCCTCGGGATAATTCGTCAGCACGACTTTCAAAGGACGCAGCACTGCCATGACACGCGCGGCGTGTTCATTGAGGTCTTCCCGCACACAATGCTCAAGCATTGCCACGTCGACCGTGCTGTTCGACTTTGCGACGCCGATGCGCTCGCAGAAGTCGCGGATCGAAGCCGGCGTATAACCGCGCCGCCGAAGCCCCGAGATCGTCGGCATCCTCGGATCGTCCCAGCCGCGCACATGCCCTTCTTCGACAAGCTGGCGCAGCTTGCGCTTGCTCGTGATCGTATTCGTGACGTTGAGCCGCGCGAACTCGATCTGGCGCGGGCGCGTATTCTTGTCGAAGCCCAAAACTTCCAGAAGCCAGTCATAGAACGGGCGGTGATCCTCGAACTCCAGCGTACACAAAGAATGCGTGATATTTTCGATAGCGTCCGACAGAGGATGCGCGAAGTCGTACATCGGATAGATGCACCAAGCATCCCCCGTGCGATGATGCACGGCGTGCGCGATGCGGTAGATGACGGGGTCGCGCATCGTGATGTTCGGCGACGCCATGTCGATCTTAGCACGCAGCACGCGGCTGCCGTCGGGGAACTCGCCCGCCTTCATGCGCTCAAAGAGCGCGAGATTTTCCGCGACGCTGCGACTGCGGCAGGGGCTCTCCCTGCCCGGCTCCGTCAGCGTGCCGCGATAAGCGCGAATCTCCTCCGCCGTCAGATCGTCGACGTAGGCAAGCCCCTGCTCGATCAGGGCGCAGGCGTACTCGTACAGCTTTTCAAAGTAATCCGACGCATAGTAGCGGCGATCCCCCCAGGAAAATCCCAGCCACTTGATGTCCTCTTGAATCGAGTCGACGTACTCCGTATCTTCCTTCGTCGGATTCGTATCGTCAAATCGCAGGTTGCAAAGCCCCGCATACTTCTCCGCCGTGCCGAAGTTCAAGCAGATCGACTTCGCATGACCGATGTGCAGATAGCCGTTCGGTTCGGGCGGAAAACGCGTGTGAATACCCTCGGGGTGCTTGCCGCTCTTTCGATCTTCGTCAATGATGTTATAAATAAAATTCGATGCTGTCGCTTCTGCCATATTCGCTGCTCCTTCTGCGGCGCGTCCGATCTGCGCCCCGCCGACTGCGGCGGAAATTCGAGAAAAAATCATAAAAAAATTGAACGCCTCTTTATTCGAGGCGCACAGGGCAAAATCCTTCTAATTCGTTGAATTTTTCTCAAAAAGTATAGGAAACAATGCTGTCGCCGGATCTGCACAGATGCGCTGCATCTATTTCGGAGACAAACCCTCATCTTCCTCGGCACATTTCTTCTCCACATAGGCAAGAAGGCGCTCGATGCCAAGCGCCATGCGCGGCTCCTCGGGCAAATGCGCGATGATGTCCTCGATGTAGCCGCGCTCTTTGACGCGCTGCAAGGTCCAGCTGAAATTCACGTCGTAGACCCACATGAGGCGCACGAGCTTGCGGTCGTCCATCGTGCGGATCCGCGTATAGTCAACCTGCTCGCCCGCGATGAACTTTTCGAGGAAATCGGGACTGACGCCCCTGCCGTCGGGCGGCGCGAGAAACGGGCGCAGCACGCGGAAAATATCGAGCTTGTCGGCGTCGCGCAAAAGCCGCGCGAAAAACACCTGCCGCGCGTTCTCGGTCGGCGCGATGACCTTCTTATTGTGGTTCAAGATAGAAAAGCGCACGAGAGCCTCATCCGCAGGCGCAAGACGCGAAAGAAACGGCAATTCGTCGAGCACCTTGAGACCGAGAGCCGCATGATCTTCTGATACGGCGTCATTGAACGTGCGGTAGAGCGTGAATTGGCGAAAGCGCCCTACATCGTGGAAAAGCCCCATGATTTCCGCCAGCTGCACATCGTGCGCAGAGAGCCGCAGATGCTTGGCAAGCTCCACGGCAATCGAGGTCACATAGCCCGTATGCACTTCCTTCATGCGAATCGCCTGCTGCACTTCCTCGTCCTCCGTATAGAAGGAGCGCATGTAAGCCGCCATCCAAGCGTGCATCTCACGCAGTAGTTTCTCCAAAAGTGTCGCCTCCGCTTATGTGCTTCAATTCTCTCTGCTTCTTCGCTAAGACAGCAAATATTTTCAGTTGTTCGTCCGTTAGCTCAGGGCACTCCTCATCAAAGGCAATCGGCTGTTTTGCAGCAGCACGCACCTCTTCCAACACCTCTTTCGATGGCTTCTGCCCCGGATATACGATCATGCTCTGTATCGCCATAATATAGCCTCGTTTTTCCAGTGTGAAAACTCTTTGGTACAGTATAACACAGCGCCTTCCGAACAACAATTTCCTCACGCGCCTTTTTTCTTCTTGCCCGGCAGCGAGCCTTCCAGCTCGATGATCATGTCGCGCAGTTCTGCGGCGCGCTCGAATTCCAAGGCGCGTGAAGCCGTCTGCATCTGGGCGAGCAGCGTGCGGATCAGAGACTCCTTCTGCTTCTTTGTGAGCTTCTTTTTCTTTCCGTCGGACACCTCGCCGTAGGATGCGCGGCTCTCGGCGACGAGGGTCGTTTCGATCAGCGGCACGACGGGCTTGACGATGGTCTTCGGCGTGACGCCATGCTCCTTGTTGTACGCCTGCTGCACCGTGCGGCGGCGCTCCGTCTCGTCCATCGCACGCTTCATCGAGTCCGTGATGCGGTCGGCATAGAGGATGACTCTGCCGCCCGCATTTCGCGCCGCGCGCCCGATCGTCTGGATCAGCGACGTATCCGAACGCAGGAAGCCTTCCTTGTCCGCGTCGAGAATCGCCACGAGCGAAACCTCGGGCATATCAAGCCCCTCGCGCAGCAGATTGATGCCGACGAGCACATCGAACTTGCCCGCACGTAGATCGTGGATGATTTCGGCACGCTCGAACGTCGCTATGTCCGAATGCAGGTAGCGCACGCGCACCTGCATGTCCTTGAGGTAGTCCGTAAGGTTCTCCGCCATCTTCTTCGTCAGCGTCGTCACAAGCACGCGCTCGTCCTTCTTCGCACGGATGCGGATCTCCGACAGCAGATCGTCCATCTGCCCCGCCAAAGGCCGCACCTCGACGATGGGATCGAGCAGCCCCGTCGGGCGGATGATCTGCTCGACGACCTGCTGCGCCTTTTCCAACTCATACTTCGCAGGCGTCGCCGAGATGTAGATGATCTGATTGATGCGCTGCTCGAACTCCTCGAAAGAAAGCGGACGATTGTCAAAAGCGGACGGCAGACGAAAGCCGTTTTCCACAAGCGAAATCTTGCGCGAGCGGTCGCCGTTGAGCATCGCCTTGAGCTGCGGCAGCGTCACATGGCTCTCGTCCATGACGATGAGGAAATCGTCGGGGAAATAATCGAGCAGCGTATAGGGCGCCGCCCCCGCCGGACGGTGCGTGAGGTGACGCGAATAGTTCTCGATGCCCGAGCAATAGCCCATCTCCTGCATCATTTCAAGGTCGTAGTTCGTGCGCTGCTCGATGCGCTGCGCCTCAAGCAGCTTGCCCTCTTCCTTGAAATGCGCGACCTGCGCGATCTTCTCCTCGTCGATCGCCGCCATAGCGATCTCCATGTCCTCCTTCTTCGTCACATAATGCGACGCAGGAAAGACCATCGAATGCGTGCGCTCGCCGTAGATCTCTCCGGTCAGGACGTCGAACTCAAGGATGCGCTCGACCTCGTCGCCGAAAAGCTCGATGCGCACGGCGCGGTTGTTCCAGCCCGCAGGAAACACTTCAATGACGTCGCCGCGCACGCGGAAGCGGCCGCGCTCAAAGGCGATGTCGTTGCGCTCGTACTGAATGGCGACGAGCTTGCGCAGGATGTCCTCACGCGCGACCGTCTGCCCCTTGTGCAGCGACAAGACCATCTCGTGATAGCTCTCCGGCGAGCCGAGACCGTAGATGCACGAAACGCTCGCGACGATGATGCAGTCGCGCCGCTCGAAGAGCGAGCACGTCGCCGAGTGACGCAGCTCGTCGATCTCGTCGTTGATCGACGCATCCTTTTCGATGTAAGTGTCCGTCGAAGGAATATACGCCTCGGGCTGGTAGTAGTCATAATAGCTGACAAAATAGCCGACATAGTTCTTCGGAAAAAATGCCTTGAACTCGCTCGCCAGCTGCGCCGCCAGCGTCTTATTATGCGCGATGACAAGCGTCGGCTTCTGTACGCGCTCAATCGTCTTGGCGATCGTGTACGTCTTGCCCGTCCCCGTAGCGCCGAGAAGCACCTGCGCCTCCTGCCCGTTCTCGATGCCCGCCGCCAGATCCCGAATCGCACGCGGCTGATCCCCCATCGGCGCAAAAGGCGCCGAAACCTCAAACGGTATCTCCTTGTCAAACTCCATCGTATTGAGCTTAGGCAAAATCGCCATACATGCGCCCTCCTGTGCAATCTACTTCAACTGTCCCTGTCGAGCCATTTCAATCTCTCGATTGATTTCTTCCAACGTCATATCAACGGCACCGCTTCTCTTTGCTTCTTGGCGAAGATTCATGAACGCTTGCATAGCGCCCTCTCTCGTCAACTCCGTCTCCGAAGAGATTTCAAAAGGTATCCTGCGCTCTCGTACCACGGCTCTGACAAACACATGGATAGCGGTCGCCATATTCATCCCAAATTCCTGGCACAATCCCTCAAATTGTCGCTTAAGCCCCTCTTCCATCCGCACGCTGAATGTTGTCTGCGCCATATGGAACACCCCCTTGCATATCCAAAAGCATACATCTATTCACCGCACCTGCGCGGCTCTGCTCTCGCCGAATATCTACCTTTATTATATCGAACGAACAAAAAAAAGCAACCGCGCCAAGGAGACAATCCTTTCTCGGCGCAGTTGCTTTTCTCATTCGCATATATTCCTGCTGCACTCTTTTGCTTTTCTCTTACCAGACCTTGCCGACCATGAACCACAGGCGGTTCTTTGCCTTGGCTTCGTCGCTTGCTTTCTCGGCGAGGCCGATGCGGCGCGCCCAGTCGAGGCGCAGGAAGTAGTCGCCGGGGCGGCTGTAGGTGACGCCGATGCCCCAGCCTTTGAGGGTTTCGCTGCCGTCTTTTCCGTCGTTGGCGTACTGCACGCGCCCCATGTCGAAGTAGGTGCTGAGGACGAGGTTCGGCACGTCCGTACGGTACGAAAGCTCAAGGTTCGTCAGATAGCCGTTGTCGCCCGAGGCTTCGCCCTGCGGGTAGGCGCGTACGCCGTTCGCTCCGCCGAGGTAGATTTCTTCCGAGCTGTCGAGGTTCGTTCCGGCTTTTTGCGCCTGCGCCTTGAGGCTGATGTTCCAGCGGTCGCTGATCTCGTGGCGCAGGTTGAGGTTCAGCACGCCTTTCGTGAAGCTGCCTTCCGTACCCGCACGCTTCATCTGCCGACGCGCCCAGTCGGAATCCGCGCCGAGACGTCCGCAGTAGCCCGTGAGGTCGTAGCTCCACGAGGTGCGATATTGACGCTCTGACCCTTTGATGCCGATATGGAAGGCGCTGCTGTGCTTTTCAAGCTCCATGCCGATCTTCTTGTACTCGTCCTTGAGCCTGCGCCAATCCCATCCGTAGGTGACGGCGAGCGAGCTTTGCGCCGTGCGCCAGAGCGGCGTCGTGCCGAAGATGCTCAAGGTGTCGGCTGTGCCTTCTGCGCCGAGACGGCGGAAGGCTCCCGACAGCTCGTAGTCCATGCGGCTGACGCCAATGCCGAGCGTGGCGCCGTCGGCGCCGACGGGGTGGCTGTAGCTGAGGCTGTAGTTGTGCAGGTCTTTGTTGGAGAGGGTCAGCCCCAAGTTCAGACGGTCGCCGCTCCTCGTGAGGTTTTCAAAGCTCCCCTGCAGTCCGAAGCGGTAGCGGCCCGAGGTTTCGCTGCCGTGGTTTTCGCTGTAGAGGACATAGCTCTGGCGCTTGCCATCCTTGACGCGGATCGTGAGGTCGCCCGTGCCGAAGGCTGTGCCCGGCGAGAGAAGCCCTGCCGCTTCGATGCCGCCGAGGGCGGCGATGTTGTATAGGGCGGTTTCCAAGGACTTCCCTTCGATGGGTGCGCCTTCGCGGATGGCATAGGTCATACGCTTGATCTGTCCGTCGCTGATGGCGGCGTTGTTTTCGATCTTGATCTTGCCGTAGCGTCCGGCGAGGATGCGGATGGTGAGCGTGCCGTCCGCATTCGACTGCGCCGGCAGGTAGGCGGCTGCCGCAGGGTAGCCGTGGCTGCGTGCATATTGCGTGAGTTCGGCGAGCAGGTCGTTGACATCGGCTTCAGAAATCGGGCGGCGAAGGTAGGGCGCGATTCTTTCGTCGAGAGCCTTGGTGGAGAGCTGCGTGCCGTCCTGCTCGACGTCGATGCGCGAGAGGCGAAAGACGAGCATCGCCTTGCCGCCGCCTGCATGGTTCGGCAGGCGGCTTTCCAGTGCATTTTCCTGTGGTTTTTCGGGCAGGTGCGCATCGGATGGCGGCAGGTTCGTCGCGGCGAAGGCTGTGCCCGGCACGAATAGCGCCGCCGCAAGGGGCAGTGCAAGTTTGAGGTGCGAGTGTTTTTCTTTCATCTTCAACGGAAAGACTCCTTTTCACAAAGATTCAAGGAATCACTGATAAATTCAGCCCCCCATCTTCACATATCTGTGCTGTCCTCTCGTCGTCGACAAATCCTCGACGTAGCACCGCTACGCCTGTGGTTTGTCTCCTTGCTGAGCCGTCCAAGAGCCAAGTCCGAAGGACGCAGGCGATTGGGCAACGGCTCGTATGCGAAAACGTCCCAAGAATGCAAGCGCGAAGCGCGCCGCATGATTGGCTGACGTTGACCGCTATAGATACAGCGCATCTATGCAAATCTGGGCGACTTCATTTTATCAGTGTTTCCTTACGAAGCACGAATACGCGCCATCAAAGACGCAAGCCCTGAATTTCGAGGTCATCTTCCGCATCGAAGCGGTAGAATCCGAGCGTTGCGGCGCGGATGGGACGCGCAGTGCCATAGAGGTAGACGGTGTCGCCGAAGCCGAAGTCGAAGCGCGGCGCAGCGTCCTGCACGAGCGAGGCGAGAAGTCCGCCCGGCAGTGCTGCGGCATGGATGGTGAAGGCAGTCGCGTTGCCCGCCGCCTGTCGGATGCGGTAGTTGCCGAGGACGCCGTCGGTGACGCTTCCGATGCGCCCTGTGACGCCGTAGCTGCCGGGCATTTCGGTATTCTTCACTGTACTCTCAAACGTCAAGCCGTCCGTACCGAATACGCGCTCGTCCTCACCGTCGGCGAAGCCGTCCGCACGTCCCGTGAAGGATGGCAGCGGCTCGCCCTGCACGATGCTGTGCGGTGCGGCGGTGAGGGTCAGCTCACGGTGCGTGATTGTGCCCGTGCCCTGCGCCGTGGTTGCGGCGAGGCTGTAATTCCCCGCATCCGCACCTGAGAGCGCGACACCTGCGTAGTCAATGGTGCTTGCCGCAGCGACATTCTTGCTGTTGTACGCCGCACCCGTGGCGGTCGCCGTTACGTTGTCACCTGCAACAGTGTTGTTCAGTACCGCGCTGAACTTCGCTGTGTCTGCCGCAGTCGTGCCGTCGTAGGTCTTTGTCTGCGCCGCGACTGCACCGAGCGTCAGCGCACGCTTCGTGATCGTGCCTGTGCCCGTGAGCGCGGTCTTGTTCAGCACATAGTTCGCCGCGCCCGCACCTCTGAGGGTCAGCCCGTCAAAGGTGACGGCTTTATCTCTGGCGGCATTCTTGTCGGCGTATTTTCCTGTGACGG
>NZ_DBHIUY010000009.1:0-47701 GCF_057272215.1 Selenomonas sp.
GGAAGCGCCGCAAGGCGTGCAGCCGACCCGTACTAATATGCCGAGGGCTTGACTTGCAGGGGCGTCGGATTCGCAAAGCGAATCCGCGAACGCCCCGCGTGCGAAAACGTCCCAAGAACCAAGCGCAAAGCGCGCAGGTGATTGGCAGACGTTGACCGCTACTGACTGCCTCAAGGCAGGAAGAAGTGTGAGACGCGCGTATGTTTCGTCACCCTAAAATGTTCCGTTAAGTCTTCTGTATAGTTTTGAGGGCACACCTCAACAAAGAAATCCAGTGGCGATAGCTGAGTGGTTCCACCTGTTCCCATCCCGAACACAGTCGTTAAGCACTCATACGTCGAAAGTACTTGGTTGGAGACGACCTGGGAGGATAGAAAGCTGCTGGTTCAATTCAAAACGCCTGCTTATGCAGGCGTTTTTCTCTTATCTGAAATGAAGAGCGGAGAGCGTTGGAAGTCCTCGCCGCGTTTTGTGATTTGCGGAAGGCAAAGCCGTCGCATTTCTGTGGCATGAATGTCAAGTGCGAGCATGTTTTCCAAAGCCGTTCGCTTTTCTGGCGGATATTTTAACGCGGCGTCTTTCAAAAAATGACTGGTCTTGCTTATGAGAGGAAGCGAACTTTTCTGTTTGATTTCATGCAGCAAGCTTTTTCCTGCACGATTGCATGCGAGTATACGAGCATAGAGAGGTCCATTCTCATCAAATGCATGAATATCCTGTCGACGAAGGTGCAGCATGATGTGGAATATGAGCCGTTGGATTCGACTTTGCGGATGACGACGACTACGGCATTCATCGAGAAGTTCTTTCATGGTGCGGCAATGAGAAGCGGCGTGCAGCAGTCTGTTTTCAAAACCTTCATTTATACCATAGATTTTTTGTAAATTTTCCAGAGTATAATGTTCAAGCTGAGCAAGAAGCGGACGAAAAAGCAGATTGATTTCTGGTATAGCTTCTTCCGTATGCGCTTCGCATAAGGCTTCCATGCTGTTTGCTGGAAGAACTTTTGCAAGGAGGTTTCTTCGCGGTGCGGCGGTTTGGATTTCTCGGCGAATGGAACTTGCACTGGCATACGTGTCATGGAGTTCTTCGTCATGATAAGCGGCGCCGATTCTTGCCACTGCAAAAGGTTCGATCGGAGCGACGCAGCAGTTCAAGGCGCGCAGGTATTCTAAGGCAAGGATGTTGTTCGGTTGCTTGAGGAAAGCTTCGTTTATACCACTGCTTCGAGCAATGGCATGACTTAATGCAGCGGCATAGGAATGACCTTTTTGTACGTATGCATGGAGCAGTTTCTGCACATCGCTTCTCTTCGCTGAATCCGCTGCACATTGAAGCAAGGCGAGAGGGCTTTCTGCGCCGAAGGCAAGACCGTCAACGATACCCAAGCGCGAGAGCAGCGATACGCCTCCCTGTGCGAAATCCTGTGCGCTGCGCACGGCAAAGGCTGCCGGCAGTTCGAGCACGAGGTCGATGCCGCTCAAAACGGCGTGGCTTGCACGCTGCCATTTGTCGAGAATCGACGGGCAGCCGCGCTGTGTGAAACTGCCGCTCATCAATGCGACGATGCGGGCTTTGGGATATTTCGCGCGTATGGTTTCAATCTGGTAAATGTGCCCGTTATGAAAGGGATTATATTCGGCGATGATGCCGATGACATTCATGAAATCAACTCCTTGTATGGATGGTTCTCTTAGTGTACCATAGAATTGCATGTTGCAGATATTTTCAGGAGGCAATGGATGAAAAAAAAAGTAGCGGTAGCGATGAGCGGCGGGGTTGACAGCTCACTTTGTGCAGCTCTTTTGAAGCAGCAGGGCTATGATGTACTGGGGATAACCATGCGGCTTTCTGATGATAGCCGCGAAGTGTATGGCGTTTCTCGTGCGGCGGAAGATGCAAGACGAGTGGCAGATTTCCTTGGTATAGAGCATGTGATCGTAGATTTTCGTACACTTTTTTCTAATCGAGTTGTTGATTATTTTTTGACGGAGTATTTAGCAGCGCGTACGCCAAATCCTTGCGTGATTTGCAATAGATTTTTGAAATTCGGTGCGCTTTTTGCGTTTGCAAAGGAAAAAGGAGCCGATTTTCTTGCTACGGGACATTATGCCCGTGTAGAAAAAGAAGAGAACGGAGAATTTTCGTTGAGGAAAGGCTGTGATGAGACGAAAGATCAGTCGTATGTTCTCTATCGGCTGCCTCGTGAAAATTTGCCGCATATTCTTCTTCCACTTGGAATTTATCAAAAATCGGAAACGCGAACTATGGCAAGAAAACTTGCGCTTCCGGTGGCTGATAAAGCGGAAAGTCAAGAGATTTGCTTTGTACCGAATGATGACTATAAGGCATATCTGTCAAAACATCGGACAAATGGTTTTTCTCCAGGGGATATTGTTGATACCGGAGGAATGATTTTGGGACGACATAAGGGTCTGCCGTTTTATACCGTTGGGCAGCGAAAGGGACTGGGGATTGCTGCTGAACATCCGCTTTATGTCCTTGCGCTTGATGCGAAAAATAATCGTGTTATTGTGGGGAGAAATGAAGAGGTTTACGCTTCATCACTTTTCGCAAGAGATGTAAATTGGCTGATTGGCGAACCGACGCAGGAGATTTCCGTTTGTGCCAAAATACGTTATGGCAGTCGTGAGGCAAAAGCGTGTGTTCTGCCTTTGGCGAAGGGGAGTGTCAAAGTCTCTTTTTGTGAAAAACAGCGCGCGGTCACACCGGGACAGTCTGTCGTCTTTTATGAAGGGAATCGCCTTTTAGGCGGTGCAACGATTGAAGCGGAATGTAGGAAACATGGATAAATTTAATCACCTATCATAAAGATGCAGGGGATTCCTTGCGAAAAAACTTTGCTTGTTGCATAATAGGAGAGGGCTTTACAAATATATGAGGAGGGAGAATATATGTCAATACTTTCCAGAGAGCGGAAAGTTCGTTTGTTTTTTGCAGTAGTTTTACTGTTTGGGGCGCTCGTTGGATGCGGAGCATGGTATTTTTTTTATTATACAAAAACGCCGGAATACGGATTGGAAAAGATTCGAGATTCTTTTGAAAGACATGATTGGCAGACTTTTCAAGAGTATGTCGATGTGGAAACTTTGCTCGATAATTCTACGGAGCCTCTGATTCAGGCTATGATTGATACGGATCGCCCGATGTCCGGCGATGCGAAAGCTGCCATGAATGGGTTTGTTCAGATGTTTAGGGCGCCGCTGGCGTTGACTTTGCGCACGGAAGTGCAGTATTACATTGAGCATGGTGAATGGAAAAGCAGTACGACGGCATCGGAGAAGCAAGATCCGATGAGCCTCGATGTGGTTCTTACCCGAATTGGTCTTAAGGCAATACAGTTTCGCCATATTGATTACGTTGCAACGGATCGCGAGATGGGAACGGCACGTGCCGGCGTGCGCGTTTATCAGGCAGATGTTGGAGAAGAATTTACTTTTGAAGTGAAGCTTTCACAGCGTGAAAATGGCAGCTGGTGTGTGACGGAGATACAAAATCTTCACGACTTCATTGCGATGATTGCTAAAGCGCATGATGAGATATTGGCGGATTATCTTGTTAAGTCTCAGGCGATCATAGATCGTCATGGGAAATCTCTGTTGGAGATTGAGCAAGATTTTAGCCGTACGCTGCAAAATGGTTCGCTTGGCAGTGATGAAACGCGCGGAGCCTTGAAGTCTATCTTGCTGGAAAAGATGGTGGCGGATTGGACGCAGCGCAAGGAAGAGCTTGCCGCACTCACGGTGCCGTCGATGGCAGAGACCTTACACCACCTGCGCCTGCGCAGCTGTGATATGCGCATCGCTTATGCCTTGGGCTATGCGGCATGGATGGATGACAAGAAAGCAGCGACCATCCGCGATGCTCAGACGAAATTAAAGCAGGCGAAAACTTTGGAAAATGAAGCGGCAGCGCTTGCCCGACACATGTCGGGCGAGTCTAAGACTGCTTTGCAAATTCCGCAAAAACAAGCAGACAACGAAGTACAGGCAAGTATGCCGAGTTTGTGATAGGAGTAAAGGAAGCCGTCGCCAAGGAAGACTTCTTTAAGAGTTGGGGGCAAAGAATGAAACAAGAATCGACGCTGTCTGTTCAGAAGCTGACAAAGATGGCGCTCTGCATAGCGCTTTGCTGCGTCGCGGCATATATCTCCATACCGCTGCCTTTTACGACAGTGATGATTACGGCTTTGACACTTGTCATGAATCTGACCGCATTTATTTTAGGACCGAGAGAGACTTTTGTGGTTCTTTTCGGGTATACGCTTCTCGGGTGCATCGGGTTGCCGGTTTTTGTCGGCGGCACAGCGGGCGTTGGAAAACTTTTCGGTCCCACAGGCGGATTTATCCTTGTTTTTATCATAGCGTATCCCATCGTCAGTTGGCTCAAGGGCAAGGAAAATTCTTTCAAGCGATTCATCCTTGCAGCTGTCTTTGTTGGCATACCGCTCACTTATATCGGCGGTTTGACCTCTATGATGCTCCTGATGGATATAAATCTTTGGCAGGCTCTCATCATGGCAGTTTTCCCATTTATTCCGGGGGATGTTTTGAAGGCTGTTTTGGCAGCCTTTTTGGGCGTGAAACTCAACAAGCTATTCCGGCAGTAAGAACGGAGTGCTTCTGTAGCCATCAATATTTCATGGAAATTCCCATACAAATATGATAAAATATACGAGATTGAGAAGCGGAGAATGTGCAAGTTTCTACGACTGGATTTTAGAAATTGCGGATAAATATTTTGCTTCTTTATTATGAAATTGTGAGGTTTTACTTTTGATGACATTTGATTCAAGTACAGAGACGGTAGCTGTCCTTTACGATATTGAGAATGCACCTTTTGAAATGCTTGATTTTACTTTGGGGAAAGCGCAAAAATTCTTTCCTTGCCGCATGATCGTAGTTTCGGATTGGGAAAAACATCCGGAGCAAAGGCGTTGGAACCGTTTGATGGCGCGCAAAGGTTTGACCTTTCGGCAAATTGATCGGAAGATTGACGGTAAAAACTCGCTCGATTACGCTTTGTTTGACATGGCAAAAATCTTGCGTGACGAAGGCGTACGCCGGTTTCTCATCGTGACAACGGATTCAGATTTCGTGACGATTGCTCAAATGCTGCGTGAGAGCGATACGCCGTGTCATATTATTGGCGTGGGAACGGAGCAGGCAAGTCAATCGCTGCGCGATGCTTATGATGAATTTTATTGCTATCCGCCGGTGAAAAAGAAAAAGGCGAAGGCTGAAAAGAAAGAAGAGACGACAGAAAAGGAGAAAATTGTAAGCAAGGCTGAAAAGAAGCAACAAAAAAAGCAATCGAAGCAAAATCAAGAGAATGTGGCAAAAGAACATCTTATGCCGCTTGCCATTGCAGAAAAAAATATTTTACAGGTGCGCCTGCCGAAGTCGCTTTTTGATAAATTGCAGAAGAGGAAGCGTCATGAAAATGTTGACATGGATCAGCTTGTGACATATCTCTTGATGCGCGGTTTGAGCGAGTGATGGAGAACGGACGATGAGAAAACAAGAAGAAAAGGTTTTGCTCTATCAATTCTCCGATGAAACGGTGCTTGCGATCAAATCGGTTCTAAGCAAACTGGGCATCCACACCGTTGTTTTAGAGCAGGATTCATGGCGCCAGCGAATTGGCTTCTTACTGGCTCTCAAAGGCTTCAGCCAAAGTACGGCAGAAGAAGCGGCATGGTCGTTTCCTCATGAAACGGCGGTTTTTCATAATATTAAGGGCAAGCGTCTCGATCAGGTTTTGCAGGCGTTAAAGGATGGCGGAATTGCACATGTGCGCTTCAAGGCTGTGACGACACCCTTCAATTTGTATTGGACACTTGGGCGTTTGTGCAAAACTATGGATAAAGAGCATGCCTATATGATGGAAAGGGATAAGAAGCCGCAATGAGGTATGATGATCTCGATCGGACGCGTGTGCTTGTACGCGATAAAAATGTATCTGCGGGAAACCGCCTTGATGATACGCAGGAATTGCCGTCGTTGTCTCACGATGCTGCGCCTGTTTTCCCGCGAAAGAGAAATGTGCGTGAGCTTCCGCCGCGTTCACCGCAATATACAGGCTCTGACCATGCTGCAAATATCATGGACAGGCGGCAAAAAAGAACCCTTTGGGTTTTTGCGTTTGCCGCTTGCTTCTTGTTGGCTCTGTTTTGCGGCATCTTGTTGTCCCAGACGTTTCGCGATCATGAGCAAATACTGGCAGACAGCCGAAAGGAAGCGCAGCAGATGGAGATGCGCCAGCAGGAACTTGCTGCACGCGAAGATTCTCTTAAAAAGCAGCGCGACAGTATTGCGGAGCAAAAACGCACGTTGGAAGAACGAGAACTGGAGCTTGAGCGAAAAGCGCAGCGCGCCGCAGGCCGCACGGAGCGCATTGAGCAGGAAAAGAGCAAGGGTTCTGTTGTCGGTGACTGGATGGATAAGGTCACGGGTAAGGAGAAGGAGCGAAAAGAGGCGGATGCGAAAAACGCTGCTGAGATTCAGCAGACGAATTTGGACATCGCTTCTGTCCAACAATCGATCCGGGATGCGCAAGTCATTCTCGACGAGGTGGATAACCAACTGGATAATGTCAATGAAATGAAGGATCAAGCAGATCGCTTGAAGACTGCTGCACAAGATACATACATGAAAAATGAAGGGATACTCACGAATATTCTTCAATATATGAGTGAAGGCGTTGACTTGCTGCGTCAAATTCTTCGTTAAACTGCATGTTGTGCGATGGAAAAGGAGAATGAACGTGAAGAAAATTATTGCTTTGCTGTTTTTGCCGTTGTTTTTCCTTGCAGCCGGCTGTGGAGGAGGAAAACAAGAGCTTAGTACATTAAAGATCGGACTTATGCCGGATACGGATTCCGTTCCTTTCATCATAGCGCAGGAAAAAGGTTATTTTAAAGAAGAGGGATTGAATGTAGAGCTTCATCCATTTAAGAGTGCTATGGATCGGGATTCTGCTTTGCAAAGCGGTAATCTTGACGGCGCCGTTTCAGATATGCTCGCTGTCGCTTTTGCTAAAACGGGTGGTTTCGATGTCAAAGTGACTTCCATGACGGACGGCAGCTACAAACTGATTGCAGCCCCGGGGATGAAGCCGCCGACCGTCAAAGCGCTCGCGGG
Organism: Selenomonas sp.; assembly: GCF_057272215.1. Classification (NCBI taxonomy): domain Bacteria; kingdom Bacillati; phylum Bacillota; class Negativicutes; order Selenomonadales; family Selenomonadaceae; genus Selenomonas; species Selenomonas sp. Next base: position 7,164 of record NZ_DBHIUY010000009.1, read on the forward strand.
CAGGGAAGTTGCAGTTTCCCGCAATACGATCATTGAATATGTAACGGATCATATCCTTGAAAGCAACGCGATGACGGGCGACGATATTGCAAAGGTTATCATTCCGCAGATACCGACTCGCCTTGAGCTGCTGCAAAGCGGCAACTTGGCAGCAGCGACTTTGCCGGAGCCGATGGCGAGCATTGCTGTCCATAACGGATGCCAATTCATCACAGGTTCTGATGAACTCGGCATCAACCCCGGCGTCATTCTTTTTACAGGAAAAAGTACAAAGGAGAAAGAGGCGGAAATCAAGGCGATGTATCGAGCCTACAATAAGGCAGTGGCGTATCTCAACAGCACTGCGAGAAGTGAATATATCGATCTCGTTGTGGAGAAGGGAGGCTTTCCGCCGGCAGCAAAGGACGCTTTGACGCTGCCGGTCTATCATGAAGCCGGACTGCCGAAGCAAAGCGATGTTGCGGACTGCATGGCATGGCTCAAACACAAAGCGCTGATCGAAGAGACGTATGACTATGCCGACCTTGTGGTTGATTTTCTTCGCCCATGATTGATCTGCAGCACCTTTCTTATGCCTATACCGTTGATAAAAAATGTGTGCAGGTACTGCGCGACATCAATTTGCATGTTCCTCAAGGTGTTGTTTGTGCAGTCATTGGAGCTTCCGGCTGCGGCAAATCAACGCTTTTGAAAATTATCGCGGGCATATTGCAAGGGTATGAGGGACGAGCCTTGCTCGCCGGAACGCCTGTATCTCCCGCACAACAGCGCATTGGTTTCATGCCGCAGAACTATGGGCTTTTGCCGTGGAAAACCGTGCGTGAAAATATCGAATTGGGTATAAAGATACGTCATGAAAAACCACGGGAACAAGATACCATTTCCTTGATGCAGCGTTTGGGAATTCATACATTCAGCGAACGATATCCGCATGAGCTTTCCGGCGGACAACAGCAGCGCGTGGGTTTGGCACGCGCCTTTTTGCTGCGCCCGGATGTGCTTTTGATGGATGAGCCTTTCTCTGCGCTGGATGCCATCACGCGTGAGGAGATGCAGGAAGTGTTCCTTTCCCTTTGGAAGGAGCAGCATGTGACCACCATTCTCGTCACACATTATGTAGAAGAAGCGCTATACCTTGGACAAAAAATTGTCATGCTTACACGCACGCCTGGACATATTGCTGAAATACTGGATAATCCGCTTTTTGCCAGCGGTGACATTCGCGAGGATGCGGCGTTTTTCCATATGAGCCGCCATTTGCGCACGATGATTAAGAAGAATTGGAGCATAACATGAAACATACCCTTTTCACTTACGTTGGTGCTGCGGCGATCCTTTTCTTCCTTTGGCAGATGGTCTCTTTGGCTCTTGATTTGCCCATAGTGCCAAGCCCCTATAAGGTTCTTCTTTGTTTACATCAGATATTTTCTTCTACGCTTGCTGTTCATACGTTTTTTAGCTTGGGCAGAATTGCCGCCGGGCTTTTTTTTGCTGTATGCATCGGCTATCCCTTTGGCATATTCATGGGATATACCAATATCGCAGATCGTATGTTTGCGCCATTCGTCTACCTTTTATATCCTGTGCCTAAGATCGCACTTTTGCCGATTTTCATGCTTCTTGCAGGAGTGGGGGAAATCTCTAAGATTTTAATGATCTTTCTCATCATTGTTTTTCAAGTTGTCATCGCCGTGCGTGATGCGGTGCGGTCGATTCCTCAAGAAACATATATTCCGCTCTTGTCCCTTGGCGCTTCTCCGTTTGCCATTTTTCATCATATTCTGTGGCCGGCATCGTTGCCCAAATTTATCACTGCTGTGCGTGTAGCTATGGCAACGGCAATTTCCGTTTTGTTTTTTACGGAAACCTTTGGCTCTCAGCATGGTCTGGGGTGTTTCATCATGGACGCATGGCTGCGTGTCAATTATTTGGAAATGTATGCAGGGATTGTTGTTCTTAGTCTGCTCGGTCTTTCTCTTTTTTCCCTTCTTGACTTGCTTGAAGCACGGTTCTGTCGCTGGCAATATAAATAAGTCTTTTTGGTGCATGCAAAGGTCTAAGGTCCTAAAATTTGAAAAATTATCCATAAAGAGTGACAAGGTACGTCAATTGTTGTATAATTAAAGAAGATTAAAAGGACATTTAGCGTATGATGGGAATGAGTAGGATATGCCGATCAAAAATACCATGGAAGAGTTCGTCAAGCATAATCTTGATACGATTTTGCGTATGTATCCCGATTGCTGTTCCTGCGACAAGTGCAGGGAAGACATCATGGCGCTTGCGCTGAATCATCTTCCCCCGAAATATGTATCAACAGACAAGGGCGATTTATTTGCCAGAATATCTTCGATGGATCCTGTAGATAAAGCTTTTATCAGTCAAGAGATTGCCAAAGCTATACAGATCGTTCATGAAGTGCCGCGTCACTAGAAGTAACGGGTTGAAATTCTCTCAAAGAAAGAGCGATGTTGCTTGAAGCAACATCGCTCTTTCTTTGAGAGAATTTTTTAAGGAATACGGATGGATGGGGGGCGATCCGATTTTGCTGTCATCGTTTGTTTTGTTTGATGGGTTACAAGAATTTTATCAATACGGGCACGATCCATATCGACGATTTCAAAGGTAAAAGCGTCCCATTGACAACGCTCCGTCTCCTTGGGAATATAGCCGAAGTATGAGGTCAAAAAACCTCCCATTGTTTGAAAATGTGCTTTATCTTCATCGGGCAGGGGCATGTCAATATCAAATTTTTCCTTAAAGTCGTCGATGGAAAAGAGACCGTCCATATACCAAGAATCTTTGCCGCGAGGGATCATCTGCGGTGTGTCAAGCTCGTCGATGTTGAACGATTCGCCGATGATTTCGCTCATGATGTCTGTCAGTGTAAGAAAACCGATGACGCCGCCATACTCGTCGAGTACGACTGCCTCATGAAGTCCGGTTTCACGGAATTTTTCAAGCACGCGAAATGTTTCCATCGAGCGCGGCACGAACATGGGTTGACGCACAAGGGAAGTTAAGTCAAGGCTCTTTTTGTCAAGGCTTGCATTGAGAAGATCTTTGGCATAGAGTACGCCGCAGAAATCATCCAGATTGTCACGACCGACGGGTATGACTGTATCCGGCTTTTCCTTAATCAGCTGCAGATTATGCTCTAAGGAGTCCTCAAGATCGATCCAAAACATCTGTGTGCGCGGCGTCATCAAGGCATAAGCCGTTTGGTCGCTCATGTGGAAAATGTTGTCCACCATAGCTTGTTCCGCTTTTTCAAAGGTCCCGTCTTCCGTCCCTTGCTCGATGAGATCTTTAACCTCATCTTCGGTAACCGTATCCGGCATATTGGGATTGATCCCTAAAAAAAGAAGAACGAAATTGGCTGAACCGGAAAGAAATGAAACGGCAGGTCGTGTAATGTACGCAAGGAGATGCAGCCAACGATGGAAGCGGCACAAATATTTTTCGGGATTTTGCCAGGCGATCTTCTTGGGCAGAAATTCGCCCATGAGGAGGCTGAAATAAGCGATGAAAACTGTACTTAAGGCGAGTGCTGCGGTATGGGAATAAGGAAAGAAATGCAGCATTTTTGCTAAGAGGGGAGCGATCACACTGCCGATCGTGATACCAAGGAGTATGCTTGTGAGTGTGATGCCGATCTGCACGACGGGCAGGATTTTCTCCGGCATATCAAGAATTTTCAAAGCGGACACGGCGTCTTCGTTTCCGTCATCGGCAAGTTTTTCCAAACGACTTTTATGACTTTCTAAGATGGCAGTTTCAACTAAGGCAAAGAAACTGCTTGCTGCTACAAGAAGAACGATCGCGATGATGAATAGTGGTAACTCTGGGTTATCCAAGAGAGGGCACATCCTTTTCTGCATGATGGGATAGGTTTTGCATCGGGGTATTTGGGAAATCACGGATAATTCTGCACCGATTTGGATGCGTTCATTTTATCCGTGTTTCCTTTGATGAAACATGCGACACGCCTATTATAACACAATGCGGCAAATACTGCATGAAGATCGCTGCATGAAAATCTTGTGGCAGGAATAATGGAATGAATAACGAATGGTATAGAGGAGTTACAGATATTGCAGTCGAAGGAGCGAAAATAAACGATGGGATTTTCCAAAGTGAAGTTCATCATAGCAGCAGTATTGACGGTTGTTTTGACAGCAATTATCGGGGGAGGCTTGGCTTATCATGCTTCTTGCCGTGGACGCATCCTTTACGGTGTGCAGAGCGATGGACATTCTCTCTTTGGTATGACGCAGCAGGAGGCGGAGCATTATTTCGAACAGCTTGGGCAGAGAAAGCTCTCCGGGCATACGATTTCTCTGCGCAGTAACGGAAATGTATGGAAGCTACAGCCGCAGGAGTTCTCTGTAAAGCCTTTGGCGAAAGCTACGGCAGAGCAGGCATATAATGCCGGACGTACGGGCACCGTTATGCAGCAGATTGCAGAACAGATCAAGAATGCCGTATATGGCTGCAACATTCCCTTTACGGCAAGTTACGATGAAGGTTTGCTGCAGCAAAAGATCGAGAGCATAGCGGAGGATGTGCTTGTGCAGCCGGTCAATGCGGCGTGTGAGATCGATGCCAACGGGGTCATTCATCATGTTCAGGGAAAGTCGGGAAAGATGCTGGATGTCCCGGCTGCAGTGCAGGCAGTGGGGCAGCCGCTCAGGGAGATGCAGTCGGCGATCATTGAACTGCCCATAGCGGAAAATCCGCCTTTTGTCGGTACGGATGACGTTAAAAATGTCAATGCTGTACTCGCAAGTTATACGACGTATTATCGTCACGGCGCCCGCGGGGATAACATTGCTTTGGCGGCACAGCAGCTCAACGGGGTTTTGATTCGCAGCGGGGCAAGTTTTTCTTTTAATGAGATCGTGGGAACACGCACGGCAAATGCCGGCTATAAGTATGCTGCCGTCCTCATCAACGGGAAGTCTGTGCCAGGCATTGGCGGCGGCGTCTGCCAAGTCAGTTCCACGCTCTATAATGCGATCCTTTTGGCGGGACTTAATCCTACGGAGCGGTTTTCTCATTTTATTCCTTCTTCGTATTGTCCGCCGGGGCTTGATGCTACGGTGGCGGATGATTTGATTGATTTTCGGTTCATGAATCCATTGCCGCATAGTGTTTATATTTTGGCGAATGCGGATGGCAAAAAGGTTACCGTGCAAGTGCTTGGCACGCAGGCGGATCTTCAGGGAAAACAGATTTCTGTGGAAACGGTTGGATCGAGCAAAAAGCCGTCGGTTTATCGCATCTACCGCGCGAATGGTCAGGTTGTCGAGCGGGAATATTTACATACGGATTCCTATTCATGACCTTTTATCTATGGAAACATAAGGGAAAGAGATGCCTATGGAACAGAAAAAGATCATCGTAGGAGCGACAGGGGCAAGCGGCTTGCCGCTCTTGCTTGAATGCTTGAAACTCATTCGAGCGGCTGAGGGATTTTCCTCCGCTTTGATGATGACACACGGCGCAGAACTTACGCTCAAACATGAGATGGCGATGGAAAGAGCGGATGCCGCAGAACTTGCTGATGAAATATTTGCCATTGATGAAATCGGCGCAGGGCCTGCCAGTGGTTCGTATCGCGCTGTGGGGATGCTCGTCGTGCCCTGCTCGATGAAGACGCTCGCCGGCATATACTGCGGCTATGCAGACAATCTGCTGCTGCGTTCCGCTGATGTGATGCTCAAGGAGAAGCGTCCTCTCGTTCTTGCCGTCCGTGAATCGCCGTTGAGTCCCATACATCTGCGCAACATGCAAGAGCTTGCGCTTTTGCCGACGGTTCATATTGTGCCGCCCATGCTGGTGTTTTACAACAAGCCGAAGTCTCTCGAAGAGATGATGCAGCAGATCGCTGCAAGGCTGCTCGCCCCCTTCGGACTTATGGCTGAAGAATATCGTCCTTGGCAAGGTCTTTGAAGAAATGCTACAGAGGAGTGAAGCAAAATGAAGTTGACCTTTCTGGGCGCTGCCCATACGGTTACCGGCTCCTGCTATTTGTTGGAGAGCGAGGATCGAAAAATTTTGGTGGATTGCGGCATGTTCCAAGGCGGTCGCCGCATACGGGAGCTGAATTATAAAGAATTTTGTTTCAATCCGGCAGAAATTGACTGTGTTGTTTTGACGCACGCGCATATCGACCATTGCGGGCTTGTGCCGAAACTTTATCGCGAGGGTTTCAAAGGGAATGTCTATGCGACGAAGGTGACGTGTGAATTGGCGCATATCATGCTGCCGGATTCTGCGCATATTCAAGAGCATGATTCTGAAGTTCTGAACCGCAAGAGTCAGCGAAGCGGTGATCTGCTGATTCAGCCGCTCTACACGATGGATGATGCAGAAGCGTCGCTTAAGCATTTCATACCGAAGTCATACAATGAGCTTTTCCGTGTGGAAAGCAACATCGAAGTGCGCTTTCGTGATGCCGGGCATATCATAGGATCCGCCATTGTAGAAATGTATGTGGAGGAAAATGGCGAGAGAACAAAGCTCGTATTTTCCGGTGATTTGGGACAGCCCGATCAGCCTATTATCAAGGATCCGACGATCATTGATGGGGCGGATTACCTGCTGCTCGAATCGACATACGGGGATCGTCTGCATCAAGTCTATGACAAGGAAACGACGCTCCTCGAAGCTGTGCAGGATACGATGGAGCGCGGCGGCAATCTCATCATTCCGGCGTTTGCGGTCGGACGCACACAGACGCTGCTCTATTACTTCTATAAGCTATGGAAAGACGGATTGATGGAAGATGTGCCGATCATCCTTGACAGTCCTATGGCGATTGCTGCAACGCGCGTATTTATGGAAAATATGCAGGAGTTTGATGAGACGACTATTGAGCTTTTGGACAAGAACGGCGGCGGGCTGCCGCAAATGCCACAGCTTCGTATCTGCAAAACCGCAGAAGAATCACGCGCATTGAATTCAGAGGCGAGTTCTGCCATCATCATTTCGGCAAGCGGCATGGCGGATGCCGGACGGATTCTTCATCATCTCAAGCACAATCTCTGGCGGCCTGAATCGACGATTCTCTTCGTCGGCTATCAGGCTGAGGGCAGCTTGGGACGCCGGCTCCTTGATGGTGTGAAGCGTGTCAAGGTCATGGGCGAGGAAATTGCAGTCAAAGCGAATATTCAGATGCTGGAAGGCTTTTCTGCCCATGCGGACATGCATCAAATCCTCGACTGGTTTGCACCGATCCAAGATCCGAATCCTGCGCGTGTATTCATCGTTCATGGCGAGCCGTCCGCCTCGGAGTCGCTTGCCGAGCAAATTGAAAAGCGATTCAAGACAAAGACGTACATCCCTTTCTTTGGCGATTCTATTCTCATGACGGGACGCAGCCATGAGATTCATGAATCTCATCTGCCGGAAGTCTCCGTCGAGAAGGAGATGGAGGATTTCCTGCGTACGGTCGATTCAACGTATCGCCAGCAAAGGAGACGTCTCTTGCAGTATGTCGTGCGCAATCCGCAGCAGATGGAAGTCGTCATACGCACGGTGCAGAAGGGCTGGAACTATATGAAGAAGCTGTTTGCTACCTTCAATGTCTGAGGAGTTTTCATTGACAGCCGGAAATACATGTGGTAAGATTCGAAACAGATAAAGTACATAGAGATGTGCCTTTGAAATTGGTCCTGTGAGGCTGATAAAGGGAGCCGTAAAGGTGTGGGCTTGAAGAGCCGCATCCTTGCCATGCACAAAAGCTTTCTTATGCCTTGCATAAGAAAGCTTTTTTCTCTTCTGGGCAAGCATTGAGGGAGTGAGTCGCTTGAACAAAAATCCTGTTTCTCTACGTGGCAAAAACATTTTGGGTCTGGAGGATTTCTCACCGGAGGAAATCCAGCTCGTTCTTGACTCTGCCAAGGGCATGAAGAATGTGATCCACAGGGATATCAAGAAGCTTCCAACGCTGCGGGGAAAGTCTATCGTCACATTGTTTTATGAGCCGAGTACGAGAACGCGCTCTTCTTTTGAGCTTGCCGGAAAGTATCTTGGCGCTGATGTCGTAAATATCACCGCAGGGACGAGCAGCATCGTCAAGGGCGAGAGTCTGCGCGATACGCTGCTGACGGTTGAAGCGATGGGAGTCGATGCCATTGTCATGCGTCACAAGGCGGAAGGTGCGGCAGCTTATGCAGCGCAGGTCGTATCCCCTGTGATCGTCAATGCGGGGGACGGCGCACATGCACATCCATCCCAAGGGCTTCTGGACTTATTTACGATCTTACAATACAAAAAGACGTTGCGTGGCTTGAAGGTCGCTATCATCGGCGATATCTTGCACAGCCGCGTGGCTCGCTCGGATATATGGGGTATGCGCAAGATGGGAATGGAAGTGCATTTGGCGGGGCCAAGGACGCTGCTGCCGCGCTTTCTGGAGGAAGAGCCGGGCGTATTTGTACATGACTGTATCGAAGACGCTGTCTGCGACGCCGATGTCATCAATGTGCTGCGCATACAGCTGGAGCGGCAAAAGGCGGGATTGTTTCCATCCATGCGCGAATACGCCCGCATTTTTAGCTTGAGCGAGGAGCGTTTGAAGCTGGCGAAAGATGATGTGCTCGTGCTGCACCCGGGACCGATGAACAAAGGGCTGGAAATCTCGCCGCGCGTAGCGTACAGCAGCAATTCCGCCATACAGGAGCAGGTGCAGAACGGCGTGGCAGTTCGCATGGCGCTCTTGGCATTGGTCTTGATTGGAGGAAAGCAAAATGAAACAGATCTTTAAGGGCGGTCGCGTCGTAGATCCGAAAAACGGTGTGGATGAAAAGGCGGATATTCTCGTGGAAAACGGCGTCGTCCGAGAGGTCGCGTCCCATATTATGGATGAAAACGCAGAAATCATCGACGTCAGCGGCAAGGTAATCGTCCCGGGACTCATTGATATGCACACACACTTGCGCGAACCGGGACAAGAGGCGAAGGAAGATTTCCTCTCCGGCTCGCAAGCGGCGGCGGCAGGCGGCTTTACAACCGTCGCCACGATGCCGAATACAAGCCCTGTGGTTGATACCGTCGCTTTGGTGCGCAGCTTGCAGGCGCGCGCTGAGGAAGTCGGCATCGTCCATATCGAAATCATCGGCGCGCTGACGAAAGGGCAGAAAGGCGAGGAACTTGCAGAGATCGGCGATATGAGTTTGGCAGGCGCTGTGGCATTTTCCGATGATGGGCATTATGTGAAGTCCGCCAAGATCATGATGAACGGCATGGATTATCTGAGAAATTTTGATAAAATTATCATCGACCACGATGAAGAATTGTCGCTTATTGAAGAAGGCGTTATGAATGAAGGGCATCGGAGCGCTATGCTCGGCATGAAGGGGCGGCCTACCGTGGCGGAGGATATTGCCGTGGCGCGTGATATTTTGCTCGCGGAATATGTCGATGCGCCTGTCCATGTCGCGCATATCAGCTCGGCACGCGCGGCAGACCTTGTGCGTGAGGGAAAGCGGCGCGGCGTGAAAGTTACGGCAGAGGTTACGCCGCATCATCTCATCTTAACGGACGACTGCGTGCAGCTTACGGATTCTTCCACCAAGGTTAATCCGCCGCTGCGCGGGCAGAAGGATGCTGATGCTATGTTGGAGGCGCTGAAGGACGGCACCATCGACATCATCGTTTCCGACCATTCGCCGCACGCTGCAGAGGAAAAAGACCGCGAATACATGTATGCGCCGAGCGGCTTTCCGGGACTTGAGACGACCTTGGGGCTTCTTTTGACGGAGCTTTACCACAAAGGCAAGATGGATTTGCCCGCGCTCATTGCCAAGATGACCTCTGCGCCGGCCGCACTCTTCCATCTGAATGCAGGCAGTTTGGAAGCAGGTATGCCGGCAGATATTACGGTCATCGACCTCGATAAGGAATGGGTCGTAGATGCCGAACAGTTTTATACGCGCGGCACACACTCGCCATACGTCGGCTATCGTTTGAAGGGCAAGGCTGTGATGACGGTGGTCGATGGCCGCATTGTGATGCGCGATGGAAAAGTCCTTGCGAGAGAAGAGGAGAATGTCGGATGAAAGGAACATTGGTCTTAGAAGATGGCAGCGCTTTCTCCGGCGAATTGCTCGATGAAGCGAAAGCCTTTGGCGAGGTCGTATTCAACACGGGAATGACAGGCTATCAGGAAGTTTTGACGGATCCGTCGTATTGCAGCCAGATCGTGATTTTGACGTATCCGATGATCGGCAACTACGGCGTGGCAAAAAACTTCATGGAATCAAGGAAATCCTTTGTCAACGGATTCATTATAGCCGAGCTTTGTGACGTCGGCAGCAACTGGCAGTCGGAAGGGGAGCTGCCGGCTTTTCTGCGAGAGCAGAATGTTCCCTGCCTGTACGGCGTAGATACGCGTGCCGTGACGCGTCACATTCGCTCTGTCGGCACGATGAAAGGCGTCATCGTGCCGGAAGGTGTATCGAAGGAAGCGATGGATCGACTGCTCGCGCAGTCTCTGCAAAAAGATGTTGTAGCGACTGTGACGACGAAAGAACCCTATCGGTGGGAAGTAGAGTGCGCAGATGCACCGCATATCGTCGTCATGGATTTCGGCATCAAGCAGAACATTCTGCGCTCCTTGCATGAATTCGGCTTTCGTCTTACGGTTGTGCCGGCGCATACGTCGGCGGAAGAAATCCTTGCGCAAAATCCCGACGGCATTTTTCTCTCCAACGGTCCAGGCGATCCGCAGGATGTTCCCGATATCATCGCCGAAGTAAAGAAACTCATCGGCAAGAAACCGTTGTTTGGCATTTGCTTAGGACATCAGCTGTTTGCTCTCGCTATGGGAGCAAATACATATAAGCTGAAATTCGGTCATCGCGGCTCGAATCAGCCCGTCAAAAATTTGGCGATGAACCGCGTGCATATTTCGTCGCAGAATCATGGATTTGCCGTTGAAGAAGCTTCTCTAAAGGGGCTGCCTCTTGAAGTCACGCATCGTGCCGTCAATGATGATACGATTGAAGGACTGCGCCATACGGAGCTTCCGATTTTCACCGTGCAGTATCACCCCGAAGCCTCGCCGGGACCAGAGGACAATCGCTATTTGTTCGAACAGTTCCGCTCGATGCTCAAGGAGGCGAAATAGATATGCCGAAGAAAGATTATTTGAAAAAGGTCATGGTTATCGGCTCGGGGCCGATCATCATCGGACAGGCGGCAGAATTTGACTATGCCGGTTCGCAGGCGTGCCGTTCTTTGAAAGAAGAGGGTCTGGAAGTCGTCCTCGTCAACAGCAATCCGGCGACGATCATGACGGATACACATATTGCTGACCGCGTTTACATCGAGCCTTTGACCGTGGAGTTTCTTGAGGAAATTATCGCGAAGGAAATGCCGGACGGGCTTCTTGCAACACTTGGCGGGCAGGCGGGCTTGAATCTTGCCGTAAAGCTGTCGGAAAAGGGCGTCTTGGAGAAGTATCATGTGGAGCTTCTCGGGACGAGTCTTGAGGCGATCAAAAAGGCGGAAGATCGCGAGCTTTTTAAGGAAACGATGCAAAAACTCGGCGAGCCGATCCCAGAGAGTACGATTGTCGATGATGTGGAATCCGCCGTCGGCTTTGCCAACGAAATAGGCTATCCGCTGATCGTGCGCCCCGCCTATACGATGGGCGGCACGGGCGGCGGCATCGCCGAGAACGAAGAAGAACTCATTGAAACGGTCATCAAGGGACTCAAGTACAGCATGATCGGGCAGGTGCTGATCGAGCGCAGTGTTGCCGGCTGGAAGGAAATCGAGTACGAGGTCATGCGCGACGGCAACGATAACTGCATCACGGTCTGCAACATGGAAAACTTCGATCCCGTGGGCGTCCATACAGGCGACAGCATCGTTGTCGCGCCTTCGCAGACGCTTTCCGATCACGACTATCAAATGCTGCGCAGCGCATCTTTGCGTATCATTCGCGAGTTAAACATCGAGGGCGGCTGCAACGCGCAGTACGCGCTCGATCCGAACAGCAATCGCTACTATGTCATCGAAGTCAATCCGCGCGTCAGCCGCTCATCCGCCTTGGCTTCGAAAGCGACGGGCTATCCCATCGCGAAAGTTTCGGCGAAGATCGCCATAGGCTATTCCCTCGATGAAATTACAAACGCCGTGACGCAGAAAACGAAAGCATGTTTTGAACCGTCGATTGACTATTGTGTCGTCAAGTTCCCGCGCTGGCCGTTCGATAAATTCGTCTTTGCAGACCATACGCTTGGCACGCAGATGAAAGCGACGGGCGAAGTCATGTCCATCGACCGCAACTTTGAAGGCGCGATCTTGAAAGCGGTCCGCTCCTTGGAAATCGGCGTGAAGCGTCTCTATATGCCGGAAATGGACGATTGGAGTGATGAAAAGCTCAAAAGATCGTTGGAAAAGATCAACGATGAGCGAATCTTTGCGATTGCCGAAGCATTTCGCCGAGGAATTGCCGATGTAGATGAGGTCTATGACCTTACGAAAATCGACCGTTGGTTTCTGCGCAAGATCAAGCGCATCGCCTCCGTGGAAATTCGGCTCATGCAGGAGGAAGTCACGCCCAAACATCTCATCGAAGCGAAAAAAATCGGTCTTTCCGACGCCTCGATTGCCGAGCTGTCCGGCAGGACGATGAATGAGATCCGCACGATGCGCAAGGCGATGAAACTCCTGCCGTGTTACAAGATGGTCGATACATGCGCTGCAGAATTTGAAGCGATGACGCCATATTACTACTCCACATTCAACGCGCAGGAAGATGAGGTGGAAACGGGCACACAAAAACGCAAGATCATTGTACTCGGCTCGGGTCCCATCCGCATCGGACAGGGCGTCGAGTTCGACTATTGCTCGGTTCACTCGGTTTGGGCGCTGCGCGAAATGGGCTATGAGGCCATCATCATCAACAACAACCCCGAAACGGTCAGCACGGATTTCGACATATCGGACCGACTGTATTTCGAGCCGCTGACGGTCGAGGATGTGTTGAATATCGTCGATAAGGAGCAGCCGGAGGGCGTCATCGTGCAGTTTGGCGGACAGACCGCCATCAATTTGGCGTCGTCGCTGCAAAAGGCAGGCGTGCATGTTTTCGGTACATCGGTAGACGATATTGATCGTGCGGAAGATCGCGAGCGTTTCGAAGAGGTGCTGCGTCAGACGCATATTCCTTGCCCCAAGGGCATCAGCGTCACCGATGTAGAAGCCGCCGTCGAAGGCGCTGCGGAGATCGGCTATCCCGTCATGGTGCGTCCGTCGTACGTCCTTGGCGGCAGAGCTATGGAAATCGTTTACAAAGAAGAGGAACTGCGCGATTATCTGAATCGTGCCGTCAAGGTCACGCCCGATCATCCCGTGCTCGTCGATCGCTACATGCAGGGGACAGAGGTCGAAGTCGATGGTATCTGCGACGGCGTGACGGTCGTCATTCCGGGCATCATGGAGCATATCGAGCGTGCCGGCGTTCACTCGGGCGACAGCATCGCCGTTTATCCGCCGCAGACGCTTCCGGCGCGTGTGCTTTATACCATCATCGACTATACGAAGCGCCTTGCCTTGAATCTTCATGTCAAAGGAATGCTCAACATTCAATACGTCGTCGTCAATGACGAAGTCTATGTCATCGAAGTCAATCCGAGATCGAGCCGTACGGTACCTTTCTTGAGCAAGGTCACCGATGTCAAGATGGTCAATCTTGCGACGCGGGCGGCGATGGGGCAGTCCTTGGAAAAGATGGGATACTTCTCTGGACTTGTGCCGCCGAAGCCCTATGTCGCCGTCAAAGCCCCTGTGTTCTCGTTCGCCAAGATGCAGGACGTCGATATCTCCCTGGGTCCGGAAATGAAGTCTACGGGCGAGGTCATGGGCATCGACTACCACTACGCGCGGGCGCTTTACAAGGCAATTGCAGGTGCGGGTATGAACATGCCGAAGAACGGCCGCATCTTATTCACCGTAGCGGATAAAGATAAAGAGGAACTAAAGCAGCTTGCCAAAGCCTTTTATGAACTTGGCTTCCAAATTGCCGCGACGGAAGGTACAGCGCGCGCGATACAGTCTATGGGCATCGACTCAGACATCGTGGGCAAAGTGCATGAACGCAGCACAGATATCATCCAGATGATTAAGACAGGGCAGATACAAATGGTCGTCAACACGCTGACGCAGGGCAAGGGTTCTGCGCGTGACGGCTTCAAGATTCGCCGCGCGACGGTGGAGCACGGCATCGTCTGCCTGACCTCGCTGGATACAGCTTGGGAGGTATTGCGCGTCCTGTCCTTCATGCAGCAGCGCCGTTTGGTCTATGCGTTGGCTCTGCAGGACTATGTCGGCGGCGGCGACGATCTCGCCTGACGGGCTTGTTGGCGTCAAGATTTCATAGCGCTTAAAAAGCATAATGAAATCTAAGGCTCCGCCGGCGCCCTAACGGGCTTGTCGGAGTCAAGATTTCATAGCGCTTAGAAAGCATAATGAAATCTAAGACTCCGTCGGCGCCCTAACGGGCTTGTCGGAGTCAAGATTTCATAATATAATAAAACGAAATGGGGAAGCGGATGCTGAATGGGGGTTGGTGGCATTGAAGAGCATGACGGGATTTGGCGCGGCAGGGCAAGAGAATGAAGATTACAAAGTTCATGTGGAAGTGAAGTCGGTCAATCAGCGCTATTTGGATATATCGTTTTCCATGCCGCGTGCGCTCAATGTCTTTGAGAATGACATGCGCAATGTCATCAAAAAGTACTCGGCGCGCGGCAAGGTCGATGTGAACATCGTTTTTCATGACAAGCGTGAAAAGGAAGCGACGATTGTCGTGGACAAGAACTTGGCATATGCCTACCAGACGGCTCTCTATGAGCTTGGCGATTTCCTGCATTTGACACCGCCTGCCGATGTATGTAAAATAGCCTTGTATCCCGATGTGCTGCGTGTACACGAGGAAAGCCGCGATGTTTTGGACAGCCGCGAGATCCTGTTTGCTTCCTTGGAGAGCGCTTTAGAACATTTTTCTGCGATGCGTAAGAAGGAAGGCGAACATACGCGCCGCGATTTCGAACCGCGCCTTGATTTCCTCGCTGAATCGGTCGAAAAGCTCTCAGGTTTTGAGCCGGAAATCGTCGAGCGATATCGTGCGCATCTGATGTCTGTCCTTGGCGAGATGCTCAAAGGGCAGGGCGTCGATGAAATGCGCATCATGCAGGAAACGGTGCTGTATGCTGACCGCATCAGCTACAACGAAGAAGTCGTGCGTCTCAAGAGCCACATCGCCCAATTTCGGGAGACGATTGAAGAAGAAGCGACGCCCATCGGCAGAAAGCTCGACTTTTTGATTCAAGAGATCAATCGCGAGACGAATACGATCGGCGCCAAGGCGAATTTCACCCAAGCGGCGAAGATCGTCGTTGAGATCAAAAGTGAAGTCGAGAAGCTGCGTGAACAAGTGCAGAACATCGAGTGAAGCGAGGGATGCAGTATGGACATCAAGCTCATCAACATCGGGTTCGGCAACATCGTTTCGGCGAATCGCGTCGTGGCGATCGTCAGTCCCGAGTCGGCGCCGATCAAGCGTATCATACAGGAGGCACGCGAAGGCGGCAGGCTCATCGATGCCACTTACGGCAGGCGCACGCGAGCCGTCGTCGTCATGGACAGCGATCATGTGATTCTTTCCGCTGTGCAGCCGGAGACTGTGGCGCACCGCGTGCTTGAGCCCGATGCGCCGGATGCAAAAGGAAAAGAGGACGGCAAATGAGAAAAGGACTTTTAGTCGTTGTTTCCGGTCCATCGGGCGCCGGAAAAGGTACGATTTGTCATGCGCTTTTGGAAAAAGAGCCGCATCTCGCCTACTCTGTCTCTGCTACGACGAGAAAGCCGCGTGCAGGAGAGATCGAGGGGGAAAGCTATTACTTTCTTTCGGTTGAAGCGTTTGAAGAAATGATCGAAAAGGATGCTCTTCTTGAATGGGCGAAAGTGTATGACAACTACTACGGAACCCCCTTGAAGAAAGTGGAGGAAAAACTCGCAGCGGGCGAGGACATCCTGCTTGAAATCGACACGCAGGGCGCGATGAAGGTGCGCGAAAAGTTTCCCGAAGGTGTATTTATCTTCATTTTACCGCCGTCGCTCGCCGAACTTGAAAGGCGCATTCGCGGACGCGATACGGAGACGGAAGAGGTTTTGCAAAAACGTCTCAAGGCGGCGGTTGAGGAAATCGAAGTGGGGCGGCTTTATAAGTATGTCGTCATCAACGATGAGGTGAAGCGTGCGGTTGCTGCCGTACGTGCCGTCTTAGCGGCGGAGAAGCGTCTTGTCGTGCGCAATGAGGAACTTTTTGACGAGATGGAAAAGGGAAGGGAAGAGTAAACATGAGCATGGCAGATCCTTCGATCAATAAACTTTTGGATGTAGTTGACAGCCGCTATACGCTTGTTGTCTTGGCGGCGAAGCGTGCGCGGCAGCTTCTCGGCGGCGAGGAACCGAAAGTCGCCGCGAAGTCGACGAAAGATGTGACGATTGCCTTGGAGGAGATTGCTGAGGGGGACATTCTCTATCGGCGCAGCAAAGGCGGCATCAAATAATGATTCTTGAGGGTAAGAAGATTGTTCTGGGCGTCACGGGAGGGATTGCCGCTTATAAGGCGGTGGAAGTTGCGAGCCGTCTGCGAAAAAAAGGGGCAGAGGTTCACGTCGTCATGACGAAGGAAGCCGCCCAATTCGTCATGCCTCTGACCTTCCGAGAGATCACGGGACAGCCGGTATCGCTTGATATGTGGCAGGAGCCTGCGCATTGGAACGTCGAGCATATCGCTCTTGCGCGCCTTGCGGACATCGTCCTCATCGCGCCTGCGACGGCGAACATCATCGCCAAGGCGGCGGCGGGCATTGCCGACGACCTGTTGACGACGACGCTGCTTGCGATGACAGCGCCGATTTTTTTCGCGCCTGCGATGAATCATGCGATGTACGAAAACCCCGTGACGCAGGAAAATATGGCGAAGCTCGAAGCGCGCGGCTGGCATAAGATTGCGCCTGCGACGGGGTATTTGGCATGTGGTGTGACGGGTGTGGGACGCTTGCCTGAACCTGTGGACATTGTGCGTGCGTTGGAGGAAGCGGGAGAGTGCAGCAAGTCGCTTGCCGGCAAAAAGGTGCTCGTGACCGCAGGCGGTACGCTGGAAGCGATCGATCCTGTGCGCTTCATCGGCAATCGCTCAAGCGGCAAGATGGGGTATGCCGTCGCGAAGGAAGCGGCGCGGCGCGGCGCAGACGTCGTGCTTATTGCGGGCGGCGCCGTTGCTCTCGCTGATCCGCATGGCGTGCGCGTTCTGCATACGGAATCGGCGCTTGCCATGCGGGGCGCCGTTCTGCAGGAAGCGGAGGACGCCGATATCGTCATCAAGGCAGCGGCTGTCGCTGACTATCGTCCGAAGGAAGCGGCGGCGCACAAGATCAAGAAGAACGATGCTGAATTGACGCTCATCTTGGAGAAGAATCCCGACATCCTGCTGGAACTCGGCGCGCGGAAAAAGGCGCGGCAGATCCTCGTCGGCTTTGCGGCGGAAACGCAGAACCTCCTCGGTTATGCAAAAGAAAAGCTCAAGAAGAAAAATCTTGATCTCATCGTGGCGAATGATGTGACGTGCCCTGACGCAGGATTCAATACAGAAACGAATCTTGTGAAGATTGTGGCGCGCGACGGCTCCGTTGAGGAGGTCCCCTTGATGAGTAAGCAGGCGGTGGCAGTACATCTTCTTGATCGCATTGAATCCCTACAAAAATAGTTGACAATCGAGAACTTTTCCCTTATAATGGAACCAAATCGAATATCACTCATCAAGAGCAGCGGAGGGACTGGCCCTGTGAAACTGCGGCAACCGTTGACCTATGTCAAAAAGGTGCCAATTCCGATAGGTTTAGCCTATGAGATGGGAGCGAATGAAAGACTCTCTTTTTATAGGAAGAGGGTCTTTTTTGATGGATGATGTATGGTTTGCTGAAAGACGGCGTTTTTGAAGCCGTTGGGCAGGGAAGGTCGCACCCTGCCTTTACTGAATTTGGCTGTGGGCGACAGCAGCGGAATGGAGCATACCATGAGCAAAACGATGTTGTTTACGTCCGAGTCGGTGACGGAAGGTCATCCCGACAAAATGGCAGATCAGATTTCTGACGCCATTCTCGATGCGATTCTTGCGAAAGATCCGATGGGGCGTGTAGCGTGTGAGACTTTAGTGACGACGGGACAGGTCCATGTCGTCGGAGAGATTTCGACCTCGTGCTACATCGACATCCCGCATATCATTCGTCGGACCGTGGAGAAGATCGGCTACACGCGTGCGAAGTACGGTTTTGACGCAGCGACATGCGGCATCCTCGTATCGCTTGACGAGCAGTCCGCCGACATTGCGCTCGGTGTTGACAAGGCTCTTGAGGCGAAGGAGGGAGAGTCTGATGTCGCCGACTCCATCGGCGCAGGCGATCAGGGCATGATGTTTGGTTACGCTGCAAACGAGACGCCCGAGCTTATGCCGCTGCCGATCGCGCTGGCGCATCGTCTGGCGCGTCGCCTTGCAGAAGTGCGTAAGAACGGCGAACTCGGCTACCTGCGCCCCGATGGCAAGACCCAGGTGACGGTGCGCTACGAGGATGGCAAGCCCGTTGCCGTCGATGCCATCGTCATTTCTACGCAGCACGATCCGGAAGTCGATCTGGAAACGATTCGCAAAGATATGATCGAAAAGGTCATCAAGGTCATCGTTCCCGCAGAGCTTCTGACGGCGGATACGAAGTATTTCGTGAATCCGACGGGCAAATTTGTCATCGGCGGACCGCAGGGCGACTCGGGACTCACGGGCCGCAAGATCATCGTTGACACTTACGGCGGCATGGCACGCCACGGCGGCGGCGCTTTCTCGGGCAAGGATCCCACGAAGGTCGATCGTTCCGCTGCCTACGCTGCACGCTATGTGGCGAAGAACATCGTCGCAGCAGGTCTTGCCGAGCGCTGCGAGATCCAGCTCGCCTACGCCATCGGCGTTGCGCGGCCCGTCTCGATCATGGTCGATACCTTTGGCACGAACAAGGTGGATGAGGCTCTGATCGAAAAACTCGTGCGCGAGAACTTCGACCTGCGCCCGGCGTCGATCATCAGCAACCTCAACTTGCGCCGCCCGATCTACGAGCAGACGGCGGCTTACGGTCACTTCGGCCGCACCGATGCCGACCTGCCGTGGGAAAAGACGGACAAGGCGGATGCCTTGAAGAAAGCTGCGGGCATCTGAAAAGAATAGACATACAAAGTGAGACAGCGATGCGGCTGTCTCGCTTTGTCGCGCATCCTAGCTTCCCTTGTAATGAAGATGCTTCTATAGTATACTGATAATAGGAGGTGTTTCCATGAAAAAGATGCTTTTTGCCGCTCTTCTGGCTATGCTTGCAGTGAGTGCGGCTCCCGTTTTTGCGGCTTCGATGTCATCGGCGGAAGATACGGCAGGTGTGCAGCGCTATAATTGCTGCGGCAGCAGATGCTATCGAGACAGCGAGCAGAACGGTCCCTACTGCGACGAGAACGGCTACTGCACTTACGATCGCAGATAAGCTGCAGCCGAAGTTATGGAGCTGCTCTTTGCGCCTACATGAAGAACATCCCCCTCGCGACTCTTTTGAGAGAAGCGAGGGGGATTCTTCATTTCCTCATTTGTCCGAGATAGTGTACGACGAACTGCTGTGCTGTGCGGCCGCTGCGCCCCGAGTGTTCAAGTTCCCAACGGTGCGCGAGGATGCGCAGATCTTCGGGAGTGAGGCGGATGTTTTCTTTTTTAAGATAGTGGGAGATGATCGCCAGATATTGCTCTTGGTCGGGGGAAAGAAATGTGATGATGAGCCCGAAGCGGTCGGAAAGAGAGATCGTTTCGTTCATGCTGTCTTGACGGTAAAGCTCGTCGGCTGCCTGTTCACGGTCGCGCCAGCTTTCTTTGATGAGGTGACGGCGATTGGAAGTCGCGTAGATGAGCACGTTTTTGGGGCGCGCCTCGACGCCGCCTTCGATGGCAGATTTTAAAAATTTATAATCGGTTTCAAACTCTTCGAAGGATAGATCATCGAGGAAGAGAATGAAGTGTTTGGAAGGAAACTTCCGCAGTGCCGCGAGTATGCGAGGCAGCTCGCCGAGCTGTGCTTTCGTAAGCTGTACGAGGCGAAGTCCCTGACGATGGTATTCGTGGACGAGCGCCTTGACGGCAGATGACTTTCCTGTGCCGCGTGCACCGATCAAGAGGACGTTGTTGGCGGGACGATCTTTGAGGAAGGCTTCCGTGTTGTCCGTCAGCTGCTTCTTTTGACGTTCGTAACCGATGATGTCGGTAAGCGGCGGCGCTTCGAAGTGTTGGATGCCTTGAAGTGCGTGCGTCTTTTCGTTCCATGAGAAGGCTTTGCGGCTTGAGATTTCACCGCAGCCGTAGCGTTGATAAAAGGTGAGGAATGCGTTTGCCGTATCTTGCGCCGAAGCTGCATCTTTCATCTGTTCGTGCAGAAAGGCGAGCATCTCGGTCGTGCGTTTTTTCGTCGGCGTGTAGTTGTCGAGAAGGTCGGTCGGCAGCATGGTGCTCGGCAATTCTTGAAAGATGTCAGAGAGGATCTCCATATCGCGCACGAAAGCGTTGTACAGACTTTTGCCGATATTGCCGCCCGACCGCTCCAACGTGCGGGAGAAGGTGTTTTCCGTGTGAGCGAGTACATGGAGGAAATAAGCGCGGAGGACATTTCCTGCAAGGCCGAGTTCTTCGGATTTTTCTATGAGCCCTGCTATAAATCTGTAGGTGTGAGATGTGGCTTCGGGATTTTCCAGAAAGTGCAGAAAATCCCTGATGAGTGCGTCATCTAGGATGGAACGGCAGACGCAGAGTTCTTGCAGGTGAGGTTTGAGCATGGGAATCCTCTTTTCATTAAAGTCTCAGCTTTTCTTTGAGGCGTGTGATTGCCAGCTTCGTGTTTTCGCGCTCTCCGAAGGCCGTGAGTCGGAAATATCCTTCACCGCATGGACCGAATCCTGCGCCTGGTGTACCGACGATGTTTGCTTCCTCAAGAAGTTTGTCGAAGAAGTCCCATGATGAGAGCTCCTGCGGCACCTTGAGCCAGATGTATGGCGCATTTACGCCGCCGTATGCCGTGATGCCGATGCTTTCCAGACCTTCGCGGATGATGTGGGCGTTTTCGAGGTAGTAGGCGATGGTTGCTGCGGTTTCTTTCTTTCCTTCGGGAGTGAAGATGGCTTCTGCACCGCGCTGGATGATGTAGGATGTGCCGTTGTATTTTGTCGTATGGCGTCGATTCCAAAGTGGGTTGAGGCTCTTCTTCGTGCCGTCGGCGCTTCGTCCCTGCACGCTTTTTGGCAGTACGATGTAGCCACAGCGCGTGCCTGTGAAGCCTGCGGTCTTGGAAAAGGAGCGGAATTCGATGGCGACGTCCCTCGCGCCTTCGATTTCAAAGATGGAGCGCGGCAGATCGTCCTCTGTGATAAAGGCTTGATAGGCGGCGTCGAAGAGTATGACGGATTCATTTTCGTGTGCATAAGCGACCCATTTTGTAAGGGCTTCACGCGTCATCGCCATGCCTGTCGGATTGTTTGGTGAGCACAGGTAGATGATGTCAACATGCTCCTTCGGCAGTTCGGGCATGAAGTCGTTTTCCGCCGTGCAGGACAGATAAACGACGCCGTCGAAATGACCGTTTTTTTGCAGTTTGCCTGTGCGTCCCGCCATGACGTTTGTATCAAGATAGACCGGATAGACGGGGTCGGTGATGGCGATTTTTGCCTTTTCGCTGAAGATTTCCTGGATGTTGCCGCAGTCGCTCTTGGCGCCGTCGGAGATAAACACTTCATCGGGCGCAATGCCAAGGTCGTGGAAATTACTTTCGATGATCTTCTTGATGAGAAAGCCGTAGCCTTGTTCGGGACCATAGCCGCGGAATGTCTTGGCATCCGCCATCTCATCCACTGCTTTGTGCATGGCGGCGATGGAAGCGGGCGGCAGGGGCTGCGTCACGTCGCCGATGCCAAGTGATATGACATTGGCAGCAGGGTGTTTTTCTTTGTAATCTGCGACGCGGTGCGCGATTTCGCGGAAGAGATAGCTGCCGGTGAGTTTTTGATAATTTTCGTTGATGTAAGCCATGATGATTCCTCCTGAGACGCTTTTTTGTATAAAGCAGCGTACATTGTGGTTGCCGCTGTCATTGTAGCATATTTTTCAGAGATTCTCATAGGATTTTTTCGCAAACGAAAACGACCGCTCCGATGGGCGCGGTCGTTTTCGTTTGCTACTCTTTTTTCAAGGTGTTTTGACAGAAGTCGATGAAGGCTTGCGCCGCCTTAGAGACGTAGCGATCTTTCTTCCAAGCTAGTCCGACATCGACAAAGACGGGTTTATCAAAGGGCAGGGTGACAATGCCCGGCGCTTCTTCAACGATGAAGTCGAGCAAAAAGGCTATGCCGGCGCCGCTGGCGATCAGTCCCTTGATGGTCTCGATCTGGTTTGATTCAAGCACGATGTCAGGCGTGATGCTTTCTTGTTTGAAAGTGTCGAGCAGGAGCTTTCGAAGGAAGGAGCCGTCTTTTAACATGATGAGACTTACATCTTCAATGTCATGCAGGGAGACGGATTTCTTTTTTGCAAGCGGGTGCTGTACCGGCAGGCAGGCGACGATTTGACTTTTCGCCATGGGGAGCGTCTGCAGACTCGCTGCAGCGTTGGAGAGGATGACGATGCCGAAGTCGAGTTCATCGCGCTCAAGCTGCTCGCGGATGCGCATGGAGCCTTCCTCGTAAAGATAGACGTCGAGGTGCGAATACTTGCGTTGGAAACTTGAAAAAATTTTGGGGAAGAGGTAGGCGCCGATCATGGACGGGATACCGATCTTGATCGTGCCTTTTTGCAGCTGTTTGTAGTCGTTGACTTCAAGAACTGCATCTTGGATATTGCGCAGGGCCAGCTCGATGCGGGTCAAGAACACGGCTCCTTCCGGTGTGAGCGACAGCTGCTTTTGGCTGCGGTCAAAGAGCTGGATGCCGAGTTCCGCTTCAAGCTTTTTGATTGCGACGGTGATGTTGGGCTGTGATACGCGAAGTCTCTCGGCAGCACGCGTGATGTTTTTTAAGCGGCTGGCCATTTGAAAGTATTCGAGCTGTCTTAATTCCATGATTGATCGCCATCCATTCTCCAACGTCCATAAAGGTAAATTATCTTTGTTAATTATATCATACTTCAAAAACATCTATGATACAATAAGAAAAATTTATTTTTTATGATTAAAAACAGATGTATATATTCAAAAATGTTTCTTTACAGTATCTCTCATCTGGTGTAAACTGTAAAGTACAGGTTCAGCGCCTATGAAGGTGCAAAAAAGCGCCGAGGGTTGATGTTTTTCTGTGACTGAACGATTTTTTTGAGATTGCTGTGAGATTCTGCGGTGTTTCACTATAAGAAAGCGCATTGAGGACGGAGAGTTAACGAAAAATAGTGGCAAAGTCCTTGTGGCAGAACGTAAATTTTTTCTGTACTTATGCCGATATATAGTAGGTAATAAGCTGTAATTTGCGCTTTTTTTACATGAAGTCCGGATAGCTGCCGCGTGCCGCTTTAAATGGATTTGCATGTAGGATGAAGGACATCGAAGATGTTCCGCAAAGCTGACGAGGTCGGCTGCAGGCAAGGATGGAAACGCCGCGAATATCATCTGCATCATTTGTGAATGCTGGATGCAAGTGGGCAGACGGCGTTGCAGGAGACGCCCTGCGTCTCTGGCATTAGGGAAGAGGGGGATTTTTTTGGAAAAATCAACGCTAATCGGTCTGGTATCAGGTCTTGTCGCTATCTTCGGCGGCATGATCCTGAAGGGTGCGCCAATCAGTTCCTTGAACAATCCGGCGGCATTCATGATCATCATTCTCGGAACATTTGCCTGTCTTTTCACGGCGTTCCGCATGGATGAGATGAAGATGCTTCCGAAGCTGATCAAGATGACGTTCAAAGCGCCGCCTTCGCATCAGAAGGGAGAGCTGCTGCAGCTCTTTATTGAGCTTTCGCAGATTGCGCGCCGCGAAGGCATCTTGGCTTTGGAAAGCCGCGTCGAGGACATCTCTGATCCGTTTTTCAAGACGGGACTCAGCATGGTCATCGACGGCATGGATCCGGACTTCGTCAGCGATGTGCTCGATGCTGAAATTTCCGTCATGCAGGAACGTCACTCCTTGGGTCGCTTGATGCTCATGCAGGCGGGAACCTACGCGCCTACGCTCGGCGTTCTCGGCGCCGTTGTCGGTCTGATCGCGGCTCTGAGCAATCTGTCAGACGTCAACGTCGTCGGTCACGCCATTGCGGCTGCGTTCGTTGCGACGATCCTCGGTATTTATACGGCGTACGTTCTCTGGCTTCCTTGGGCAAACAAGCTCAAGATCATGTCGGATTCTGAAATCGGTCAGAAGCGCATGATTGTTGAGGGTATCCTGTCCTTGCAGGCAGGTGATTCGCCGACGGCTATTGAGGCGAAGCTCATGGTGTTCATACCGCAGTCGGAGCGCGATCTACTGAAGAAGGAGGCGTAAGGCATGGCGAGAAAGAAGCGGCATGCACCGCATGAAGAAGAAGCGGGCGAGGCTTGGCTGCTGCCTTATTCCGACCTCATGACGCTTCTCCTTGCTACGTTCATCGCCCTCTATGCGATGTCGGCTA
Source organism: Selenomonas sp. (assembly GCF_057272215.1). Lineage (NCBI taxonomy): Bacteria > Bacillati > Bacillota > Negativicutes > Selenomonadales > Selenomonadaceae > Selenomonas > Selenomonas sp. The sequence goes on from NZ_DBHIUY010000009.1 coordinate 31,906, forward strand.
CGGACTCAGCTAAGATGGCGCAGATGGCACAGGCGTTCAGTGCAGCGTTTAATACGGGCGGTCCGTCGTTCTTCGATCAGATGGGACCGAGTGTGAGCCGACGCGCCGAACGTGTGGCGACGGAGGACAAGGGAAACAGCGCCTACATTCAAGAGGCGAAGTCCTTGGAAGAGGTGAAAAAAGAGCTCGATAACTATATCAATCAGAACGGTCTGCAAGGCGAGCTGAATACGACGATGACGGATGACGGTCTGATGATACGCATCAAGGAAAAGGCGCTCTTCCCATCAGGATCTGCGGAGCTTGTGGGGGAGGCGCAGAAGATCGGACCGGTCGTCGCCGGACTTCTTGCTAAGATTCCCGAGCGCGTTGTGATTTCCGGACATACGGACAATGTGCCGATTGCTACGGCGCGTTATCCGTCGAATTGGGAGCTTAGTTCGCAGCGTGCTTTGAATTTCATGAAGTTCCTCTTTTCGAACAATGCGTCATTGAATCCGGCACGCTTCAGTTCCATTGGTTATAGTGAGTATCGCCCGATTGCTGATAATAAGACGGATGAGGGGCGTTCGCAGAATCGCCGCGTCGAGGTGCTGATCGCCAGAACATATCAGTTCAACCCCGACAGTTCAGCGACGGAAGCGGTGACGGCAAGACCCGAGCTGCCCGACGCCTCATCGGCAGGCGGTGATATGCAGCCTGTCATCACGCCGATACGCCCGACGGCGCCGGGCAACGTGCAGCGGGCGCAGGAGCCTGCTCCGGCACGGCAGGAACAGTAGAATAGTGAGAGGGAAGTCGGCTTTATCTATGTATATAATAAAGTCGGCTTTTTCTATGGAATGACTGATTGCTTGAAAGCATATGGAATCCCTTGCGGCAATCAACCCTTTTGTTTTCGAGGAGATGTGTGTATGCTTCTGGGCTTGGGGACGGATATTATAGAGATCGCGCGTGTGGAAAAAGCGATTCGCCGTGAGGCTTTCCTTGCGCGTGTATTCACGAAGTCGGAACGCGCGTATTGTATGCGGCGCGGCAAAGGCTGTGCAGCGTCGTATGCGGTGCGTTGGGCAGGGAAAGAAGCGGTTTTGAAAGCGTTCGGTACGGGACTGCGGGGAGGCACACTTCTCGACATTGAGATCGTGCCCGATGCGCTCGGTGCGCCGGAGGTTCATCTTTTTGACTATTACGCGGCGCTGGCGAGGGAGCGAGGCGTGAGGCGCATACTGCTTTCTTTGAGCCATGCTAGGGAATATGCCGTTGCACAGTGTATTTTGGAGGGGGAGCAGTATGAAGATCACTTTGGCAAATGAAATGAAAAAGATTGATAAAAGAGCCATCGAGGAGTACGGCGTGCCCGAGATTCTGTTGATGGAGAATGCGGGACGCGAAGTCGCTGCCGCTTTTGAAGAATATTTGGGCGGCGTTGCGGGAAAGCGTCTTTGCATACTTGCAGGAAGCGGCAATAACGGCGGCGATGCTTTTGTTGCTGCGCGCCATTTAATGAATCATGGTGCGCAGCTCAGCATCTTTCTTGTGGGAAATCCGGCGCATTTGACAAAGAGTGCGGCGCTCAATCGTGATATCATCATCAAGATGGGGAGCGTCGTGCATGTGCTTGAAACCGAGAGGGATTGGGACAAACTGCAGGTCACGCTGCGCTTTGTCGACGGTGTCGTTGACGGTATCTTGGGCACAGGGTTTTCCGGTGGATTGCGCGATTCAGCGGCGCGTGTCGTGCGCATGGTCAATAGCCACGGTAAGCCGGTCATATCCATTGATCTGCCGACGGGTATCGAAGCGGATACGGGCTGCGCCGCACCGGAAGCGATACAGGCGGATCTTACTGTGACTTTTGGATTGCCTAAGTTTGGACACATGCTTTGTCCGGGAGAAACCGCGACAGGAAAATTGCTTGTTGATGATATCGGTATACCGAAGGCTCTGCTCGAAGATGAAGAGATTCGTCAGACATATCTCGACGAGCCGACGGTAGCGCCCATTCTTCTGCCGCGCCCACTCGATGCACATAAAGGTTCTTGTGGACGCATCCTTGTTATTGCAGGTTCGCGCGGTATGACGGGAGCAGCAGCGCTTGCCGCTGCTGCTGTTCTGAAAAGCGGTGCAGGAATTTCGGTGCTTGCTCTGCCCGAGAGTTTGCATGAGGTGATGGAGGGTAAGCTGACGGAGGTCATGACAAAGCCCCTTGCTGAAACGGCGGCGGGAGCGATTGACGTTGCTGCGACGAGCGAAGCTTTGGCGTTGGCGGAGGGGTTTGATGCGGTTCTCGTAGGTCCTGGATTGGGCAGGACGCAGGAAACGCAGGCGTTTGTGCAGGATTTCTGCAGCGCTGTTAAAAAGCCCCTGATTCTTGATGCGGATGCCATCTATGCTTTCCGCGGAAGAACAGAGGCGTTTAAGAATTTCGCTTTTGTGCCGATTTTGACGCCGCATCTTGGTGAGATGGCGCACCTTTTGGGACTCAAGGTTGAAGAACTGCGTACGTCGCTTCTTGATATGACGCGTGAAGCAGCGCATGAGTACCATGCTGTTTTTGTCGTCAAGAGTGAATGCACGACGATTGTTTATCCCGATGGACAGGTTTTCATCACTTCGAAAGGCAATGCAGGTATGGCGACGGCAGGTGCGGGAGATGTGCTTGCAGGTACGATTGCCGGTCTTATGAAGCAAACGGCAGCAGGTCTTGCACCTCTTGCCGGTGTTTATATTCACGGGCTTGCCGGTGATTTGGCGGCGGATGAAAAGGGGTATGGACTCATCGCTTCGGATATTTTGGAAAATTTACCGCGAGCCCTGCGAACACTTTGCTGAGAAATGGATGTAGCTTAGGTCTTTTGGGCAAATTCTTTTTTTCAAAAGGATTTCGCTGCGTACAGACAGAATAAATTTTATGACGATGCGATCATTGCATCAACGATGTTGGAATGCTTTTCTAGGGGTTTTGTTTATGCCGTTCCATATTCCCATCCAATTTCAAGGGATCCTGTCAACGATCAGTTTTCTTGATATCCTCGATATTCTGATTGTGGCTCTGATCCTCTACAAACTTTATATGATGCTTCAAGATACGCGCGCCATCACTCTGGTGAAGGGGCTGCTCGTGCTCTCGGGCTTGGCGCTCGTCTGCAACTGGTTGGCATTGCATGTCATTTACTGGATTTTGCAGCAGACGCTGACGCTGCTTTTCGTTGCGCTGCCTATCGTTTTTCAGCCGGAGCTTCGCCGTACGCTTGAACATTTGGGGCAGGGACGTTTTTTCGGCAAGTCGATTTTCCTCGACGACCATGAAGCGCGTTCTCTTGTCAACGAGATCGATAAGGCGGTGATGCTGCTCTCTTCGCGTAAGATTGGCGCATTGCTCGTCTTTGAACGTGATATGGGGCTCAACGATATCAGCGCTACGGGGGTTCAGATTGATGGATTGATTACGGCAGACTTTCTCATGAATGTCTTTATCCCGAATACGCCGCTGCACGACGGTGCTGCTATCATACGCGGCAAACGTCTGATTGCGGCAGGCTGTCTTCTGCCGTTGACGGAAAATCGAACATTGAGCACGGAACTTGGCACGCGTCATCGCGCTGCCATCGGCCTTTCTGAGCAGTGCGATGCCCTCATTATCGTCGTCAGCGAGGAGACCGGGACGGTATCCGCAGCGGAGAATGGCAGGATCGTGCGCCACTTGAGTTCAGAGCATTTGAAGAGCTATCTGCGCCCCATTTTTGTTCCGAAGACGACGGGGTTCAAGGACATGGTTTTGAATTGGAGGAAGGGGAAATGATGACACGCTTGTACGCGGTTTTTCGGCGCAACCTTCCAGCGAAGCTCATTGCTCTCGCCGTTGCCATTGTTCTGTGGCTTTTCGTCATGAACGAGCAAAACCCGCAGATTGAGGGCAGTTTTACCGTTGCCGTCGATCTTCTCAATGCGCCTGAAGGCTATAAGATTACGCAGGGAGAAAAAAGCGTGAAAATTAAGGTGCGTGGCGCCCGCTCCTTTTTTGTTGCGGCGGAACCGGACGGTTTCAAGGCGTATGCCGATCTCGAAGGATTGGGGTCGGGGGAGCATAAGGTCAAGGTAAAGGTCGTTTTGCCGCAGGGATTTGAGCTCGTCGATACACAGCCCGAAACGGTTCCGGTCACGTTGGATAAGATTGTCCGGCGCTCGGTGCGCATCGACCTCATTGTGACGGGATCGGCGGCGTCCGGCTACACTGTGGGCAAGATTTCGCAGACAGCGAACACTACAATCGTCGAAGGACCTGAGTCGCGTGTGGATGAGATTGATCGCGCCATCGGCTATATCGGTCTTTCAGGCAATCGCGATGATTTTGATTTACAGGTACCCCTTACGCCGATCAACAGCGATGGTAAAGCGGTCGAAGACGTGGAGCTTCTTTCGCGTTCGGTGGGTGTGTCCGTACAGCTTGCGCGCGGGCTTTCACGCAAGGTTGTCAGCGTGCGTCCCGTAGTGGATGAAGCGCTGCCGGCAGGCTTTACTTTAGGGCAGGTTCAAGTGGATCCGGCGAAGATTGAGATCGCGGGAGAGGCTGCGGAGATCGCTAAACTGACAAGCATTGATACGGAGAAAATCACTGTTTCCGATATGAAGCAGAGCGGTAAAAAGACCGTGCAGCTTGCCATTCCGGCGGGGGTCGCGATCTCTAATCGTGAGGTGACGGTTACCGTCGAATTGAAGCCGAAGGCAGAAGCGAAGGAAGCGGGCGCACCATGATACGGATCAAAAGCTGCTTTGTGCCCTTGACGGATGAGCGCTCGCTGGAGGAGATCGCGGCCGAGCGCTTAGGCGTTTCATCGGATGCAGTCCTTGAGGTGCAGATTGTGCGAAAGGCTCTTGATGCGCGTCGCTATCATGGCGCACCGCTGGCGTTTATCTATACGCTCGATGCTGCTGTCCGAGGGAATGAAAAAAAGATTTTAGCACGGATGAGGCAGGACCGTCAGATTACGCTTGCTGAGGAAGAGAAGCCATTGAGTTTCGCGCGCTTTGTGCCGCCGCTGAGAAGCGATCCGCCGCCTGTTGTCGTGGGATTTGGCCCTGCGGGCATGTTTGCTGCATGGATGCTCGCGCGTGCTGGTCATGCGCCGCTTGTCATGGAGCGCGGTTATGATGTTGATGCGCGCCATGCGGCGATCAAACGCTTTTGGCAGATGGGTGTGCTTGATGTGCGCTCTAACGTGCAGTTTGGCGAGGGCGGCGCGGGGACATTTTCTGATGGCAAGCTGACGACGCGCAGCGGCGATCCGTTAGTGCGTGAGGTGCTTGACGCCTTTGTCAGGGCGGGGGCGCCGAAGGAGATCAAGTATCTGCACAAGCCGCATGTCGGCACAGATCTTCTGCGCGGCATTGTCAAAAACATACGCGAGGAGATTCTGCGCTTGGGCGGCACGGTTCGCTTTGAGGCTCAAGTGACGGATATCGAGTTGAAAGATGGCGCTTTACAGGCAGTCATCATCAACGGAGAGGAGCGCATAAAGACGCAGGCAGCGTTTTTCGCCATAGGGCACTCGGCGCGTGACACTTACAAGATGCTTCTTTCACGCGGTCTTTTCATGGAGGCGAAGGCGTTTGCCGTGGGCGTGCGCATCGAGCATCCGCAGGACTTCATCGACCACATGCAGTACGGGATGGATGCGGGGAATGTGAAACTTCCTGCGGCGGATTACAGTTTGACTTTTCAAGACAAGGTGCGCGGCAGAGGCGCCTATTCTTTCTGTATGTGTCCGGGCGGGCAGGTCGTTGCAGCGGCGTCCGAACTTTCGCGTGTTGCGACGAATGGCATGAGCTGCTATGCGCGCGGCTCGGGTGTGGCGAACGCCGCTCTTCTCGTGCAGGTCGGTCCGAGGGATTTCGGCGGCGAGGCGCTTGCGGGGCTGGCGTTTCAACGTCGGTGTGAGAGTCTCGCCTTTCGTTTGGCAGGCGGCGATTATCGCGCACCTGTGCAGTCCATCGGCGACTTTCTGGCACATCGGAAGGGTGCGGGCGATTTCCTCGTGCAGCCGACGTATCTGCCCGGTGTACGCATTGCCGATCTGCACGAGTGTTTGCCGCGCTTCGTCACGGATACGCTTGAGGATGCGCTTTGCGCTTTTGAACGGCGTATCCCTGGGTTTGCCGCATCCGATATACCGTTGACAGGCGTCGAGACGCGCTCTTCCGCGCCGTGCCGCATTGTGCGTGAAAAGGAGAGCTTCCTGGCGCATGGGCTTTCGGGTCTATATCCGATCGGTGAGGGTGCGGGCTATGCCGGCGGCATCATGAGCGCTGCTATGGATGGTATGAAGGCTGCGCTTGCTTTTTTGACGCATAAGGATTCTATGAAATAACATTGCCGAAGAGCGAAAAGAATAGGAGAGGATTTCATGGCAAGACTTTTTGGTACGGACGGCGTTCGCGGGGAAGCAAATGCGGCGCTTCGCCCTGAGTTGGCTTATCGCCTTGGCTGGGCGGCGGCACTTTACTTTGGCGAGAAGGTGCAGGAGAATCCCTTGATTATCATCGGCCGCGACACGCGTATTTCGGGCAACCTTTTCGAGTCTGCTTTGGCGACGGGAATATGCTCTGCCGGCGGGCGCGTTGAGATTGTCGGCGTCTGCCCGACGCCCGCCGTTGCCTATCTGGCGAGGACGCACAAGGCGGCTGCTGGCATTGTCATTTCGGCATCGCACAATCCTTTTTATGACAACGGCATCAAGTTCTTCGGCGGTGACGGCTACAAGTTGCCGGATGCTGTAGAGGATGAAATCGAAAAGCTCGTGCGCCGCATAGAAACCGGAGAAAGCCTGCCGCGTGCGACGCGTGAGAACATCGGCAGAATCAAGCGACGTAAGGAATATGTGCGCGAATACATGGATTTCGTGCAGGGGACGGCGGGCATTTCGCTCGATGGTTTGAAGGTCGTGCTTGACTGTGCAAATGGCGCTGCGTACGATTGTATGCCGCGCGTCTTGCGCCGTTTAGGCGCAGATGTGCATGTGATTCATGCGGAGCCGGATGGTGTCAATATCAATGAGGGATGCGGTTCGACGCATCTGGAAGAACTGCAAAAGACGGTGCTCGCAGATGGCGCTGACATCGGCGTTGCGCACGACGGCGACGCGGATCGCTGCCTGTGCGTGGACGAAAAGGGCGAGGTCATTGACGGCGATCATATCCTTGTCATGTGTGCTAAGGATATGATGGAGAAGGGAACGCTCGCAGGGAATACCGTCGTGACAACGGTCATGGCGAATATCGGCTTTCACAAGGCGATTGAAGAAGCAGGCGGGCGTGCGGAAATAACGAAGGTCGGCGACCGCTATGTGCTTGAAAATATGCGCGAGCATGGCTATCGGCTCGGCGGCGAGCAGTCGGGACATATTATCTTTTCCGACTTCAGTACGACGGGCGACGGACTCATCACCGCGCTGCAGGTACTTGTCGCATTGAAGCGCACGGGCCGCAAGGCGTCGGAGCTTTCCGGGCAGATGAAGAGTTATCCGCAGCTCCTCGTCAATGTCGTTGTCGCGACGAAAGAAGGCTGGGAGGAAAACGAGGCAATTGCTTCTGCCATTCGCGCGGGTGAAAAAGAGCTTGGCAGCGATGGGCGCATTCTCGTTCGTCCTTCGGGCACGGAGCCTTTGATTCGCGTGATGGCGGAAGGCGCCGATCAAGCACAGCTCGAAGCGATTTGCCGGCGTATTGCCGATGTCGTTAAAAAGGAGCAGGGATGATGCGCCCTGTCCTCGTATTTGTCAGCTTTGGTGTGGCGGCGCAAGAGGCGCGGGAGAAGAGTCTCGCGCCGCTCGTTTCCGAGCTGGAGATGGCGTTCCCGCGATTTTCGGTTGTTGAAGCCTATACATCTGCATTCATTCGCCGTCGGTTGAAAGCATCAGGCATAGAGATGCCGTCTTTGGAAGAATGCTTGGCAAAGCTGTGCGGCAAGGGGGTACGAGAAGTCTATGTGCAGCCTGCTCTTCTGACGCCGGGCGAAGAGTACGAAAATAAGATTCTCAAAGAAGCGGAGCCATTCTATGCGCGTTTTGCCGTGCTTCGAATCGGCGAGCCGATTTTTTTCCGCTGCGACGGTACGGAAAATGATGACATCGTACGCGGTCTTGCCGCTATCTCGTCCGAGATTGTGACGGCAAAAGACGAAGCGGCGGTTCTCATGGGGCACGGTTCGCCGCACAGACACAATCCGGTCTATGCGCTGCTGCAGCAGAGAGCGGATGAAGAGGGGAAATCTCTCTATATTGGCGTGCTTGAGGAGACGGATACGCCGAATTTCGCCACGGTTTTGGATCGTCTGCGAAAAAGCGGGAAAAAACGCGTACTGCTCGCACCGCTGCTGTTGGCGGGCGGTCGCCATGTCACCGAGGATATGGCGGGAGAAGCGCCCGCTTCGTGGAAAAGTCGCCTGCAGCGCGCAGGCTTTTCCGTGCGTATCGCGATGCAGACGCTTGGAGAAAGAGCGGCATTTCGCCGTCTTTATATAGAAAAGGTACGGCATCTTATAGAGGATAACTGAGAGTTATCTCTTGTATTCGTATAATGTATTTTAAGTTTTTTGAAAATTCATCTATAATAGGAACAAGGAAACGATACACTTCCTTGCAAGACGCACATTTTTCATCTATCCAAAATGAGGTGAGTGTATGTCACAGCCAGTAACAACGAATCCCTTAATCATCATGTTGATCAACATGACCGTCGTATTCATCGTCTTGATCTCGCTGAGTTTCTTGATTCGGCTGATCCATGCCCTTGACCCGACGAAAAAGAAGGAAGAAGCGCAGGTCGTGCCCGTCGCAGCACCGATGCCGGCGCCGAGCGTCGCTCCTGAGCCGCAGCCCGAGGGTCTGTCGGCAGAAGTCGTCGCGGCGATTACGGCAGCCGTTACGCTTTGTGGTTTTTCCGGCGGGGCGATTCGTACGATTCGTCCGTTGGCGCGTGACGGTTGGAAAAATTCCGGACGTACGCTGCGCTAGGACATCGGATGCAAAGGAGGCAAAATCATGGAATTCCTCAATGCTTTTATCGTATCCCTGCAGGCCGTCTGGTTGGGGTCGGGCTTTTCGCATTTCACGATGGGCAACGCCATCATGATCCTCGTCGGTCTTGTGCTTCTGTATTTGGCATTCGCCAAGGAGTTTGAACCTCTGCTGTTGGGACCCATCGCTTTTGGCTGTATCTTAGCGAACTTTCCGGAGACGGGTTTCTTCGGTGAAGAGATGAACGTCATGAAAGCGATCAACTTCGGTATCACCTATGAGATCTTTCCGCCGCTGATCTTTCTCGGCATTGGAGCCATGACGGATTTCGGCCCGTTGATCGCCAATCCCAATACGCTCCTTCTTGGGGCGGCGGCACAGATCGGCGTATTCGTTGCTCTTGGACTTGCGATGGTCTGTGGCTTCTCCATTGAAGAGTCTGCTGCCATCGGCATTATCGGCGGCGCCGATGGACCGACGTCCATCTATTTGGCATCGAAACTTGCACCGAATCTTTTGGGAGCGATCGCCGTCGCAGCATACTCCTACATGTCGCTTGTACCGCTCATTCAACCGCCCATTATGAAACTCTTTACGACAAAGCGGGAGCGCGAGGTCGTCATGGAGCAGCTGCGTGAAGTTTCGAAGTTTGAGAAGGTGCTTTTCCCGCTGGTTGCGACCATCTTTATCAGCTTGCTTTTGCCATCGATTGCGGCGCTTCTCGGCATGCTCATGCTCGGCAATCTCTTCCGTGAATCGGGCGTCACCGACCGCCTTTCGGATACGGCGCAAAATTCTCTGTGCAACATCATCACGATCTTTCTCGCTACAGGTACCGGTATGACGATGTCGGCGGAGCATTTCCTCACAAGGGATACGCTTCTGATCATCATGCTCGGTCTTATCGCTTTCATCGGCGGTACGGCGGGCGGCGTCATTTTCGGCAAAATTATGTACGTCGTCTCGGGGCACAAGGTCAATCCGCTGATCGGTTCTGCCGGCGTCTCCGCTGTGCCGATGGCGGCGCGCGTCAGCCAAGTCGTCGGTGCAAAGGCGAAGCCCGGCAACTTCCTCCTCATGCACGCTATGGGACCGAACGTCGCCGGTGTCATAGGCACCGCCGTAGCCGCCGGCACGATGCTCGCGATGCTCGGACGGTAAAGAGGGAAGATCTGGAAAAGTTCATCTTGTTTTTGAAGCGGCAGGCGTTTGGAATCCTGCCGCTTTTGTCTGGGATAAAGGAAAACGCCGCTGGAATTTTTCAGCGGCGTTTTTGTGTCCTCGTTTAGTTTGTCTCAATTCCCTTGACCTTCTCGCGAATCTCGTCGAGCTGCTCCTTGCTCGGTACGTTCGCGACGCGGATCATGTCGAGGCAGATGTTGCAACCGGCGGCCTTGAGCTCATCTTCGACGAGCTTGATGCTCTGACCGCCCCAGCCGTAAGAGCCAAAAGCGAAAGCTTCGCGTCCCTTCGGCGCGAGTCCCTTGAGGTAGCAGAGGAAGCCCGCGATGGTCGGCATCATCTGATTGTTGATGGTCGGCGAGCCGACGGCGAGGTAGCGGCTCGTCAGGACATCGACGACGATGTCGGACATATGCGTTTTCTTGATGTCGTAGTACTGCGTGGGAATGCCTTTTTCGGCAAAAGCTTCAGCGATGGTGCGCGCCATTTTTTCCGTCGAGTGCCACATGGAGTCGAATACGACGACGGCTTTCTCTTCCAACTCGCCCGCGCTCCACTTCTGATAGGCGGCAAGGATGTCGGGGATATGGGAGCGCCAGAGGCGGCCGTGCCCTGTGGCGATCATCTCGATGTCGATTCCTGCGAGCGCTTTCAAGGCTGTCTGCGCCTGTCGACCGTAGAGCATGAGGATGTTTGCATAGTACTTTTTCGCCTCTTCCATGAGGATGGCGAAGTCCACTTCATCGTCGAAGAGCTTGGAGGCGGCGAGATGCTGACCGAAGGCGTCGTTCGAGAAGAGGATCTTTTCCTCAGGGCAGTAGGTGACCATGCTGTCGGGCCAATGGAGCATAGGCGTTGGCACGAACTTGAGCGTGCGTTTGCCGAGGTTCAGTACATCGCCCGCCTTGACGCCGTGATAGGGAAGATCTCCGTAGTGGGCGGTCAGCCCCTTGAAGCCGTTTGGGTCGCTCGTGTAGATTTCCGCTTTGGGGCAGAGCTTCATCATCGCGGGGATGGAGCCCGAGTGGTCAGGCTCGACATGGTTCGAGACGATGACGTCGATCTTGGCGGGGTCGATGACGGAGGCGATGCGCGAGATGAGTTCATCGCGGAACGGTTCCTTCACCGTGTCGATCAGCGTGATTTTCTCGTCGAGAATGAGGTAGGCGTTGTAGCTCGAACCGCGTCCTGTCTCGTAGCCGTGAAAACTGCGCATCGACCAGTCGATGGCGCCGACCCAATAGATGCCTTTCTTGATTTCGATTGCCTGCATGTTGATAGTACCGCCTTTCTTTTGGAACGGAGCATATCCGTGTATTTTGAATCTATAATCTATATTCTATATCGGAAGAGCGATAAATACAATATATTCTCCATAATATATTGTCATCGCGCCCCAAAACCTACTGCGCAGGCAACTGGTCGGCTTCCTGTTTCGCTTGCTGCCAAGCGCGGTTGACCGTCTGGGCGATGAGCTGCTTGCCCAGCACATCTTCATGAAGCCCGTCGAGAGCCAATTCCGTCGGCAGTAGCGGCTGAGCGGAGAATGATGCTGCTACGTCAATGTGCACCTCGGTGCGCAGGAAAGTGTTGACGAGGGAAAACTGCGTCTGCCAGTCATCCGCCGTAGGTTCATCAAAAGCACGCGCGATGTTCTCGGGATTGATCGGCGGTAATGTGAGAAATATGGGGCGGATGTCGTTCGCGAGACAGCGTTTTTTGAGTTCATCGAGGGCAGCGATGACTTCGACGGCGCTGACACCGGCGCGCAGGCTGTTTGTACCGTTCATGATGAGGAGATAGCGTGGGTGAAAGGGCAGGACGTCTGCTTCGAAGCGATCGAGCATCGTCTCGCTCGTGTCGCCGCTCATTGAGAGGTTGATCGCGGGAAAATCAAGGTAGGAGAGCCAGCTGAATTCGTGGTCGGCAGGACCGTAGGAGATGTGACCGCCGCCGTGACTGATGCTGTCGCCGAAGACCGCGATTTCCCAGCCGTCTTCGGGATCGTTGCGAAACTTCAGCACGGGAGACCAGTCGCTTGCGGGTTCGCCCGTCTCGTCGAGCGAGCGCACGCGCCAATAGAAAAATCCTGAGCCGCTGCGGGGCTTCTGGTCGTAGATTTCAGAAAGTCGCGTCGTCATTGTGTCGAGCGGTTCGGCGTCGGGATTTTCCGTTGGCTCTTCTGCGTAGAGTGCGACCTCGAAGGCATGCGCACGATAGGGGCGCACCCAGTGATAGACAGGATAGAGGAGCGGCGCCGTGAACTCGGATGAAGCGATGGGCAGCGGTACGGTCATGATGTTCGGCGTGGCGGCAGCGCTCGTATAGAGCGGCATGAGTGCGCTGAAAAGCGATACAGGCGTGCCGTCGAAGTCGAGGGCGCGTACGCGCCAGTAGAGAGGCGCACGTCCTAAAAGGTCGGCGGCGAAGAGAAAGAGCGGCGGGTTGTAGCTGCTCGCATAAACATCCTTAGAGCGCCATGCAGCTTCGGAAGAAGATGTATCGGGATAACAGTCGGTGGGCGGTTCGCGGAAAAATTCGATTTCGTAATGTGTGGCGTTGACGTTTTTCTCCCAGTTGAGAATGGGGGAAAAGGATAGGGGATGCAGTGTGGAAGTTTCCGTGATGGCGCGAAGCGGCGTCTTGGCATAGAGCGCTTCGTCTCCTTCTGAGATCGTCAAGGAGAGGAATAGGGGAAGGGATAGGACGGGCAGAAGGATTTTCAAGCGGCGAAGGTGGTGCAAGCGATTCAACTCCCAGAGCGCATGTGTTTACTGTAATAATTCCCATTATATAGAGATTTAGAAATGCAGTCAATCCATCGACGATTTTCTCCTATTTTTCCGAATTGTTCCTCATGCTGTTTATTTACAACAGGCATAGTTCGGTGTATAATAGGTCGTAGCGGGTATTACCCACATTTATGTGTTTTGTATCTTTTTATAAAGAGGGGAGCAATTCAAAACATGAGCAAAAAAATGAAGACTATGGACGGCAACACGGCTGCAGGATATATTTCCTACGCATTCACCGATGTTGCTGCCATCTACCCGATCACGCCGTCCTCGCCGATGGCGGAGCATGTGGATGCTCTGGCAGCGAAGGGTACGAAGAACATCTTCGGTCAGAAGGTGCGCGTCATTGAGATGCAGTCCGAGGCAGGTGCGGCAGGTGCTGTGCACGGCTCTTTGCAGGCAGGCGCTCTGACGACAACGTACACGGCTTCGCAGGGCTTCCTTCTGATGATCCCGAACCTTTACAAGATCGCCGGCGAACTTCTTCCCGGTGTGTTCCATGTGAGCGCCCGTGCTCTGGCGACTTCATCCCTCAATATTTTCGGCGATCAGCGCGATGTCATGGCAGCGCGTCAGACGGGCTGTGCGATGCTGTGTGAGGCGAGTGTGCAGGAAGTCATGGATCTTGCCGCTGTCGCGCATCTTGTCGCCATCAAGGGACGCGTGCCGTTCATCAACTTCTTCGACGGTTTCCGTACGTCGCATGAGATTCAGAAGATCGAGGTCATTGACTTCGCCGATCTCGCGAAGCTCGTCGACCAGGACGCTCTGAAGGAGTTCCGTGCGCGTGCGCTGAATCCGAACCATCCGGTCGTTCGCGGCACGGCGCAGAATCCGGATATCTACTTCCAGTCGCAGGAAGCCGCTAACAAGTACTACGAGGCATTGCCTGAACTCGTTGAAGAAGCGATGGCGGATCTTGCGAAGATCACAGGGCGCGAGCATCATCTCTTCGATTATCATGGTGCGAAGGATGCCGAGCGTGTCATCATCGCTATGGGTTCCATCTGTCAGACGGCCGGCGAAGCTGTGGATTACCTCAACTCCAAGGGCGAAAAGGTCGGCCTGCTTTCCGTACATCTCTATCGTCCGTTCTCGCTTGAACATTTCTTCAAGTATCTGCCGAAGACGATCAAGAAGATCGCCGTCCTCGACCGCACGAAGGAGCCGGGCGCTGTCGGCGAGCCGCTCTACCTCGACGTCAAGGCTGCATTCTACAACTCCGATATGAATCCCGTCATCGTCGGCGGTCGCTATGGTCTCGGCGGTAAGGACACGACGCCTGACCATGTCCTCTCGGTCTACGAGGAACTCAAGAAGGACGATCCGAAGCATGGCTTCACAATCGCCATCGACGATGATGTGACGCATACGTCGCTTGCAGAGTATCCCGAGGATGTCGATCTCACGCCGGAAGGCACGACGGCCTGCAAATTCTGGGGTCTTGGCTCTGACGGCACGGTCGGTGCGAATAAAAGCGCCATCAAGATCATCGGCGACAAGACTGACATGTACGCGCAGGCGTATTTCGCTTACGACTCGAAGAAGTCGGGCGGCATCACGATGTCGCATCTGCGCTTCGGCAAGTCTCCGATCAATTCGCCGTATCTCATTCACAATGCGAACTTCATTTCGTGCTCGCAGCAGTCTTATGTGACGAAGTACGATCTTCTTGCGGGTCTTAAACGCGGCGGCAAGTTCCTGCTCAATACGGTCTGGAGCGAGGAAGATCTCTCGAAGCATCTGCCTGCCTACATGAAGCGCTACATCGCGAAGAACGACATCGAGTTCTATACGGTCAATGCGGTGGAGATCGCCAAGGAGCTCGGGCTCGGCGGTCGCTTCAACATGGTCATGCAGTCTGCGTTCTTTAAGCTTGCAAACATCATTCCGATCGAGACGGCCGTCAAGTACCTCAAGGATGCCGTCGTCGCATCTTACGGCAGCAAGGGTCAGAATATCGTCGATATGAATAACGGCGCGATCGACAAGGGCATCGAGGCTCTGCACCGCGTCAATGTTCCGGCGGACTGGGCGAATGCTGAGGACGAGAAGGAAGAGGCGCATGAGATTCCGGCGTTCATCACGGACATTCAGAACATCATGAACCGCCAGGAAGGCGACCGTCTCAAGGTTTCGCAGTTTGCCGAGGAAATGGTCGACGGCACGTTCCCCGTCGGCGGCGCGGCTTACGAGAAGCGCGGCACGGCGATCAACGTACCCGTCTGGAATACGGAGAAGTGCATCGGCTGCAATCAGTGCTCCTATGTCTGCCCCCATGCGACGATTCGTCCGGTGCTTACGACGGATGCCGAGAAGGATGCGGCTCCTGCTGGATTCCCCTCGAAGAAGGTCAGGACGGTCAAGGATTACAACTTCACGATCGCCGTCTCCACGATGGACTGCCTCGGCTGCGGCAACTGTGCGCAGGTCTGCCCGGCAAAGGCGCTCGACATGAAGCCGCTTGACGACAATCTCAAGGCGCAGCAGGTCTACTTCGACTATGCGGTGGATACGAAGAAGGTTGCGACGAAGAAGAATCCGATGAAGAAGGATACGGTCATCGGCTCGCAGTTCGAAAAGCCGCTGCTCGAATTCTCGGGCGCCTGCGCAGGCTGCGGCGAGACACCGTATGCGAAGCTCATCACGCAGCTTTTCGGCGACCGCATGATGATCTCGAATGCGACGGGCTGCTCGTCGATTTGGGGCGGCAGCGCACCGGCGATGCCGTATACGACGAACGAAAAGGGCTATGGTCCGGCTTGGGCGAACTCCCTCTTCGAAGACAACGCAGAGTTCGGTCTC
>NZ_DBHIUY010000009.1:47711-117895 GCF_057272215.1 Selenomonas sp.
GGCATGTTCCTCGGTGTGCGTGCGGTTCGCGACCGCATTGCGGCGGATGTCGATGCGGCGCTTGCTGACGGCAAGGGCAGCGCGGACCTCCAGGCTGCTTTGAAGGACTGGAAGGACAACATGGCAGAGGGCGAAGGCACGCGCGAGCGCGCTGACAAGCTGACGGAACTTCTCGAAAAGGAGAAGGGCACGGACGAGCTTCTGAACAAGATTTACGATGAGCGCGACTACTTCGTGAAGCGTTCGCAGTGGATCTTCGGCGGCGACGGCTGGGCTTACGATATCGGCTACGGCGGCGTCGACCATGTGCTCGCTTCGGGTGAGGACGTCAACATCTTCGTGTTCGATACGGAAGTTTATTCGAACACGGGTGGTCAGGCTTCGAAGTCCACGCCGGCGGCTGCGATTGCAGAGTTCGCTGCGACGGGTAAGAAGACAAAGAAGAAGGATCTCGGCATGATGGCGATGTCCTATGGTTACGTCTATGTCGCGCAAATCAACATGGGCGCCGACCACAACCAGGTCTTGAAGGCGATCAAGGAAGCCGAGGCTTATAAAGGACCTTCGCTCATCATCGCTTATGCGCCGTGCATCAATCACGGCATCCGCATCGGCATGGGCTGCAGCCAGGAAGAGGGCAAGCGTGCCAACGCCTGCGGCTATTGGGCGAACTATCGCTTCAACCCCGAGCTCGTCGGCACGGACAAGAATCCGTTCATGCTCGACTCGAAGGAGCCGGATTTCAGCAAGTTCCAGGAATTCCTGCAGGGCGAAGTCCGCTACGCTTCCTTGAAGCGCAGCTTCCCAGAAGCCGCCGACGCGCTCTTCGAGAAAACGGAGAGCGATGCAAGGGCAAGGATCGAAGGTTACAAGAAGCTCGCCGGCAAGTAAGAAAAGCGAGATTCGCTATATACGAAAAGGAGCTGCCGCACAATTGTGCGGCAGCTCCTTTTCGTGTATAAGCAGTTTTTACAGCTTGAATTTCACTAACACCTGTTCAAGCGCATCGAGTACGTCGTTGATATTTTCTTCCGTGATGATGAGCGGCGGCTGGAATGCCATGACGTTTCTGGCGACGCCGTTTTTGCCGACGATGAAGCCGCGATTCTTGAGCTCTTCGAGCACCATATCAAGCTCATCCGGGGCGGGGCTTTTGTCGCTGTGGACGAACTCGGCGCCTGTCATGAGACCGAGACCGCGAATATCGCCGATGATCGGGTGACGTCTCTGAATCTCCTTTAGACCCTTGCGCAGCTGGTCGCCGCGCGTCTCGGCATTTTCGGCGAGGCGATGCTCCTCGATGTAGTTGAGGACAGCGAGGCCTGCTGTGCTCGAAACGGGGTTGCCGCCAAGGGTCGAGGCGCCGGGTTTCGTGTAGCTGTCGGCGACCCTGGCGCTCGCGATGAAGGCGGAGATGGGCTGCCCGTTGCCGAGCGCCTTAGCGACGCACATGATGTCGGGCACGATGCCTGCGTGTTCGATGGCGAACATCCTGCCTGTACGCGCAAAGCCTGTCTGCACCTCGTCGGCGATGAAGAGACCGCCGTAGGTCGAGATGATTTCTTTGACGCGCCGGAAGTATCCTTCAGGCGGCACGATGATACCGGCGTTGCCCTGAATGCTCTCGGCGATGAAGGCGGCGGGCTTGCCGCTCGTCGCCGTCCGAATGATCGTTTCGACCTCATCGGCACAGGCAAGACCGCATTCAGGATGCGTCTTACCGAGCGGACAGCGGTAGCAGTAAGGGTTCGGTGCGAACTGGATGCCGCCGACGGGGTTCGGATCGGTGCGCCACATGCCGATGCCCGTAAGGCTCATCGTGAGCTTTGTGCGCCCGTGCAGACCGTTTCGGAGCGCGATGAACTCGCTGCTTCCCGTGTGAATGGTCGCGAGCAGAGCCGCGCCCTCCGTCGCTTCCGTTCCCGTCGAGCAGAAGAAGCTTTTCTGCAGGTCGCCGGGCGTGACCTCGGCGAGTTTTTCGGCGAGGTTCACGAAGTTTTCTGTCAAATAGATGTTGCAGACGTGCTGCAGCGTTTCGACTTGCGCGGTGACTTTCGCCGTGATCTCAGGGTTGCAGTGACCGCAGTTGATGACGGAAACGCCGGCGAAACAGTCGAGATACTTCCTGCCCTCGCTGTCGAAAAGGTACTGCATGGAACCGCGCACAATCTGACGCGGTTCTTGATAGAAGTGCCCGAGACAGGGCATGATGTACTTCTTTTTCTTTTCAAGGATGGCGTCAGCGCCGATATATTTTTTCAAACGATTACCCCCTTAGATGGAGTCTTTCGATTCGCGGAAACGATAGATGCCGATGCCGAAAGCGCGCGGACTCTTCGCAGCAAGCGCAGCGAGCGCGGACTCATCGAAAGCCTTTTCCCCGCGTGAGAGCGCATCGAGCGCCGTGCGGTATGTATTTGTGACGAGCGCGACGAGCGTAGGAGCGTAATCCTGCGCCTCGATGCGGTAGGAGGCGATGCCGTTGAATTTCCCAAGGTACGGATAAAGACACAGATCTTTCGCGAAGTATAGATGATTGCGCCCGAACTGGTCGATGCGGATGGCATGAACCTCGCCCGCTCTGTCGCGCAGTGCGTAATGGCGGTCGAGAAATTCGGGATTCTTCAGCGGATCGTAGCTGCCCAGGGACATCTCGGGCAAATTGTGATCGAGGATCATGGATTCGTAAGAGCCGTGCACGACCGTTTCGATGGGGAGTTCCGAGGCTTCGACGAGGCTTCGGAGCTGTTCAAAAGAAAGTTCGAAGGATGATGCCGCCATGACGAGACCGTTTTCCTTGAGGAACTTCGCGGCGAGATGGTTGAAGAGGTTGAACGAGAGATCGGCCTGCACGGGCAGGTTTGTGATCGTCTGGGCGAGGCGCAGGGAGCCGAGGTTGCTGACGAGAATACCGGCGGGCTGCAGGCGTTCAAGCGCCGCGAAGAATTGCTCAAGCTCGCCGCATTCGCGGCGCATCGTCGTGCGCGGCGTATTGACGAAGACCTTTGCGCCCGATCGATTCGCCGTTTCGATGATGGATTCGATGTCCGTGAGCCGCCACGGCTTCTGGGGACGGAAAGCTTCGCCGCCGACGTAGACGGCATCGGCGCCGCTCTTGATGGCAGCGCGTGCGCTTTCTATGTCGCCGACGCGCACCGAGAGACGGCGATGGGGAGCATTCTCGCGTGCGATGGGGCGTTCCGCTTTTAAGATGTCGTCTTGAAATCCCGGCTCTTTCACCGATTCACTGAAGAAACGCGGCTCGCGCTTGCCGTCAAAGCCGATGTCGCGTGCTGTCGTAGAGCCGAGGGCGAACGTCGTCGTGAAGTCGCGCGCACGGTTGTTGAAGAGATCGTGCCAGCCCGCTTCATCGATCCGGTAGCCGAAAGGATCGGCAATGTAGCTGTCGATCGCCCGGCGATAGGTGCGTACGATGCGGCGGATGAATTCCGCCGGACGCATGCGTCCCTCGATCTTGAAGGAGTGGACGCCCGCTTGAATCAGCTCGGGGATGTTGCGGTACATGCACATGTCCTTCAAGGCAAGCTTGTACGGGCCTTCGCTTTCAGCGTCCAAGACTTCGCCCGTTTCCTCGTCGATGAGTTCATACGCCCAGCGGCAGGGCTTCAGACAGCGGCCGCGGTTGCCGCTCTGACCGAAGAGGACGCCCGAATGGATGCATTGACCGCTCTCGGACATGCACATGTCGCCGTGCATGAAGTATTCGACTTCGAGCCCCGTACGTTCCTTGAAGAGACTGAGCTCGGAGAGTGTCATCTCGCGCCCGACGACAATGCGCGTGATGCCGTATTCCTTGAGTTTTTCAATCGCCGCTTCGTTGTGCGTGTTCATCATGACCGAGGTATGCAGCGGTATGTCGATGCCGAGTTCCTTTTTCAGCGCAAGCACGGCGAAGTCCTGCACAAGGATCGCGTCGGGGCGGATCTCCTGTAGGTAGAGCAGATATTCGCGCAGTGCGGGAAGCTCTTCCTCGCTGATGAGATTGTTCAGCGTGATATAGAGCTTGACGCCGTGCTCGTGCGTAAAGTCGACGGCTTTTTTCAGCATCTTGTTGTCGAAATTCGTATCGCCGTGGTGCATGCGCATGTTGAAGTGCTTGCCGCCGAGATAGACGGCGTCAGCGCCCGCCTCGACGGCGGCGACAAGGGCGTCCCAAGTGCCTGCCGGTGCGAGAAGCTCCACGCAATTACGGGTTAATAGCATATTTTATTCTTGCTCCTTTGCTCATAATTTTTCCGTTTAACGTATAGTATACCATATTTCCAGTCTTTCTGGTGAATTTCAGTAAAAGATTTGCCTTTTCTTTGCGAGTGTAATATACTTTTATGGTAGTATTGATACAGTAACAGACGGTTGGGCGCGATGCCGCAAAGTGATTGAGGGGCGGCGACAGGAACCTTCGCCCCTTGGCGGGGGCGGAGGTTTTTGCTTTGCCGTTTTGCAGCTTGGGAGGTCATTTCATTTATGGAAGACAAGATAGCGAAGATTCGCGAGGACGCCGTCAAAGCCATCGAATCGGCAGGCGTGACGCTCGCGGAACTCAACGACATCCGCGTCAGGGTATTTGGCAAGAAGGGTGCGCTTACGGCGATGCAACGCGGCATGGGGCAGCTCGATCCTGCGGAGCGCCCGCGCCTCGGGCAGATCGTCAACGAGGCGCGCGCGGCGATCGAAAGCGCGTTGGAGAAGAAGCGTGCGGCGCTTGCCGAAGAAGCGCTTGCCGCGAAGCTTGCAGGCGAGAAGATCGACGTGACGCTTCCCGGACGGCGCGACCCTCTGGGGCATCTGCATCCTCTGACGGTCACGATGGAGCGCATCAAGAGCATCTTCATGGCGATGGGCTACAGCGTCGAAGAGGGACCGGAAATCGAGCGTGACCACTACAATTTCGAGGCGCTGAATCTGCCGAAGGATCATCCGGCGCGCGATATGCAGGATTCCTTCTACATCACGGAGGACATACTCATGCGCACGCATACCTCTCCCGTGCAGGCGCGCACGATGCAGGCGCACGAACCGAATTCGCCGATCCGCATGATCGCGCCCGGCAGGGTTTATCGCCGCGACGATTACGATGCGACGCATTCGCCGATGTTTACGCAGGTCGAGGGTCTTGTCGTCGACGAGGGCATCCGTTTCTCCGATCTCAAGGGCACGCTCGAAGACTTTCTGCGTCAGATTTTTGATGAAAAGGCTCGCGTGCGCTTCCGTCCGAGCTTTTTTCCGTTCACCGAGCCGAGCACGGAGGTTGACATCTCGTGCGTCATGTGCCACGGCGAGGGCTGCCGCGTCTGCAAGGGCACGGGCTGGCTGGAAATCCTCGGTGCGGGCATGGTGCATCCGAATGTCCTTAAGATGAGCGGCTACGATCCCGAGAAGGTCGCGGGTTTCGCCTTCGGCATGGGGGTTGAGCGCATCGCCATGCTTTCGTACGGTATCGACGATCTGCGGCTCTTCTACGACAACGATGTGCGCTTCTTGCATCAGTTCTGAGGGGGAGGAGAAATTTCATGCAGGTATCGATCGAATGGCTTCATGACTATATAGATTTCAAAGAGACGGCGGAAGAACTCGCCGACAAATACACGATGGCGGGCGTGCCCGTGGAAAATGTCGTGCGTGCGGACAGAGGACTGGACAAGGTCGTCACGGGACGCATCGAAAAGCTTGAACCGAATCCCGATTCCGACCATCTGCTCGTCTGCCAAATGAATGTTGGGCAAAAGGAACTCGTCACGATTCAGACGGGCGCGGACAACGTGCATGAAGGCGACATCGTTCCCGTCGCGCTCGTCGGCGCGCATCTGCCGAACGGCTTGAAGATTGCGAAGGGCAAACTGCGCGGCATCGTGTCGAACGGGATGCTCTGCTCCGCCGGCGAACTGAAGCTCGATGAATCGAAGCTGACAGAGGAGCAAAAGAGCGGCATTTACATCCTGCCGCCCGATACGCCCGTAGGGATTCCGGCGAGCGAGGTGTTGGGACTTGACGGCGTCGTTCTGGAATTCGAGCTTACGGCGAACCGCGGCGACTGCTTCAGCGTCTTGGGCCTTGTGCGCGAAGCCGCCGTGCTCACGGGAGGCGAGGCGAAGTTCCCCGAGATTCGCGTCGAAGAAGACGCCTCCGTCAAGGCCTCTGATCTCATCGAGATCGGCATAGCTGCGCCCGAACTTTGCAGCCGCTTCTCCGCGCGCGTCCTGCAGAACGTCAAGATCGCGCCGTCGCCCGCATGGATGGCGAAGCGGCTGGAAGATGCAGGCATCCGCGCCATCAACAATGTCGTCGACGTCACGAACTTCGTCATGCTGGAACTCGGTCAGCCCATGCACGCCTACGATTGGGCGCAGATCGCGGGGAAGAAGCTCACGGCGCGGCTTGCGGCAAAAGGCGAGGAGCTTCATACGCTCGACGATTCCTCGCGCCGCGCCAAGGGAACGGAACTTGTCATCGCCGATGCGGAAAAGGCCGCGGGTCTTGCCGGCGTCATGGGCGGTCTGGAATCGGAAGTCACCGACGCGACGCAGACCGTCGTCCTAGAGGCCGCCGCGTTCAACGGCGCGAGCATCCGCCGCACGAGCCGCGCCCTCGGGCTTCGCTCCGAAGCATCGGGGCGCTTCGAGCGCGGCGTTGACGTCGCGCATACGGTGCGTGCGCTCGATCGTGCAGCGCAGCTCCTGCAGCAGATGGGCGCCTGCACGGTTGCCTCGGGCGTCGTCGACGTATATCCTGCGCCGAAAGAGCCAGTAGAAGTCACGTTCACGGCACAGGCGGTTAATGTGCGTCTCGGCACGGAGATCGAAGGTGCGGAGATGAAGCGCATCCTCGAAAAACTCGGCTTCGCCGTGCGCGAGGCGGGCAGCTCGTACATCGCACGCGTGCCCTCGTGGCGCAGCGATGTGACCTTGATGGAGGACATCTCTGAGGAAGTCGCGCGCATCCACGGCTACGACAAGATTGCCGCGACGCGCCTGCGCGGCGAAGCCGTGCAGGGACGCCAGAGCGAGCGGCTCGCATTCATCGGCCGCATCAAGGAGATTCTCACAGGACTCGGCATGACGGAAACCGTGTCCTTCAGCTTCACGCATCCGAGCATGTTCGACAAGATGCAGGTGCCGCAGGCGAGCGCCCTGCGCCGCGCCGTGCCGATTATGAATCCGCTGACGGACGAATATCCGCTCGTGCGCACGACGCTCCTTTCCAGCCTCTTGGAAAACGCGCAGCGCAACTTCTCGCGCAAGAATGAAGATCTGCGCCTCTTTGAAGTCGCGCCGATCTTCGTGCCGAAGGAGCTGCCCTTGACGGAGCAGCCCGAGGAAATCGTGAAGCTCGCAGGGCTTCTTGCAGGCAGGCGTCATCCGGTCGGCTGGAATCAGGACAATGAAGCCGTCGACTTCTACGACGTCAAGGGCGTCGTGGAAGAACTCCTCGCGCGTCTTTCCATCGCCAATTATACGGTGGAAAGCGGCGAACACTTTGCGCTGCATCCGGGGAAGACGGCATTCTTTAAGAAGGGCAGGGAGGTCATCGCCGTGCTCGGCGAGGTGCATCCCGCCGTCCTGAAAGCGCTCGGCATCCACAAGAAAGCATATATCTTTGAGATGGACGTCGAGACCTTGCTCAAGTATCGCGCGAAGAACTTCCGCTATGAGCCGCTGCCGCGCTTCCCCGCGATCTCGCGCGACCTCGCATTGATTGTCGATGAAACTATGGAGGCTGCCGCACTCACGCGCACCATCGCGAAAAATGCAGGCAAGTTCTTCAAGGAGCTGCACCTCTTCGACGTTTATACGGGCGAACAGGTCGCCGAGGGCAAGAAGAGCATGGCATTCAGCGTCGACTTCCAGTCGGCGGACAAGACCTTGAAAGATGAAGAAGCCGACGAAGCCGTAGCGAAGATCTTGGCGGCGCTCCAAAAAGAGTGCGGCGCAGAGCTTCGCGGATAAAAAGACAGCGGGTGAGACGATGGAAAAAAATAAGGTAATCGTTGAGATATTCGGCGAAACGTATCCGCTCAAGAGCGATGAACCTGCCGACTATGTGCGCCGGCTTGCCAAGCTCGTAGATGACAACATGCGTGACGTCGCCAAAAAGACCCGTAGCTTTTCCGGCACAAAGATCGGCGTGCTCGCTGCTTTGCATCTTGCCGACGAATATTACAAGCTGAAGAAAGACTATGATGAGCTGCTGGCGCTCTTGGAAGAGCCGAAGGGGTAGAAACGGCAGAATGTGTGTAAACGCTTCGTTCGCTGCCAAAGGTATCGGTGTGCGCGACACGCTCTACGGATCCGAGCGCTTTAGTCTCGGCAACTATGCAAGGGTACAGCTTACATATCGCTTCTAAAAGGGAGATTGGCGAGGTACGCGTTAAGAGACGGCAGACAGCCCGACGGATCATCCGTCGGGCTGTCTGCATTTATCGAGATAGCAGCTGCGTTTTGAGCTTTCGATATGCTCGCGTATAGTATGCGCCGTTTTGTGCTTCTCTGTGGTCGAAGCCGTAGGCGCGGCGGCTGATTGCGAGGATGGGAGGCGCTTGGATGCGCTTGGCTACGGCGAGACCGCTGAAGAGGTTCCACCAGCGTTCGAGGTCGGCGATGAAGTCTTTGGGCGTCCGGAAGCGTTTTTGCACCAGACCTTTTTCACAGCCGATTTGCTGCTCAAGCGTGCCGTTGGCGTACCAGTTGAGGATGTCTTCCGGCGTCGCTTTTTCCCATCGCTCGACGAAAGCGCGGAATAGATAGTCGTGATAAGGGTAGTGCAGGGGATCGCCCTTGCCTTCGTCAACGTTTTGCGCGTCAGACAACTCGGCGCTCGGCACGATGTCTATCGTCGTCTGCGGTACGACTTCGCGGCAGAAGATGTGCTCGTTCATATAGCGTGCGAGGTCATAGATCTGATGTTTCCAAAGGTCGGCGAGAGCGGCGAAAAAACCTGCTTGATCGCCGTAGAGTGTCGAGTAGCCGACGGTCGTCTCCGCCTTGTTCGCGTTGCAAGAGAAGCCGCCGCCAAAGGCTGCGGCGATGGCGGCGAGAACGCGGGAGCTGCGGTCGCGCGCTTGGATATTTTCGGCGAGAAACGAGGATATGGGCAGCGTTTTCTTTTCATCGCCGGCAAGGAACTCGATGGGGGTCGTCTCAATCTGGTCGATGGTGTGCCGCACAGATTCTTCGATGGGGAATACCGCGTAAAAGCAGCCGAGATTTTCGGCGAGCGTGCGTGCCAGATCCTTTGTCGTCTGCGAGTTGAAGCGGCTTGGCATATTGACGAGCAGGACGTTTTTGGCGCCGAGAACGCTCACATAAAGGGCGGCGGCTACGGCGGAATCGATGCCTCCCGAGGCGCCAATGACGACTTTTTCCATACGGATGCTTTCGAGAAATTTTTTGACGCCATAGGAAAGCGCAGCGTAGATCTGGGCGATGTCCGTTTTTTCTTTCTGTACGAGCGGGGGATGCGCGGCGATATCTCTGATGTCGATATGATGCAGATACTCTTCGTAGGCGGGGGCGGCGGCAATACATATTCCTTCTGCGCTGTAGACGGCGCTTGAACCGTCGAAGGTATAGACGGTCTTGCCGTTGTTCTGCAAGCCGACATTGTTGACATAGATGAGCGGCGCACCCGCCTCTTTCGCTTCGGCAGAGAAAAGACGATGGCGCTTTTCCCTTTTGCCGAGCGTGAAGGGAGAGGATGAGATGTTGATGTAGAGGTCAATGCCGCCGTACTCTTTGAGAAGTGCCATCGGCGACATTTCGTAGTTGTCGCTCCATCCATCTTCGCATAAAAGGCAGCCGATCTTCCAGCGCTTGCTGCGGATTTTCAGGGAAACGGGCGAGAGAAGGCTCTTGGGCGTTGTGCCCAGCTCACGTGCGAGCTTCTGCAGACTGAAGAAGTGGCGTGTATCATCGAATTCACGATAGTTCGGCATGAGCGTCTTGATGACGAAGGGATAGGGCGTCGCTTCGGGGTGGCATAACCGCCCTTCGCTGGCGATGAAGCAGGCGTTGTATTTGCGCGGTCTGCCGTCGTTGTTCTTCTTCGTCCAATCGATGGCGACGCTGCCGAAAATGACGGCGATGTCCGTAGAAGCTGCGATGATGTCGTCGGCGCATGTCTCGCAGTCTCGCAGGAAAGCGTTCTGCTCCCATGTGTCGCCGAGCAGATAGCCGGGGATCGCCATCTCCGGGAAGATGATGATGTCGGCGTGAGCCGCCTTGGCTTCTTCGATCCGGCGCAGCATATTTTCGGTATTGACGGCAGGTCGTCCGGGATGTATTTCCATCTGTGCAGATGCGATTTTCAGCAAGGGAAGCACCTCTTTCCAAGCATTCTCTTCAAAGTTTCAGCGATCATGCTGTCCTGGCGTTTTTATTTCATCATATCCCTTTTGCGGATGATCGTCAATCATCATACATATCTTCATGTTAGGAGATAGCGTATGGTATGGATATTTCAGCCATAGGAGTTCTCGTCAACCTATGGTATAATAAGACCTGTATCCGAAGCAGATGCAGGCTTCAGGAATCACTGATAATAAAGCGGACGTTTGTGCGTGTATCGTTTGTCTCCCGGATCGAAGCAGCGCATTTGTGCCAATCCGGGCGGCTTCATTTTATCAGCGCTTCCTTCAATTTGCGGGTGCAGAAACGGTGAGAGATATGAAGGGGAGCAAAAAGACGAATGCGGCACGCATTCTGGACGGATTGGCGATTTCGTACGAGCTGCAGGAGTTTCCTGTCGATCTTGCGGATCTGAGCGCCGTCCATGCGGCTGAGATGCTTGGAATGCCTGTCGAGCAGGTGTTTAAAACGCTTGTTTGCCGCACGGACAAGGCGGGTGTTGTCATGGCATGTATCCCGGGGGCGGCGGAGCTTGATCTCAAAGCTTTGGCGCAGGCGGCGAAGAGCAAGAAGGCGGAGATGGTTCATCTCAAGGAGGTACTGGCGCTCACGGGCTATCAGCGCGGCGGCTGCTCGCCGCTGGGGGCGAAGAAGGAGTATCCCGTATTCCTCGATGCTTCGGCGTATGCGTGGGAGACGATCGCCGTCAGCGCAGGCAGGCGCGGCGAGCAGATCGTACTTGCACCCGCTGACTTGAAGCGTGCCGTTCATGCGGCGGCGGCGCATCTGACGCGCTGAGAGAAGCGGCGCATATCGTTTGAGAGAAATGAATGGAGTGAAGGATTTGAAATACAGCAGTACGAGAGGCGGCGGCGCAAAAGTTGCGTCGGCGGAAGCGATCATTCAGGGGTTGGCGGCAGACGGCGGGCTTTTTGTGCCCGAGGAGATGCCTGCGGTTGATTTGGCCTTTATCGCGGAGTTTTCGCGTCTTTCTTATGAGGAGCGAGCAGCGCGCATTTTGGGGCTTTTCCTTACGGATTACACGGCAGAGGAGCTTGCTGGCTGCATTTCGCGCGCTTATGGCGGTGGGAAGTTCGACGATGTGCGCATTGCCCCCGTGCATATGCTCAAAGATTTTCCGATATTGGAGCTTTGGCATGGGCCGACGAGTGCGTTCAAGGATATGGCTTTGCAGCTGTTGCCGCAGCTTTTGCAGACGGCGCTCAAAAAGACGGGGGAGAGCGCTGAGATTTTGATTCTTGTCGCCACTTCGGGCGATACGGGCAAGGCGGCGCTTGAGGGCTTCGCCGACGTTGATCGGATCAAGATTCTCGTGTTTTATCCGACGGGCGGCGTGTCGAAGATTCAGAACTTGCAAATGTGCACGCAGAAGGGGAAGAATGTCTGCGTCGTCGCGGTCGAGGGTAATTTCGATGACGCGCAGAACGGCGTCAAGGAAATTTTCAGCGACAAGGCTTTTGGTGATAAGCTCGCCGCCAGGAACGTCAAGCTGTCGTCGGCGAACTCGATCAACTGGGGCAGGCTCGTACCGCAGATCGTCTACTACTTCAGCGCCTATGCCGACCTCGTGGAAAAGGGCGCGATTCAGGCAGGCGAGGAGATCGACTTTTGTGTGCCGACGGGCAACTTCGGCGACATCCTCGCGGGATACTATGCCAAACGCATGGGACTTCCTGTCGCGCAGCTCGTATGTGCGTCGAACAGCAATAATGTGCTGACGGATTTTCTGCAAACGGGCGTTTATGACAAGAAGCGCGACTTTTATAAGACGATTTCGCCGTCGATGGACATTTTGATCTCAAGCAATCTCGAACGACTGCTCTACCATGAAACGAACGATGCTGCGCAGATCAAGGACTGGATGCGTCAGCTTGCTTCTGAAGGCAGGTACGAGGTCGGCGCGGCTGTGCTGCAAAAGCTCAAGGAAACGTTCTGGGCAGGCTGGGTCGACGACGCCGCGACGAAGGCAACGATTCGCGAAGTCTACGCGAAGGAGCATTATGTGCTCGACACACATTCCGCTGTCGCGTACCGTGTGGCACAGGTATACAAGAAGGATACGGGCAGCAAGCGTCCGCTCGTCGTCGTCTCGACGGCAAGTCCGTACAAATTCAACGAGAGCGTCTTGGATGCGCTCGGGGCGGCGCGCGAAGGCCTTGACGAGTTTTCTCTGCTCGATAAGCTCGCGTCGTTGAATGAAAGCCCGATTCCGCAGGGGCTTGCCTCTCTGAAAGATGCCGCGATCCTGCACAAGACGACGTGTGAAAAGACGGTGATGCGTGCGATGGCAGAGAATTTCGCGAAAAAATAAGATGAAACAAGTGAAAATATTTATACAGCAAGGATTTGCTGCGGTCAAATATTTTCGTAACTTTTTGGAAAGCCAGTAGGAGGTAAGGGATGAAGGGGACATTTTTTGGCATCGGTGTAGGACCGGGCGATCCGGAACTTTTGACGGTTAAGGCGATTCACGCGATTGAAAAGGCAGATGTGCTTATCGCGCCCAAGACGGAAAAGAAGGATGGCAGCGTCGCACTTTCGATTGCACGCCCGTATTTGAAGAAAGATATCGAGATCGTCTACCAAGTATTTCCGATGGTTGCGAATTTTGCCGAGTCCACGGAAGCATGGGAAAAGAATAAGGCGGAAATTCTTGCGCTTTTGGAAACAGGCAAGAATGTGGCGTTCCTGACCTTGGGCGATCCGATGTTTTACAGTACGTATATTTATGTTTATCGTTTGCTTGAAGATGCGGATGTGCCGATCGAGACGATTCCGGGGGTGCCGGCGTTCTGTGCTATCGGCAGCAAGCTCGGCTATCCGATCGTCGAGGGCAACGATATCCTTTCCATTATTCCGGCGACGGCTTCACCGGAGAAGATTGCCAAGATACTGCCTGTGACGGATAATGCCGTTTTGATGAAGGTATATAAAAACTTTTCGGAAATCGCTGACATGCTTGGGGCGAATGGCTTGGCAAAGGGTGCAGTCATGGTGAGCCGCTGCGGTCTGCCCGATGAGGAGCGCATCGACGATATCGAGGAGCAGAAGAATAAAAGGGTCAATTATCTTTCGACGATACTCACGCGCCGCAGCTCTTGAGGGGGAAACAGAAAATGCGTAGAAATTTTTATATGGTGTTCACCGCTCTTTTCCTGCTTGCAGCTGCTGCACTTTTTGCTGGCTGTGGTGCGGAGAAATCGGCAAAGACGGAGCAAGGTGCGAGCTTTGCTGTGATTCAAGATGATATGGGGCGGGAAGTCAAACTCTCGAAGAAGCCCGAACGCATCGTTGCGCTTTCTGCGTCGTTCCTTGAGCCGCTCCATGCCGTAGGCGGCGACGTCGTCGGTCGTCCCGATTCCAAGACGAAGATGCCTGATTATGCGAAGGATAAGGCAAGCGTTGGTGAGGTTTACCAAATCGACGTGGAGAAAGTTCTCGCCTGCCAGCCCGATCTAGTTCTCATCAATAAGGGGATGAACGAAAAACTTATATCAACGCTTGAGGCAAACAATGTTCCATCCATTGTCATCGACATGAGAAGTTATGAGGATGTGAAGCGCGAGATTAAGACGTTCGCGCAAATCACGGGAGAAAAGGAGAAGGGCGACGCGCTCATCCATGAGATGGATGCGAAGATCGAAGGCGTGCTTGCGCGCGTGCCGCAGGAGAAGAAGCGCGTCGCCATTCTGCACAGTACATCGCAGGGACTCAGTGTGCAGCTCGACGGCAGCATCGCCGGCTCGATTGCCAAGGCGCTTGGCTGGGAAAATGTTGCAGCGGGCATGACGCCGCTGGAGAAGAATCCCGATGCAGCGCCCTACAGTATGGAAACGCTTGTCGAGCAGAATCCGGAGATCATCTTTGTCACAAGTATGGGAAAGATGGATGAGATTAAGAAGAACATGGAAAAGACGATCGCCGAAAGCCCTGCTTGGCAGAGCATTCCCGCGATCAAACAGGGGAAGCTTTATTATCTGCCGCAGGATCTCTTTCTCTTGAGCCCCGGGCTGCATTATCCCGAAGCGTTTGAAATGATGGCGAAACTCATCTATCCTGAGGTATTCCGATGAACGGCGTGGAGCAGGGAAAAAAACAGTCCGGCTCCTTCAAGCGGCGAATATCCATCGTGGTGATATTCGCCGTTTTGGCGTGTATCGGCTTCTTGCTGAGCGTCATGAAAGGCTCCGTCGAGATTCCCGCGGCGGAGATCTGGCAGACGCTTGTCTCGGGCGCAGAGGGGGTGCACGCGCAGATTCTCATGAATATCCGCTTGCCGCGCACGATTGTGGCGGCTCTCGTTGGCATTCATCTGTCGCTCTCGGGAGCCATACTACAGGCGATTATGAAGAATCCGCTCGCCGATCCGCACATCATCGGCATATCGTCGGGGGCGGGGCTTTCCGGCATCTTTATCTTGCTTGTCTTTCCGGGACACGAGGCTTTTGTGACGCCGGCAGCTTTTGTTGGGGCGATGGCGGCGGCTGTTGCCATATACTTGCTGGCATGGAAGAATGGCATTCGTCCGATTCGCATCATCTTGGCGGGTGTTGCCGTGTCGGCTTTTCTCGGCGCAGGCATTTCGGCTTTGATGATCTTTTACAGCGATCGAGTACATAGCGCTTTGATGTGGATGGTCGGCGGACTGTCAGCGCGCAGCTGGCCGCAGGTCGAGATGATCTTTCCGTATACGATTGTAGGTTTGGCGCTGGCGCTCGCTTTTTCGCGTCAGCTCAACATCCTGCTTTTGGGCGATGAGATTGCGAGAAGCCTCGGCCTTCGCGTGGAAGTCTCGCGCCTTTTGCTCACGGCGATTGCGGCGCTTCTGGCGGCGAGCGCCGTCGCTGTCGTCGGGCTTTTGGGTTTCGTCGGGCTTATCGTGCCTCATGCGGCGCGGCTCATGGTTGGCTCGGACTACCGCCTGCTCTTGCCTGCATCCGCGCTCCTCGGGGCGGCGATTGTGACCTTGAGCGATACGTTTGCGCGCACGGCGTTCGCACCTGTCGAGCTGCCCGTCGGCATTCTCATGGCGGCGCTTGGCGCACCGTTCTTCTTGTTTCTTTTGAGGAGGGAGCTTTGATGTCGCTGACGGTTCGCCATCTTTCCGTGGCGCTTGCGGGCAAGAGGATCTTAGAGAATTTGAATGTCGAGTTTCCTGCCGGAAAGCGCACGGCGATCATCGGACCAAACGGCGCGGGCAAATCGACGCTTCTGCGTGTGATTGCCGCTTTGAATCGCAAATATGAGGGCGAAGTGCTCTTGGACGGCAAGGACATTCATGCCATCGAGCGAAAAGCGCTGGCAAAGCGTCTCGCTATCCTGCCGCAGGGACTTGCCGCGCCGCCTGATCTTACGGTGGAGGCGCTCGTTGATTACGGGCGCTATCCATATCGCAGCTGGCGAAGCATCGGTCGTTCGAAGGAAGATCGGGAAGCCGTCGCTTGGGCTATCTCAGAGACAAGGCTTGAGGCGATGCGAAAGCGTCAGGTCATGTCTCTTTCGGGCGGTGAGCGTCAACGCGCATGGATCGCTATGGCGTTGGCACGTCAGCCCGAATATTTGCTGCTCGATGAGCCTACGACGTACCTCGATATTGCCCATCAGCTTGAGGTCATGGAAATCATCAAGCGTCTCAATCGAGAGCATGATATGACGGTCATCATGGTGCTGCATGACATCAATCATGCCTTGCAGTATGCCGATGAGATCGCCGTTATCAAGGACAAGCGCATATTCAGCACGGGGACGCCGCACGATGTGCTGAACATCAAAATGCTTGCCGATGTATTCGGCGTACGTGCCGATATTTTTACGAACAGCCAGGGCGCACAGGTATTGTCGCCTGTTTCACTCGTACGATAAAGCAAACGCCGAAGGAAAGATTTGCCCCAATTTTAACGGCGGTCTGTTTTTTCGACGAATTTCCCCTGTGATATTCCTTGCAGTTATGGTATAATGCCTAAAGAGAACTGGAGGAGGTAATCGCTTGGAAATTCGACAATTAGAGTATTTTTGCACGCTTGCCCATCTTGAAAACTTCACGCGCACGGCAGAGGCTCTCCACGTTTCTCAGCCGTCCGTCACGAAGGCGATCAAGTCGCTGGAATCCGAGATCGGTCTGACGCTTGTCGACCGCAGGCAAAAACATGTGTCCCTGACGCTTGAAGGAAGGGCGTTTCTTCTTCATGCGGAGGAAATCATGCAGGCGGTGGAGCGTGCGGAGCAGGATATGCTGCGCTTTCGTCCCGATGCGAAAAAAACGGTTCACTTCGGCTTGCCGCCGATGCTTGAGGCGTACTTGTTTCCGGATTTTTTTACGAAGTTTACGGCGGCCCATCCGGATATCAACCTCGATGTCTGTGAATACGTCGATTCTGTCGAGGTTCGGGCAAAGGTGGAGGAGGGGCTGCTCGACTTCGGTGTCGTGCTTTCTCCCGTCGCCAAGGCGCATCGCAACGAGCTGGCGGTTTTGTGCGACAAGATGGAGTTGTGTTTGCCGCTTGAACACGCGCTGACGGCGCTTGCGCATGTGGCTGTTGCTGATTTGCGGCGCGAAAAGTTCATCATGCAGCAGCCAAATACGTATCAATACGATACGGTTTATCGAAGCTGCGTGGAAAACGGCTTCACGCCGGAGATCCTGCTTTGTACGTCGCAGCTCAAGACGATCAAGCAGCTCGTTGCGAACAGTCTCGGCATATCCATCCTGCCGAATTTCGTGACGCGCAGCGAGACGATCTTCACACGCCGCCCGCTCGTGCCGGAGATGGGAGTTCAGGTCAATCTTTTCTGGAGTCCGCAAAAGCGTCTGAGTGATACGGGACGCAAGGTCGTTTCCTTTATGGAGGCGTATACGGCTACCGATGAGTTTAAGGAGCGGTTTCGCCAGTGAGGCGATGTACGGTACAGCGCGCATGGGCTGTCAGAATATAGGCTGGTGAAAAAGTTTTGCAGTTGAAACGCCTCGAAGCATACGGCTTCAAATCGTTTGCCGATAAAATCGAAATTGAGTTTCATCCGGGTGTCACGGCGATCGTCGGACCGAACGGCAGCGGTAAGAGCAACGTTACGGACGCCGTTCGCTGGGTGCTCGGTGAGCAGAATGTACGCGCTCTGCGCGGGTCGAAAGCGGAGGACATCATATTCACAGGCAGCGCGACGCGTCGGGCGTTAGGGGTTGCCGAAGCGTCGCTCTTCTTTGAAAACGAGGGGGATATGCCTGTCGATTATCGGGAAGTCGTTGTGACGCGACGTCTTTTTCGTTCGGGCGAGAGCGAGTTCTTCATCAACAAGTCGCGCTGCCGCTTGAAAGACATCAACAATCTCTTTGCGGATACGGGACTTGGGCGCGATGGCATGAGCGTCATCGGGCAGAACCGCATCGATGAGATCCTGAACAGCAAGCCGGAGGAGCGCCGCCTCTATTTCGAGGAAACGGCGGGCATCACGAAGTACCGCAACCGCAAGCGCGAATCGCTGCGAAAGCTCGAGGATATGCAGGGCAATCTTGTGCGTGTCAGCGACATCATGCAGGAGATCGAAGTGCAGCTCGGTCCTTTGGCTGAGAGCGCGGAGAAAACGCGCCGTCATGATGAGATGCAGGCAGTTTATAACCGCTGTGCTTTGACGGAGCTTTTTCAGCGTGAGAGTCTTCTCAAGAAGGAGCGTGAGGAGAGCGCAGGCAAGATGGAAGCGGCACGCGATGAAGCTATTGCCGCTGAAACGCAGGTGCGCTTGACCGAGGTAAAAAAAGAGGAATTGGGGCGGGCGATCCTGCTCTTGGATGAAAAGCTGCAAGAGCAGGCGGAAAAGAACAACGCTCTTCGAACACAGATTGAGCAGGCGAGCAGCGAGATCGCTATTCTGAAGGAACGTGCGCATCAGCACGATGCTCTAAAAGAACGCTTGGAGAAGCAGCGCACAGATTTTGAAGCCGCCGCCAAAGATGCAGGCAAAGAGAAAGAGCGGCTATTTTCTGTGGAAAGGGAACTTCTCGAAAAGCATCAAGCGATGGATGCCGCAATCGCTAAAGATCGCACATCGCTCAAGACTTTGGGTGAAAAGCTGCGCGAGATGAAGGAGACGCATCGAACGACGGTAGAAAAGAGGGACACTGTGCAGCACGATATGCTCGCACGGGAGAATGACCTTCTCTTGATCGAGCATGAGTTGGCGCAGTGCTCGACGAGCGGCGCGGAACGTGTCGATGAGCTGAGGAAAGCGGCGGCGGCTGTCGCCGCTCTTGCCAGTGAAGCGAAAAACGTCGGTGAAGAGCGGCGGCGCATCGAGGAAGAGCAGCGGAAGCTGCAGGAAGAGCGCACGCAGAAAATGCGCGAAAAAGAGCGGCTTTCCGAGAAAGTTCGCACGCTCTCCCTTGCGGAGAGCCGTGCGAAGGAAGAGCTTCGTGCAGATGAAAATAAGCGCAGATTTCTGTGCAATATGCAGGCGTCATACGAGGGTTTCGCGCGTGCGCCGAAAGCTGTGCTGCAGGCGAAGGAGCCGTGGCAAAAGGGCGTCGCGGGAGCCGTCGCCGAGCTGATCTCCGTGCCGCACGATTACATTCGTGCCGTCGAGGTCGCTTTGGGCAGCAGTCTGCAAAACATCGTGACGGAGGATACGGATACGGCGAAAGCTGCCATTGCTTTCCTGAAGCGCGCACACTTGGGGCGCGTGACATTCCTGCCGCTTTCGACGCTCGTCGTGCGCCGTGCGCACGATGAGGCGGCGAAGAAGGAAGCCGGCGCCGTCGGTTTTGCGAACGAGCTGGTCGGTGCGGACGCGAAATATCAGAAAGTCGTCGACTTCCTTCTCGCACGGACGCTTGTCGTCGATACGCTCGATCATGGTCTTGCGATTGAGAAAAAGATGGGCTGGCGGCTACGCATCGTGACGCTCGACGGCGAACTTTTAAATCCCGGCGGATCGCTCTCGGGCGGCGGCAGGCAGGGGCAGGAAACGAGCTTCCTCAACCGCGGCGGTGAGATTGAGCGCTTGGAAAAGCGTGTGGCAGACGGCAGTAAAAAACTCGCGGCGATCTCTAAAGAGCGCGGTCTTGCAGAAACTTCAACAGAGGAGATCGCCGCAGCGCTCGAAGACGCAGTGAGCGCTTGGCAGGAAAAGTCTGTACTGGCGGCAGAACTGCGCGTCAGAGATGAGCGCATGGCCCTGGCGCGCGCGGAGAAGGAAGAGGTACAGCGAACGCTCGAAAAGCTCGCTGAGGAGGCGGATCTGACCTTTGCCGCGGCGCAGGCGAAGAAGAACGACGCTGCACAAGAGGCGGCTGCCGCTCGCCGCCGCTTCGAACAGGTGGAGCGAGAAACGAAGGAAACGGAAGAGGAGCTGGATGATCTTGAACAGGACGTCGATGATCTCAGCAAGTATATCAATGAGAAGGAACTCAAGCGCGCTGTCTTGGAGCAGGAGAAGATTCGTGCACGTGAGCAGGCACTTTTGAAGGAGCGTGAAGAAGCGCGGGCGCACGAGCAGGCGCAGGCGGCTTTGAAAGAAGAAGCGGCTTTGGACGAAGAGCTTGGCAAGGGCGGTGCAAAGCGCGAAGAAATCGCCGTGCGCGTCGCCGCTTGGCAGGAAAAACATGTCGAAGGCAAAACGGTTTACGATAAGCTCTATCAAGAGAAACTTGAGCGTCAAGCGGAAAATCAAGAGAATGACAAGGCGGCAAGAGAAGCCGGACAGCGGCTGAATCAGCTGCAAAACAAGCTGCATCAGATGGAAATTGCCGCTGCCGAAGTGCATGTAAAGATTGAGCAGGTACAGGCGGAGCTTTTGGAGCAGCACGGGCATACATGGGAGACGGCGGCGGCGGAAGCGCTCGATCTGACGCCAGCGGACCTCAAGAAGAAGATGCAGGATGTTTCCCACGCTCTTGCGGCGCTCGGTCCTGTCAATCCCAACGCCATACGCGAGCACGAGGAGCTTTTGGAGCGTCATGAATTCATGGGTAAGCAGGCGGCGGATCTTGAAGCCGCGCGTGAAAATCTCATGGCGATGATTCATGAGATGGATGTGACGATGACGCGTCAGTTCAAGGAGGCGTTCCAAGAGATTCGCGGCTATTTCGCCGATATTTTTGTGCGCCTTTTCGGCGGCGGCAAAGCAGAGCTTTTTCTGACCGACGAGAAGGATGTGCTTCATGCGGGCGTCGAAATCGAGGTGCAGCTGCCGGCGAAGAAGCGGCAGAATCTCTCCGTTCTTTCAGGCGGCGAGCGTGCTCTGACCGTTATTGCGCTGCTCTTTTCCTTCCTGCGCTATCGTCCTGCGCCCTTTTCCGTGCTCGATGAGATCGACGCGCCGCTCGATGAGGCGAATGTTTCGCGTTTCGGCAAGTTCCTTGGCGAATTTGCTGAACATACGCAGTTCATCGTCGTTACGCACCGCAAGGGGACGATGGAGGCTGCCGATTTCATGTACGGCATCACGATCGAGGATGCGGGTGTGTCGCGCGTCCTTTCCGTGCGCCTTGACGAAGCGATTTGAGCACGCGAATATAATAGGAGGTATTATGGGATTCTTTGATCGATTGAAAAAAGGGCTCGCCAAAACGCGTGAGACTTTTACGAATAAAATTGAAAAATTGATCATCGGCTATGCCGACATCGACGATGATCTGCTCGATGAGCTGGAAGAAACTTTAATCATGTCCGATGTCGGCGTCAAGACGACGGAACGGCTCATGGCGGACGTACGAAAGGGCATCAAAAAGAAGGAAATCCATACGCCGGAGGACTTGAAGCCGTTCCTTGCCGAGAAGATTTCCGAAATTCTTTTGACCGGTTCGGACGAAACGCGCATCGCCGTGTCACCGCCGACGGTGCTTCTTGTCATCGGGGTGAACGGCGTCGGCAAGACGACGACGATCGGCAAGCTCGCCGCTTATTACAAGGAGCAGGGCAAGTCTGTCATGCTCGCCGCTGCCGATACCTTCCGCGCCGCTGCCATCGATCAGCTGCAGATCTGGGGCGACCGTACGGGCGTGCCCGTCATTCGTCACGAGGAAGGTTCCGATCCCGCCGCTGTCGCTTTTGACGCGGTCAAAGCGGCGCGTGCGCGCGGCATCGACGTCTTGATCATTGACACGGCGGGGCGGCTGCATACGAAGTCGAACCTCATGGAAGAACTCAAGAAGATCAACCGCGTGATTCAGCGTGAGATTCTGGAAGCGCCGCACGAAACGCTGCTCGTCTTAGATGCGACGACGGGGCAGAATGCGATCAGTCAAGCGGATCTCTTTCAAAAGGCGGCGGCGATCACGGGCATCGTTTTGACGAAGCTCGACGGCACGGCGAAAGGCGGCGTTGTCATCGGCTTAAAATCCGAGCTTGCCATGCCTGTGAAGTGGATCGGCGTCGGCGAAGGCGTTGATGATTTGCGGCCCTTTGTTGCCGAGGACTTTGCGCGTGCGCTCTTTGCGCTGGACGCATAGGATAGTCAAAAGGTATGGAGAACGTATTTTTGCGTTTGACATTACAGTCCATCTATAATAAACTTGTACTGTTATTGACAAGTCGTATTTAGGAGGACATCGGACGAAAATGAGTGTAAATGAAAAGTTGAGGAATATCGCGATCATTGCTCACGTTGACCACGGAAAGACGACGTTGGTTGACGCTATGCTGCGGCAGAGCCATGTGTTCCGTTCCAATGAGCAGGTGGCGGAGCGTGTCATGGATTCGGGGGACTTGGAGCGTGAGCGTGGTATTACGATTCTTTCCAAGAACACCTCGATCCTCTACAATGATGTGAAAATCAACATTGTCGATACGCCGGGTCATGCGGACTTCGGCGGTGAGGTGCAGCGCGTGCTTAACATGGTGGACGGTGTGCTGCTGCTCGTCGATGCTTTTGAGGGTCCGATGCCGCAGACGAAGTACGTTTTGCGGAAAGCGCTTGAGCAGAAGCTCAAGCCCATCGTCGTTATCAACAAGATCGACCGTCCCGATCAACGCGTCGATGATGTCTACGATGAAGTTCTTGAGCTGTTTATGGAACTTGACGCCGATGATGAGCAGCTCGATTTTCCGTGCATCTATGCG
Organism: Selenomonas sp.; assembly: GCF_057272215.1. Classification (NCBI taxonomy): domain Bacteria; kingdom Bacillati; phylum Bacillota; class Negativicutes; order Selenomonadales; family Selenomonadaceae; genus Selenomonas; species Selenomonas sp. Next base: position 70,144 of record NZ_DBHIUY010000009.1, read on the forward strand.
ACGGCGCGTGAGGGAATAGCGAAGTACAATATGGAAGATGAGAACGACAATCTCGTACCCCTGTTGGAAACGATCATCAAGGATATTCCCGCGCCCTCGGGCGATGCGGACGGTGCGCTGCAGATGATGGTCACGACGCTTGAAGCCGATGAATATGTCGGAAAGGTTGCCGTCGGTCGCATCATTCGCGGCAGAATCAAGGCGAATCAAGGCGTTGCGCTCTTGAGCGGCGACCATGAGGCGAAGGCGCGCATCGGTAAGATTTTCGTCTATCAAGGGTTGAAGCGCGTCGAGGTGCCGGAGGCACAGATGGGCGACATCGTAGCGCTCACGGGTCTCGGCGACGTCAGCATCGGCTATACGGTAGCAGACGCTGAGCATCCCGAAGCTTTGCCGACGATCAACATCGACGAGCCGACGCTTTCCATGACATTTGGCGTCAATACGAGTCCTTTTGCGGGCAGGGAAGGGCAGTTCGTGACCTCGCGCCATCTGCGCGATCGTCTCTTTAAGGAGATTGAAACGAACGTCAGTCTGCGCGTCGAGGAGACGGATTCCGCCGATGTATTCAAGGTATCGGGACGCGGTGAGCTGCACCTGTCGATCCTCATTGAGACGATGCGCCGCGAGGGCTACGAACTGCAAGTCGGCAAGCCGGAGGTCGTCTATAAGACGATCAACGGACAGAAATGCGAGCCGATGGAAAATCTCACGATCGAGGTGCCGCAGGAGTACATGGGCGCCGTCATGGAGTCCTTGGGTACGCGCAAGGCGGAGCTTTCCAATATGACGGAGGTTTCGGGATATATGCGCATGGAATTTGTGATTCCGGCGCGCGGACTCATCGGTTTCCGATCGGAACTTTTGACGAATACCAAAGGCAACGGCATCATGAATCATGTGTTCTGCGGCTATGTCCCCTTCAAGGGCGATATTCCCGGACGCACGCGCGGCTCGCTTGTGGCTTTTGAACAGGGAGAAACGACGGGCTACGGCATATTCACGCTGCAGGATCGCGGTACGATGTTCATTTCGCCGGGACAGCAGGTCTACGAGGGCATGATCGTCGGTGAAAATTCGCGTGAGCTTGACATCGATATCAATCCCTGCAAGAAGAAGAATGTTTCCAATATGCGCACGTCTTCTTCCGATGAGGCGATTCGCCTTGTGCCGCCGCGCATATTGAGTCTTGAGCAGGCGCTTGAGTACATCAACGAGGACGAGCTTGTTGAAGTCACGCCGGAGCATGTCCGCCTGCGTAAGGCGATTCTCGACCGCACAGCTCGCGGACGCGCAAACAAAAATGCGCGAAAGTAAGCGCTGAGACGAGAATTTTCAATGGGCGCATGAATCTTGTGCGCCCATTAGGAAAACTTTTTTTACAGGCTTAATTTTTTTTAGAGGATTTCCGAAGAATATAGCGAAGATAAAGGTATGATTCATTAAGAGTTTTCCAATCGTTTGTTCGGTTTAGTTGTGGCTATCATGGAGTTTTACGCTGGAGGCGGAGTGCGGTGGATTTTTTTAAGAGGGTGACGGATTTCCTTATGCCCGTAGAGGAAGAAGAGGTCGTCAAAGAAGAATCGGCAAGAAATGAGGAGCAGGAACACGTACGCGTGTCGGATATGGAAGCCTATGAAGAGCGCAGGGTTTCCAACGGTGCGCCGATTTCGTATGCATCAGCGGAGCCGCCGATGTATAAGCCTGTGCAGGAGCGGCGTCAGTCCTTTCACGCAGCATCGACGCAGGCGGTGCGTACGCATGTGACGATGCAGCAGGAGCGTCCGAAGCTGACGGTTCATACGACGCAGATTCCTTCGCTTAACGTGAAAATCTATGTGCCGCGCAGCTTTGATCAAGTGCCGGAAATCGCCGACGATTTAAAGTCGGGCAGGGCGGTGCTTGTAAACTATGAGCGTGTTGAGCTTGAAGAGCAGCGTCGCATCTGTGATTTTATCAACGGCGTGTGTTACATCATGAACGGCGAAGTCAAACGTGTTTCCACGGCGATGGTGCTTTATGCGCCGGACGGTGTGAACGTCTACGAGGCAGAGCCGATTCCTTTGCAGGATTGACGAGACACAAGCGCGTTGGAACTTTTCGTTCATGGAGGAATTGCGGAAAATCCTTCGGGCAGGGCAGTCAGGCTTGATTGCCCTGTCTTTTTTTTGGAAAAGAGGAGAATACGATGAAAAACAGTGATATTTTACAGAGTGTGATGAAAGAATTTCGCGCGTTGGCAGTTATTCCACGTCCTTCGGGGCATGAAAAGGCGGTGAGCGATTATCTCTTGACGCATTTGAAAGAGATGGGGCTTATGGTCGTACAGGATGAGCGAAATAATATCATTGCCGACCTTCCTGCAGCATCTGGCAGGGAAAACGCGCCGCGCGTCATTTTGCAGGGGCACATGGATATGGTTTGCGTCGCTGCGCCGGGTGTGGCTTACGAGCCGCTGAAAGATGCCATCAAGCTTGTGGAGGACGGTGATGTTCTGCGTGCGGATGGAACGAGCCTTGGCGCGGACGATGGTATCGGCGTCGCTGTCATTTTGCACATCCTGCGTCATCTGAAGGATCATGGTCCCGTACGGGCGATCTTTACAGTCGATGAGGAGCGCGGCATGACGGGCGCTATTCATCTGGATGAAACGTATTTGAAAGACGCGCAGTATCTGATCAACTGTGACTCGGAAAATTTGGATGAGCTTTGCGTCGGCAGTGCAGGCGGCGTCGATCTGACATTTTCGCGCACGCTGAAACTTGTTGCAGCAGCGAAGGAAAAGGCATGGCGGCTCTCCGTCGGCGGACTGCAGGGCGGACATTCGGGCGAGGAGATCGGTGAGGGGCGCGCCAATGCGCTGCGTCTTTTGTCGTTGTCTTTGGCTGGTTTTAGTGAAGCAGGCGTTGATTTTTCGCTTGCGTCGCTTGCAGGCGGCAAAGCGAAAAATGCGATTGCGTCGGATGCGACGGCAATCATCGTGACGGCTGCGCCCGAAGAGAAACTGCGTGAGGTACTGATGCAGGAAGAGCAGACGTTTCGTCGAACGTACAGCGTGACGGAGCCTGCCCTTCATCTTTCGCTCGTCGAAGCGCCGCCTGCAGATCAGGTCATTGCAGCGGACGATGCGGCGAATCTGCTGCGCATCCTGCGGCTTTTTCATACGGGAGTCTATCAAATGTCTGCTGTCACGCCGGGTATGGTGGAAACGTCATCAAATCTCGGCGTCGTGCGTATGGAAGGCGCTGAGGTTGATATCACCTTTTATCCGCGATCGAGCGTAGAAGGAAAACTCTTTGAATTTTGCCGCATGGCAAAGGATTTGGCGGAGCTTACGGGATTTGCGCTCCATATCGGCACGCTTGCTCCGAGCTGGGATGAGGATAAGGACAATCCGCTTGCGAGGGTCATTACGGAGATTTTTGAACAGCAGCAGGGCAAGCCGATGAAAGTTGAAACGATTCATGCAGGACTCGAATGCGGCTGGTTTTATCGTAAGAATCCGCAGATGAAATTCGTTTCTGTCGGCGTTACGACGCACGATATTCACAGCCCGAAGGAAAGTTTGGAACTGCCGACGGTAGCCCCTTTGGTCGAGCTTCTTTCCGCCGCATTGACAAAACTCGCCGAGCAGTGATGCTCGGCGAGTTTTGCGTATTCATCCTTGCGTTTTTTTCGGCGCTGTAATGCCCAGCGTGAGCAGGTTCAGCATGGGCGCTTTTTCGCCGATGGAGCGAACGAGCACGGCGGCTGCAAGTGAGAATACAACGGTCGCGAGATAAAAGACAATGGCTTTCGGTGCCGTCAAGATGATGCCTTGCTTTTCGAGTATGAGCATCATATAGCCGATGAAGAATGGATGGACGAGATAGACGAAGTATGAGTGTCTGCCGAGAAGAGAAAGCAGACGATTGAGCCCTTTTGGATACTTCTGTTCGGTGAATATGGTGAAGAAGAAAATGGAAGCAGCCAAGGTGTAGACGACGCCGAGCGGGCAAAGTTGGTGCGCCGTATTGATGGCGTCCATTTGCGTGTAGCCGCGAAAGGCGAGCAGTGCATAGTAGTAGCCAAGCAAGCCGGTGAGGGATGCGGCGAAGAAGAGCCGGATGCTTTTCGGATGGCTGCGCATAAACGATTGGAACGCATCAAAGTGTACGGCGAGATAGCCTCCGATGATAAAGATGAAAATATAATGAAGCACCCAGTAGTTGAGACGATAGAGCAAGAAGCTCTTCAGCACGGGATTTTCCATGCCGTAGACCATCGTGTTGAATTCGACATTGAAGCTGGAAAAATAGTTGAAAGCGATCTGTAGTATGAAGAGGAGAAACAGCCCTTTGCCGTTGATCTTCCTTACGAGCGGAATCCAAAGCGGCATGAGAATATAAAACCAGATGAGAAGCACGAGGAAGTAAAGTTGGTATTTTGCATTGCCGAAGAAGAGCAGGGAAGCGAGAGAAAGCGGTGCAGGGAAACCGACCGCATAAAGCCAGCCGTCATGTATGAGATAAAAGAGCGACCATACGAGGTAAGGCAGGACGACGGCGCGTGAGCGCTTTTGCAGGAATTGGCAATAGTTGAAAGGTTTGTCAATATCTATATGATAAAAAATGCCAAAGGCAGAAATGAAGAAGAATATAGGTACGCTGAACCGCGTGGCTATCTCGAAGAGCGCCGTCAGATGCGCATTGGAGACAGGATTCATCAAATACTGCGAGCCGACGTGAATGCCGATGACGCCGAGCATGGAAATGCCGCGAATATATTCGATGGCTGCGAGGTGTTGCTTTGGCATGAGGGAACCTCCCTTTTATGATGTGTATTCTACTATATATTTTTTTTTGCTTCTTGTAAAGGAAGCAGAGGACTTGACGCAGATTCGACGCTCCTGCATAGAATTATTCGCAGTGTATCCGGGAATATGCTATAATGGTAAAGAATTTTTGACGAAAGCGTGCCTGCGGAAATTCCGTGGTGCGATTTATTTTGTATGGCGCGTTGCGTCATGCGGACGAGGAGCAATGAAATGACGAGAAATGATTTGTGCTGGTGCGGCAGCGGCAAGAAGTATAAGAAGTGCCATATGGATTTCGATGAGCGTCTTCGCTCGATGAAGTTCGACATCTATCGCGGGCAGGTGCGCCCGCCGCACAGCATCATCAAAAATGAAGCGGACATCGAGGGTATCCGAAAGAGCGGCGTTGTCAATGACGGGGCGCTCGACCTCATGACAGAGATGGTGCAGCCGGGCATCGATACGGCGACGCTCGATAAGGCGGCGCACGACTTTATCACCGATCACGGCGGCATTCCTGCGTGCCTGAACTTTGAAGGTTTTCCTAAGAGCGTCTGCATCTCGATCAATGATGTCGTTTGTCATGGCATACCGTCGAAAAAGACGGTGCTGAAGGAAGGCGACATCGTGAATGTTGACATCACGACGATTTTGGACGGCTATTACGCCGATGCGTCGCGCATGTATATCGTCGGCGGCAAGACGACGCCGGAGGCGGCGCGGCTTGTCGAGGTGGCGAAGGAGTGCATGAACCTTGGCATTGAGGCGGCAAAGCCGTGGCACTTCCTCGGCGACATCGGTGCAGCGTGCGATGCGCACGCACGCGCCAACGGCTGCTCCGTCGTGACGCAGCTCGGCGGACACGGCGTGGGCAAAGATTTCCACGAGGAACCTTTTGTGCCGCATGTGGGTGAGGTCGACACCGGAATGCTCCTTGTGCCGGGTATGGTGCTGACGGTGGAGCCGATGATAAATGCAGGCAAATACAAGGTGACGGTAGACAAGAAGGATGGCTGGACGGTGCGCACGAAGGACGGCTCCCTTTCGGCGCAGTGGGAAAAGACGATTCTTATTACGGAAACGGGAACGGAGGTACTTTCGAGTTGAACTTTTTAGAACTTCGCTGCCCGGAACATCTGGTCAATACTCTCGCACGCCAAGGCATACGCGAGGCGACGCCCGTGCAGGAGCAGGCGATCCCCGTCGTGCGCGCGGGACGCGACGCCATCGTGCAGGCGCAGACGGGCACGGGCAAGACGCTCGCTTTCTTGCTGCCGCTCGTTGAGCGTATCAAGGGCAATGTGCCGGTCGCGCAGGCGCTCGTCGTCAGCCCGACGCGCGAGCTTGCCATGCAGACGGCACGCGTCGCCAAGACGCTTGCCGATGTTGCGGGCATACGCACGGCGCTGATCTATGGCGGGCAGGACATCGAGCGGCAGAAGGATAAGCTCCGCCAGAGACCGCAGCTCATCATCGCGACGCCGGGCAGGCTTCTCGATCACCTGCGCCGCCACTCGGTCGATCTCTCGCAGGTCAACAAGATCGTCTTAGATGAAGCGGATGAGCTCATGCGTCTCGGCTTTGTCGAGGATGTGGAAACGATGCTCGAAGCGTTGGCAGGCGATCACCAGCTCATGCTCTTTTCGGCGACGATGCCTGAGCGCATACGGGCACTTACACGCCGTTATATGAAGGCGCCGTGTGAGATCACGGTGCAGCCCGAGCGCGTGACGCTCGACAATATTGAGCAGGTCATCGTCGATACGCGTGAAGAGACGAAGCTCGACAAGCTCTGTGAACTTTTGAACAAGTATCAGCCGTACCTGGCGATGGTTTTCTGCCATACGAAGCAGAAGGTCGCGCATGTGACGCTGGAACTCGCGGGGCGCGGCTACCTTGTCGACGAGCTGCACGGCGATCTCACGCAGACGCAGCGCAACCTCGTGATGCGCCGCTTCCGCGAGGCGAAGCTGCAGATCCTCGTCGTCACCGACATCGCGGCGCGCGGTCTCGACATCGAGGGCGTCACGCATGTATTCAATTACGATCTGCCGCAAGACGCCGAATGGTACATCCACCGCATTGGCAGGACGGGCCGTGCGGGGGCGAAAGGGCTTGCCGTCACCTTCGTCAATGCGCATCAGTACGATCAGCTTCGTCGCATCGAGGCGGGCATCAAGGTGCGCATCGCCAAGCAGCGGTCGGAACGGCTCGGCGGCAGCGTGTGCAGAAAGGCTTCGAAGAAGGCAGCGGCAAGACAGGAAGGCGCAGAAAAGCGTGCTGCATCGACGAAAAGCGCTGCACCGCCGCCTAAGCGCGGCAAGGCAGCGCAGCGTGCGCGCCGCGTCGCCAAAAAGCGTGACGGTCGCTCGGCAGCACGTTCCAAGGGCGGTGCAAAAACGAATGTGGGCAAGCGTTCGCATCTCGGCAAACGATAAGAAGAAGGGGAGATATGCCCCGAGCGGCAGCGGAAAACGCTGCCGCTTTTTCGATAGAACTTTCTTTCTTCTGAGTGTCGGCTGTGGCAGGAAAATCGCCTTTTTGACAGAATAAAGCAATATGTTCAATATAAAGCAATAAAGTTCATGCGCAAGATGGAAGAGGGGGCTATTTCTATGATTGGAATCAAGAATGTCATCGCCATTATCTGTGGCGGCGGACCTGCACCGGGCATCAACAGTGTCATTTCCGCCGTGACCATCGAGGCGGATCGCCACGGCTGGGATGTGCTTGGTATCTATGACGGCTTTTCGCGTCTTGCACGCGGCGAGAAGAAGTATGTGCGTCTCGATATGGAGCGTGTGAACCGTATCCATTTGACGGGCGGCTGCATCTTGCAGATGTCGCGTTACAACCCGACGAAGAAGGAGTCTGATTTGCGCACGGTCGTCGATACTTTGACGGAGCTTGGCGTCACGCACGTTGTGACCATCGGCGGCGACGACACGGCATACAGCGCTATGGCGGTATCGAACTATGCGCGTCAGATCGGCAAGACGATCAACGTCGTTCATGTGCCGAAAACGATCGACAATGATCTGCCGCTGCCCGAAGGCATCCCGACCTTTGGCTTCGAGACGGCGCGGGCTTTCGGTACGGAAGAGATCGAAAACCTCATGGAGGATGCGCGCACGAGCAACAATCGCTGGTACTTCACGATCGCTATGGGGCGCACGGCAGGACACCTAGCACTGGGCATGGGGCGCTCGGCAGGCGCAGCGCTGACGATCATCCCTGAGGAGTTTGCTGCGGAGTCGATTCCTTTGCAGCAGGTCGTTGACATCATCACAGGCTCGATCGTCAAGCGCTATCTGACGGGGCACAACTACGGCGTCGCCGTCATCGCCGAGGGCGTCATCGAGAAGATCGCACAGGAGGATTTCCAGAAGCTCGGCAACCTTGTGCTGGATGAGCATGGTCATATTCGCTACGCGGAGTTGGACTTCGGCGAAATTTTGAAGCAGGCGGTGCTCGCCGAGGTCAAGAAGATCGGCATCAAGATCGCCATCGTAGACAAGGAAATCGGCTACGAGCTGCGCTGTGCCACACCGATCGCCTACGATATCGATTATGCGCGTTCTTTGGGCTATGAGGCGGTACAATTCCTCATGCGCGGCGAAACCGGTGCGCTGATCACCTTGCAGGATAATCAGGCGAAGCCGCTCTTCTTCGACGAGATCAAAGATCCTGAAACGGGCAAGACGCGCGTGCGCAAGGTCAACATCGAGTCCGTTCACTACAAGATCGCACGCGGCTTCATGATGCGTATGGAGAAAGCGGATCTTGACGATCCCGGTCTTGCCAATGCTTATCACATGGAAAAAGAGGAGTTCAAAGAGAGGTACGCCTATCTTTTTGAATGAACAGTATGAAAGGTTGATGAAAAAGTCGTCGAAGCTGCGGGTTTCGGCGACTTTTTCTTTTTATGCCCTTTACAAATCGTTTCACTCATAGTATAATTACTTCTTGTCAGCCATACATTTGTGGGGATGGCAAATATCGCGGGATGGAGCAGTTGGTAGCTCGTCGGGCTCATAACCCGAAGGTCAGAGGTTCAAGTCCTCTTCCCGCAACCAATGCAAAGTGCAGCGAGAGCTGTCTTGATACATGGGTAGGTGCCCGAGTGGTTAAAGGGAACAGACTGTAAATCTGTCATCTTCGGATTACGATGGTTCGAATCCATCCCTGCCCACCATTTTATTTTCATCGCGGGATGGAGCAGTTGGTAGCTCGTCGGGCTCATAACCCGAAGGTCAGAGGTTCGAGTCCTCTTCCCGCAACCAAAGAAGTTTACGGATGCTCTTTTGATGAGAGACGATGAGCATCGAAAGATATATTCATGAAATGAAAAATAAGAGGGTTCAGAGCTCGTATGATGAGATTCTGAGCCCTCTTCATATTATAAGGATCTTATCTATAGACGATTCGTGTATGGTTGTATAAATGCAGCGTTTTATGTATAATGTACCCATAGTAGTTGGAGAACCGTGGAGGGAAAGCGATGCAACGATATACATCTCTGCTCCTCGTGGCGTTCATGCTGGTTCTTTTGATCGCGACGATTTCGGATAATTTGGCAGGACATGCGGACAGGACGAGGCGGGAGAAACCGCTGCAGTCGATCACGGTCTATACGACCTTGCCGCCGGAACATGCGGGTATGCTTGCCGAGGGCTATGAAAAGTCAAAGAACGTTCGGGTGAATTTTGTGCCCGTAAGTTCCGTCGAGGTTTTGCAGAAGCTGCATCAAGACAGTGTGGGCGGACGCACTCGGGCAGATCTTGTACTGGCTGATCGGAGTACGTTGGAAAAGGCGGCGGCGAATGGCGGACTGCAGCCATATATTTCGGAGAATACGGACTCGATCGGCGCGTCATTTAAGGATGCAGAGGGACGATGGACAGGCATCTGGTATGATCCCGTCGTCTTTTGCGCGAATCGCGACTATGTACGAGCCGTACCGCGCGTGCCGAATACATGGATGGAGCTTGCTTCGATGCCGGAAGTGCGCGTCGGCATCACAGATTTTCTCGCAGCGGATGCATCGGCGAATCTCTTCTTTTCGATGATGTCGCAGTTCGGTGATCAGGCGACGTATCATATTTTGCGCGGCATACAGCCCAAGGTCGTACAATATTCGAAGTATCTTTCGACTCCGGTGCGCATGGCAGGCATGGGAGAGGTTGATCTCTCCGTCGCCGTGCAGAGCGAGGTTCTGCGCTATATCCATCAAGGATATCCGCTGCAGGTCATCTATCCGGAGGATGGCACGGCATACACGCTGACGGGTGTGGGGCTTATCGAGGGAGCGAAGAACGAAGCGCAGGCAAAGGACTTCGTAGAGTGGCTGTTGAGCGATGAAGCGCAGCTCGTTCTGCAGAGCAGGGAGTTCTTCTTTGTGCCGCTCAATCCGGTGACGATCGCTTATAAATCGTTTCCGGGAAAAGATGTCGTATTGTTTTCTCGACCGCAGGATTTCAGTCAGAGCGAGCGTCACGACCTCTTGGATCGCTGGGTGAAGGAAGTGCGTTTGCAATGAATGAAGGGAGGGACCTTTCGGTCCCTCCTGTTGTGCTTCAAGGAACTTGAAGGGGGAACCTTTTTGAAAGCAGGATTTATCAGTCTCGGCTGTGCTAAGAATCTCGTTGATACGGAGGTCATGCTTGGCATTTTGCAGGATAACGGCATAGAGCTTACGCCCGATCCCGCAGAAGCGGAAATCATCATCGTCAATACCTGCGCTTTCATTCGGTCGGCGAAAGAGGAATCCATCACGACGGTGCTGAATATGGCAGAGTACAAGGATACGGGCTGCTGTCGATCCTTGATTATTGCGGGCTGTCTGGGTGAACGCTACCATCAGGAACTGCTCGATGACATGCCCGAAGCCGATGCCATCATCGGCACGGGCGCATGGAATCGCATCATGGAGGCAGTGCGTGAGACGCTTGCCGGCAATCGCATCGTCTTGGCAGGGGAAAATGAGATCGTTTATGACGAAAAGACACCGCGCATCTTGACGACGCCGTCGTATTCTGCCTATGTGAAGATCGCCGAGGGCTGCGACCATCGCTGTGCTTTCTGTGCGATTCCTTTGATTCGCGGCCGCTTTCGCAGCCGTCCGATGGACGATATTGCGCGAGAGGTTGCGCGTCTCGCTGCATCCGGCGTCAAGGAGATCATTCTCGTTGCGCAGGATTCGACGTATTACGGCAAGGACATTTACGATAAGCCATCTTTGGCGCAGCTTTTGCAGGAGCTTGTGAAGATCGAGCAGGTCGAATGGCTGCGCGTGCTGTACTGCTATCCGAAGAATTTCACGGATGAGCTGATCGAGACGATTGCAGAGGAGCCGAAGATCTGCAAGTACGTCGATTTGCCATTACAGCACGCGCACAATTCTATCTTGAAGTCGATGCGCCGTCCCGATACACAGGAGGATGTCGTGGCGCTCCTCGAAAAGATTCGCACACGCATACCGAATGTCGCGATTCGTTCGACGTTCATCGTGGGCTTTCCGGGCGAGACGGACGCACAGTATCAAACGCTGCGCCGCTTCCTTATCGAGCAGCGCTTCGAGAAAGTGGGGATCTTTACCTACTCGCAGGAGGAGGACACGCCTGCGGCTTCGATGCCTCGTCAAGTGCCGGAAGATGTGATGCGCGAGCGCTATCACGATCTCATGAGCGTGCAGTGTAAGATTTCGGAGGAGATCAATCAAGCGCTGGAGGGCACGGAGCTTGATGTGCTCGTTGAAGGCCGCGATGAGGAGCAGCCGAACCTTGCCTTTGGACGTTCATATCGCGAAGCGCCGGGCATCGACGGGCAGATTTTCATTGAAGGCGATGCGGCAAGCCAGCCGGGCGATATCGCACGCGTGCGCATTGTACAAGGATTTACCTACGATGCGGTCGGTGAGCCGGTCGATTGAGTACGATATGCGAATGGGAAATGCAGGGCAGAAAGGTGGAGATGTTTCTATGGAAGAGGGATTTACCGATGAGGAAGAGCCCCTAGAGGTGATCGTCGGACGTATGCTGCGTGAGCGCAGCAGGACGATCGCCTGCGCCGAATCGTGTACGGGTGGTCTTTTGACGAGCCGTTTGACGGATGTCGCAGGCAGTTCCGCGTATGTGATGGGTTCGGTCGTTTCCTATACGAATGAGGTCAAGGCATCTCTCGTCGGCGTACGGGTGGAGACGCTGCGAGCTTTCGGCGCTGTGTCGGAGGAGACGGCGCGTGAGATGGCGGAGGGGATTCGCCGCGCAATTCCTGCCGACATCGGCGTGGGTGTCACGGGCATCGCAGGACCGGGCGGGGCGACGGCGAAAAAGCCCGTGGGGCTTGTCTGCATCGCTGTCGCTGCGGAGAATGCGACGTGTGTAGAGCGCTATGTGTTCAGCGGCGTGCGAACGGAGGTCAAGCGTCAGTCGGCGGAAGCAGCGCTTCGTATGGTGAGAGATATGCTTTTGAGAGAGTAAGGGAAAGGGGATTTTTTTGATGAAACTGAGGAAGATTTTGGGCATCGCTTTTGCATTTTGCACGATGTTTGCAGCGGCGGCAGCGCCGCAGACAGCGGGTGCAGAGCCGTATACATATACGAACAAGGAGGCGGGCTACAGCATCATGTGTCCGACGAAGCCGCTCGGCGTCCTGCCGGCAAGCGTTTTGCAGGCGGGCGAAGAAGGCAGTGTGCTCGTCTTTGCCAACGAGGGCTATCGGATCAACAAGGCGTGGATCATCATCCCGGATGGCTTCGCCAAGGAAGATTTGCCTGATCTTACGAAGCTCTCACAGAAGGATGAGCAGCTTCTCTTGACAAAACTGAAGGAAAACAGCGCGTATGCGCTTGTCGATATCCTGCCGATCACGGCAAAGACGAAGGGCGTTTTCGCCGTGACGTCAAAGACCATCATGGTGGATACGGATGGCGACGGTGAGCTTGATACCGAAGCGACGGCGGATACGCAGATGGCGGTCGTTTTCCTGCGCACAGAAAAAGGACGCGCCTTCAAAGTTGAGTTGATTGACAATCCTGAGATCACAGCGAAAAATGTCTCAGAGTTCCGCGCAGGCGTATCGACGCTGAAGGATTTGTGAGTTTAGGAACGTGTGTTGACTTTTTGACTTTTATATAGTACACTAAACGCACGGGATGGACGGCGCACAGCGCTTTGCCTCCCGTGCATCTTTGTGTAAAGGGGTTTTTCAACATGGCAAAAGTACAGCATGAATTTCAGGCAGAAACCAAGCAGCTTCTCGACTTGATGATTCATTCCATCTATACGAATCATGAGATTTTTCTGCGGGAGCTGATTTCCAACGCATCGGATGCGCTCGACAAGCTGCATTTCGCCGCTTTGACAGACAGTACGTTGCGCGAGGGGGCGGATAGTGCGGAGATCTTCCTCGTGCCGGACGAGGCGTCGCATACGCTTTCCATCTCCGATAACGGCATCGGCATGACAGAGGCGGAAGTCGTCGAGAACATCGGTACGATTGCAAAATCGGGCACGAAGGCGTTTTTAGAGCAGCTCAAGCGCACGAAAGAAGAGAATGCGGCGGTCGATGAAAAGGAACTGATCGGTCAATTCGGCGTGGGTTTCTACTCGGCGTTCATGGTCGCGGAGAAGGTCACAATCCTCACGCGCAAGGCAGGCGAGGCGCAGGGCATTCGTTGGGAGTCAACGGGGGACGGCACTTACAGCATCGAGGAATGTGACAAGGAAAAGCACGGCACGACGATCGTCATCACGCTGGCAAAGGACTATTACGGTTCGGAATCTGAGGAAAATTTTCTCGACAAGTATAAGCTCGAAGGCTTGGTCAAGAAGTATTCGGACTATGTGCGTTACCCGATCAAGATGAGCTTTGAGATCGAGGAAACGCCGAAGGATGAAGACGGTAAGCCGATTGAGGGAGCGGAGAAGACGAAGCGGACGGAGGTGCGCACGCTCAACTCCATGACGCCGCTTTGGACGAAAAATAAGAGCGACATCAAGCACGAGGAGTACAATGAATTCCTCAAGAACCAGTTCCACGAGTGGGAAGATCCGATGGAGATTTTCCATACGAAAGCGGAAGGTGCGGTCGAGTATACGGCGCTGCTCTTCATTCCGGCGCACGCTCCGTTCAACCTCTACCATACGGACTTCGAGCCGGGCGTGCAGCTCTACTCGCGTCATGTATTCATCATGGATAAGTGCAAGGATCTCCTGCCCGACTATCTGCGTTTCATGAAGGGGCTTGTCGATTCGCCCGATCTTTCGCTCAATATCTCGCGTGAGCTTCTGCAGCAGAGCCGTGAGCTCAAGACCATCGGCAGGAATCTTGAGAAGAATATCTTAAAGACGTTGGAACGCACGCTGAAAAACGAGCGCGAAAAGTATGAGAAGTTCTGGGCGGAGTTCGGCAAGTCGCTGAAAATCGGCATTTATAATAGTATTTACAGCGGCGAGAACACGGCGGACAAGCTCAAAGACTTGCTGCTCTTCCTCAGCTCGAAGGAAGGTAAGTTCACGACGCTCAAGGAGTATGTCGCGCGTATGCCCGAGAGTCAGAAGGAAATCTACTATGCGACGGGTACGGACAAGGCGACGATCGAGAAGCTGCCGCAGATGGAGCTTCTGCGTGAGAAGGGCATCGAGGTTCTCTACTTGACCGATCCCGTGGACGAGTTCACCATCGAAACGCTGCGTGAGTACGAGGGCAAGAAGTTCCACTCGATCAGCCGCGGCGACCTTGATCTTGACGATGCCGAGTCGCAGGAAGCGAAGAAGGAGACCGAAGACATTCAGAAGAAGAACGACGATCTCTTGAAAGATGTCAAAGAGGCATTAGGGGATCGCGTGGCGGAAGTCAAGCTGACCGCGCGGCTTAAATCGAGCGCCGTCTGCCTCGTGGCGGATGCGATGGGGCCGAGCCTTTCGATGGAGCACACGTTCTCCGAGATGGATAATCCGATGTTCAAGGCGCGTCGTATCTTGGAAATCAACCCGCGTCACGACATCTTCGCGCGTTTGCAGACCTTGCACGAAGCGGGCAAGGATACGGAGGATTTCAAGGATTACTGCGACCTTCTCTACACGCAGGCATTGATTATCGAGGGTATTTTGCCGGAAAATCCCGTGGAGTTTGCCAATAAACTCGCGAAACTGATGGCGAAGTGAGGAAAGTCCGCATCATAGAAAAGTCCCTGAGGATTTCTCGGGGACTTTTTTGCGTTTCGGCGGAATCATTCCCCAGAAAGACGCAGATGTGTTATAATAGAAAGCGTGTGACAACAGTTCTTATATGGATGGTGAGAAGATGAAGGTTACAAAGAAAGATTTGGCGGATGTTGCTGTCTTATCGCGCCTTTCGATTGCAGACGCAAAAGCGGATAAGTACCTCGGGCAGCTCGACGCTTTTTTGCAGTATGTCGAGAATCTTGAAGGCGTGGATACGGAAGAGGTGCAGCCGACGACGTATGCTCTGCCGATGCAGAATGTTTTCCGCGCCGACGAGGTAAAGCCGTCGCTCATGCGCGAGGCGGCGCTTTCCAATGCGCCTTTGGCAGAGGACGGCTATTTCAAAGTGCCGAAGATACTGGAAGGCTGAGGAGGAAATTTGGTGAAACTTTACGATAAAGCGGCGCATGACCTTCATGATTTGCTGCAAAAGAAGGAAATCTCCTCGACTGAGCTGACGAAGGACGTGCTTTTACGCTTAGACGAGGTCGAAGAAAAGGTCGGGGCGTATCTGACCGAGCTGCGTGAGTCGGCGCTCGTGCAGGCGGCGCACGCCGATGAGAAGATCGCACGCGGAGAGTCGCTCGCCTTTTTGGAGGGCATTCCCGGCGCGATCAAGGACAATATATGCACGAAGGGTGTCAGGACGACGTGCGCTTCCAAGATTTTGGAGAACTTCGTACCGCCCTATCATGCGACGGTCATGGAAAAGCTCGCGAAAGAGAATCCCGTCATTTTGGGAAAACTCAATATGGATGAGTTTGCGATGGGCGGCTCGACGGAAAACTCCGCTTACAAAAAGACGCACAACCCGTGGAACCTCGATTGCGTGCCGGGCGGCAGCTCGGGCGGCAGCGCGGCGGCGGTGGCTGCCGGTACGGCGGTCTGGGCGCTCGGCTCCGATACGGGCGGCTCGATTCGTCAGCCGGCGTCGTTTTGCGGCGTTGTCGGCATGAAACCGACGTATGGCCGCGTTTCGCGCTACGGACTCGTCGCGTATGCATCGTCGCTCGATCAGATCGGTCCCGTGACGCGCGATGTGACGGACTGTGCGCATGTATTGAACGTCATCGCCGGACACGATGCGATGGACTCGACATCGAGTGCCGCGCCCGTGCCCGATTATACGAAGGCATTGATCGAGGACGTGAAGGGGCTTAAAATCGGCTTGCCGAAAGAGTATTTCGTCAAGGGGATGGACGCCGATGTGGAGCAGGCGGTTCGCAAGGCGATCGCAGACTTTGAAGCGATGGGCGCAGAGGTCACGGAAATCACGCTGCCGTATACGGAGTATGCGATCTCGACATACTATCTGATCGCGCCGGCGGAAGCCGCGACGAACCTCGAACGGTACGACGGTGTGAGCTATGGTGCGCGTGTCGATGGTGCGGACATCGTCGAGATGATGACGAAGACGCGCAGCGAGAAGTTCGGCGAGGAAGTCAAACGCCGCATCATGATCGGCAACTACGCGCTTTCTGCGGGCTATTACGATGCGTATTACCTCAAGGCGCTGAAGGTGCGCACACTCGTGCAAAAGGACTTCACCGACGCCTTCGAGAAGGTCGACGTCATCATGGCGCCGACGGCGCCGACGCCGGCTTTCAAGATCGGTGCGATGGTTTCCGATCCGTTGAAAATGTATTTGCAGGATATATGTACCGTGCCGTTGAACCTTGCGGGTCTGCCGGGCATCTCTGTGCCTTGCGGCTACTCGGCGAAGGGGCTGCCCATCGGCCTGCAGATCATCGGCAAGGCGCTCGCGGAGGAGACGATCCTGCGTGCCGCTTATGCCTATGAGCAGACGCATTCTTTTCACAAAGACCGAGCGAAGATCGGAGGGGCAGAGGGATGAATTACGAAGCAGTCATAGGGCTTGAGATCCATAGCGAACTCAAGACGAATACGAAAATTTTCTGCGGCTGCGCCACGAAGTTCGGCGCCGAGCAGAACACGCAGGTCTGCCCCGTGTGCTTGGGGCTGCCCGGCGTGCTGCCCGTGCTCAACAAGCGCGTCGTCGAGTTCGCCATCAAAGCGGGACTTGCGCTCAACTGCACGATCAACAAGTACAGCAAATTTGACCGCAAGAACTATTACTATCCCGATCTGCCGAAGAACTTTCAGACCTCGCAATATGATCTGCCGATTGCCGAGCACGGCTATGTCGATATCGAAACGGAAAACGGCACGAAGCGCATCCGCATCCTGCGCATCCACATGGAGGAAGATGCAGGCAAGCTCGTCCATTCGGGCGCGACGATCACGGATTCTCTGACGTCGAACGTCGATTACAACCGCACGGGCGTACCGCTCATCGAGATCGTTTCCGAGCCGGATATGTCAACGCCGGCAGAAGCACGCGCCTATATGGAGAAGATCAAGTCGATCCTCGAATATATCGACGTTTCCAACTGCCGCATGGAGGAAGGCAATTTGCGCGCCGACCTCAATATTTCGCTTCGCCCCGTCGGAACCAAAACGCTCGGAACGAAAGCGGAGATGAAGAACATCAACTCCTTCAAAGCGGTCGAGGATGCGCTTTCCTATGAGATCGAGCGGCAGGAAGAAATCCTCGAAGACGGCGGGCATATCGTGCAGGAAACGCGTACATGGGATCCCGAGCGCGGCATCACGAAATCCATGCGCTCGAAGGAAGAGGCGCACGACTACCGCTACATGCCGGAGCCGGATCTCGTGCCTATCGTGACGACGGCAGAGGAGATCGAGGCATACCGCAAGGCCTTGCCCGAGCTGCCGGACGCACGTCGCGAGCGCTATGGGAAAGCGTTTGGTCTGTCGGATTATGATGCGGGCATCCTCACGGCATCGCGCCCGCTGGCAGAGTATTTCGAGGCGTGCCTTGCGGGCGGCGCGGACGCGAAAAGCGCGGCGAATTGGATCATGGGCGATCTCGCGAAGAACCTCAACGCCGAGGGCAAGACGATTGAAGAATCGCCGGTCGAAGCCTCGCGCCTCGCGCAAATGATTGCGCTCATCGAAAAGGGAACGATCTCGTCGAAGATCGCCAAGAAGGTTTTTGCCGAGATGTGGACATCGAGCGATGCGCCCGAGAAGATTGTCGAGGATAAAGGGCTTGTGCAGATCACGGACACGAAGGAGATCGAAGCGATCGTCGATGCCGTCATCGCCGCCAATCCGAAGCCTGTCGCCGATTATAAGAGCGGCAACAAAAAGGCGGTCGGCGCTCTCGTCGGTCAAGTCATGAAGCAGTCGAAAGGCAAGGCAAATCCGCAGATGGTCAATCAGCTTCTCGCGGATAAATTGCGCTGATACGTTTATGATGGTTTTGGAAAGCAGCCGTTTTTGCGGCTGCTTTCCTTTTTGCAGGGAAAAGGGAGCTTTCCGCGAATAAAATAAAGGAAACGCTGATAAAATGAAGTTGCCCAGATTTGCACAGATGCGCTGTGCCGATGGCGGTCAACGTCAGCCAATCATGCGGCGCACTTCGCGCTTCTAAAAGTACATCATGGATGATTTTCGCGACAGCAGAAAGGTGATCGCCATGCAATATAAAGCTGTGATTTTCGATCTCGACGGTACGCTTGTCAACTCCTTGGACGACTTGGCGGACAGCGTGAATCTCATGCTGGAAGGCTACGGATTTCCAACGCATGTAGTGGAAAAGTATCGATATTTCGTCGGCAACGGTTCCAAAAAACTCATGGAGCGGACATTGCCTGCGGCAAAGGCGGCAGACGCTGCCTTCGTTGAAGAAGCGCTCGCGAAATACAAGGCGATTTATCAAGAGCGTCTGTTGGAAAAAACGCGTCCTTACAAGGGCGTGCGCGAGCTTCTGAGCGCATTGAAGAGCCGTGGGATTCCGCTGGCAGTCTGCACGAACAAGCACAACGATGCGGCGCTGACCATCGTGAAGATTCTTTTTGCACCCGACACCTTTGCAAAAGTGCTTGGCGACCGCGCAGGTTTCCCGAAGAAGCCGGATCCTGTGACACCGTTGGAAATCGCCGCGCACCTCGGTATGAAGCCCGAAGAAGTCGCTTATTTGGGCGATACGTCCGTTGACATGGAAACCGCCGTGCGTGCGGGATTCCTGCCCGTCGGCGTGCTTTGGGGATTTCGCCCCGCGCAGGAGCTTGTGGAAAGCGGCGCGAAAGTCTTGCTCAAAGAACCGTTGGAACTTTTGGAGAACGTGGATTTTTGCGAGAACATGGGATGAATTTGAAGGAACGAGAAGCGATGAAAAAAGAAATCCCCGTACAGCAGGGAAAAACATACGAAATCACCGTCCGGACGCTCGGCACGAGCGGTGAAGGCGTGGGACGCGTGAAAGACTTCACCGTATTCGTGCCCGGCGCACTGCCCGGCGAGCGAGTGCTCGTCTGCATGGAAGACGTCAAGAAAACGTATGCACGCGGCAAGCTCGTGGAAATCTTGGAGAAAAGCCCCGAACGCGTCGAGCCTCTCTGTCCGATCTACGCATCCTGCGGCGGCTGTCAGCTGCAGCACCTTTCCTACGAGGGGCAGCTGCGCCTAAAAAGGCAGCAGGTTGTCGATGCAGTTGAGCGCATCGGGGGGCTTTCCGGCATCGAGATTTTGCCCATCTTAGGCGCGAAAGATCCTTGGTTTTATCGGAACAAGATGCAGTTTCCCGTCGGCAGGAAGCGGGGAAAGACCGTCATCGGCTGCTTCGCCAAAGGATCGCACGACATCATCGACACGCGCGACTGTCGGATTCAAAAAGAAGGCAACAACATCATCGTCAACGTCATGCGCGAGATCGTCGAGCGTTTGCGTATTCCCGTCTACGATGAGGACCGCCATACAGGCGTCCTGCGTCACGTTGTCGGCCGCATCGGGGAAAACGGCGAAGCCATGATCGTTCTCGTCACAGCGACGAAGGACTTGCCCAAGGCGAAAGAAATCACGCGCCTTTTACGAGAGCGCGTGCCGAATCTCAAAAGCGTGCAGCAAAATATCCAGACGTATCGCAATAATGTCATCTTAGGACGTGAAACCAAGCTCCTTTGGGGCAAACCGACGATTCCCGACTGCATCGGCAAACTGCGTTTTTCCATCTCGACGAGATCCTTCTTCCAAGTCCATACGGAGCAGGCTGCCGTTCTCTATGAAAAGGCGCTGGAATACGCCGATCTCAACGGCAAAGAAACCGTCCTCGATGCCTACTGCGGCACGGGCACCATCACCCTTTTCCTCGCACAAAAAGCCCATCGCGTCTACGGCATCGAAATCGTCAAACCCGCAATCGAGGACGCGAAAAAGAATGCGCGTGATAACCGCATAAAAAATGCCACATTCCTCGTCGGAGACGCCACGAAACTCATGCCGCGTCTCTACCAAGAAAACATCCGCCCCGACGTCGTCGTCGTCGATCCGCCCCGCGCCGGCTGCACGGAAACCGTCCTGAAAACCTTCGCCGCCATGCACCCCGACCGCATCGTCTATGTGTCCTGCAACCCCGCAACCCTCGCCAGAGATCTGGCACTTTTAGCAGGGTTGGGATATATGACGAAAGAGATACAGCCCGTGGATATGTTTCCGCAAACATCGCATGTGGAGTGCGTGGTATTGATGTCAAGAGATTAGAAGTAAACGTAGAGAAAAGGGCTTGAAATTAAGGGATTCCGAGGATATTGCCCATGTCAGGCGTATCTTCCGGAGTCCCTTTCTTATGCTCGCTGACAGTAGTTCTCGCACCAGGAAATCGGTATGTGTAACAAGAGAACTACTTTTTGCCCGTGGCGTAACAAGGCAACTACTGTTTTTGGGTTTTCGGAGGGTGAGTAACAAGGGAACTATTGTCAGTTCATCCGCAAACAATAGTTGACCAGAGAGAATAATAGGAGTAAAATAGATTGCGTAAATGCGCAATTACGCATATCGGAGTGAGGAGGGATTCTCAATGTCTAAAACCGATAATGATGTAAAAAAGACGCCTGATTCGGAGAAGAGAACAACTTTGAATCTTTCTGTAACTGTCGCGGATAAACAATTCTTGAAAATATATGCTGCGGAACATGGAATTACTGTAGCTGCAGTGATACATGAGTGTATCACTGAGTATCTTTCAAGAAAAAAGAAATAGGAACACGGATGGAGGTGTTTTTATGGCGGACAGATTAACGCCAGAACAACGCCGCAAGAATATGCAGCATGTCCGCAATAAGGATTCTGAAATAGAACTATTGTTACAGAAGGAATTATGGCGCAGAGGGCTTCGCTACAGAAAGAATGTCAAAAGCATTATCGGGTGTCCCGATGTTGCCTTTAAAGGATTGAAGATTGCGATTTTTTGTGACTCGGAATTTTGGCATGGATTTGAATGGGAGACGAGAAAATCCGACATAAAGAGTAATCGCGATTTTTGGATTAAGAAGATTGAAAGAAACATATCCCGGGACGAAGAGGTTAATGAAGCTCTTAGTTCTGAAGGATGGACTGTACTGCGATTTTGGGGTAAAGACATAAAGAAGAACTTGTCTGAGTGTGCAGATATCATAGAAAGAATTGTAAAGGAGAAAAGAAAATGCCTTACAGAACAATAGACCTCTGCGCAGGAATAGGAGGAATCCGAAAAGGATTCGAGAGAACCGGAGAGTTCGAAAATGTTCTCTCTTCAGAGATAGATAAATATGCCTGTCAGACATATATGCATCTATATGGTGAAAACCCGGAAAATGATTTAACTTCCGAGGAGTTCAAGACCTTGGTTGAGAATACGGAATACGATGTATTGCTTGCGGGGTTCCCGTGCCAAAGCTTCAGTAGACAAGGCTATGAACTTGGATTTGATGATGAAAAACGAGGTGTTATTTTCTCTCATATTGCTGAAATAATCCGACGCACTTCGCCGAGAGCAGTTTTTCTTGAAAATGTAGATAATCTGGTAAGGCATGATAAGGGGAATACGTTTCACACCATAATTGACATTCTGGAGAGACAATTAGATTACAAGGTGATCGGGGTTCATCGCGGAGTAGAGGGCGCACCACTCTATGATGGAAGAGATTTTGTAAGGAATTCCCGATATTTTGGAATACCCCAGAACCGTCCGAGAACATATATCATGGCTTTCAGCCGCGAGCATTTTGGTGATGCGGCAGACTATCTTCCGGAGGTACTTCCTGTAGAGAATCAATTAGTTATATACCGAGATTTGCGTGAGTTGTTGGAGCTTGGGGCAGATCCTAAGTATTACTTGGCATCCGGGTATTTCGATACCTTAATACGACACAGAGAAAGGAATAATAGAAACGGTAACGGATTCGGATACAAAGTAGTTAACGCAGAGACCATACCATATCCTGTTGCAAATACGATACTGGCTACCGGAGGCTCGGGAAAAGAGCGAAATCTGGTATATGATCCTCAAGATGATATTCCCGGAATGATTTATCCGACAAAAACCACACCGCTAAATGACAGCTGTGTCCGCTTTATGACTCCGAGAGAATGGGGAAAACTGCAAGGCTTCATAGGTTATGCTTTTATAGAAGACGGCGTAGAGACATTTTCTTTCCCGGAAGGAATGAGCGAAACACAGCAGTACAAGCAGTTTGGCAATTCGGTTACAATTCCCGTGATTCAAACAATGGCAGAATTCATGTTAAGATGCCTTGACATGAATTGAAAATAATAATCAGGAATAATTTCAAAATGTAATATTGGATTGCGGCGTTTAAACAGCGCTGCTTTTCTTTTTGGAGGAAAGAAAATAAAGAATATATTTTTAAAATATTTATAGAATGTATTGACAAATGTAGCTGTTTCGATGTATACTATTATCAAATAATAGTAGGAGGAAAATATCATGGCTGAGACTAAAAGGGAACGTTTTGTTAGGCTTGTGGAAGCGCGTACAAATAAAATACTTGAGATGATGAGACTGTTAGGTAATTGCTCAAGCAAAGCTAACTATGAGTATACAGATGATGATATAAAGCAGATTTTTTCTGCATTAGAGAAAGAACTTAAGAATACAAAGAATCGTTTTCTCGGGCTTGATGCAAAAGAGGAACGTTTTACATTGAAATAAGAGGTGACTGAAATGGGAAAAGTATGTTGGAACTTTCCTCTTCTTGGAACCGGCAGTCTCAGCGGAAGTAACGATGTTGCGATTACGATGTTTAAAGGCTCTGGAATCATGGACGGACTTGCGCGCGAGGTGTGCCAGAATTCCTTGGATGCCCGTGATGCTGACATCGCCGCAGACGAACCGGTAAAAGTGAAGTTTAAGCTGTTCGAACTTGAAAGAGACCGTTTTTCAATGTTCGAAGAATTCAGGCAAGCATTGCAAGGCGCATATGATTATTGGAATAACAGCCCGGTAAAGACACAGAAGATCATAGACTTCTTGGATACCGTGTCTAAGTACTTGGCAATGAAAAAAATCCCGGTACTGACTATGAGTGATTACAATACCATCGGCCTGAATGGCGTTAAACCGGCTCTGGGTGAAACGTCATATTGGGAGTTGCTTGTTAATACAGAAGGTATTTCCATTAAGCAGAACCAAAATAGTGCCGGATCATTTGGTATCGGCAAGAATGCGCCTTTTGCTTATTCCGGGCTTAGCACGGTTTTCTATAATACGTTGGCTAAGGACGGCGGTCGTGCATTTGAAGGCGTGACTCATCTTGTTACTACTCAAAAAGAGTACAAGGGCGATATGCGACCGACTCATCCGTCCGGAAAGTATCTATATCTGGAAGACGAATATACAGGGAGACCAATACTTCCGGAAGACAAGTGTTCACTTGCGGCAATTGAAGAATTTAACAGAACCGCGACAGGAACTGACGTGGCTATTTTCGGATTTAAAACTGAAGAGTATGAAAACTGGGAAGAGGCAGTAACGGTTGCCGTTCTTAAAAACTTTATCCTTGCGATAAAGGACGGAAAGCTTGAAGTAGAAATTGAGTCTCCGTCAAAACGGTATACTGTGTCAAAGCAGTATCTGGAAGAACTACTCTATAAGAGGTTTAAAGATAATGTACCGTTGAAGTGGACGCGGCAGATTTATGAGACCGTGACAAAAACTGAGCCTCAAACAGCAACCATCGCTGAAAAAGATGATCTCAGTATCTATGTTCGCTATGATGACGGGTATTCTGCTGCATTGTCGAGATTCCGCTCGACGGGAATGCTGATCAACACAACAACAGAGTCTCTTCCGCACTACTCGGTAGTCATTATAGTAAATGATGTCGGAGAGATGACACTGAGCAAAACGCTGAGAGAGGCTGAGCCGCCGCAGCATACGGAATGGAAGGCGAAGAATATCACAGATAATCGAACCCTACATAACCTTGCAGCGAGATACATCAGGAATATTACCAAGGCAGTTCAGAAGGTTCTTGATGAATTTGAACGTGCCGATATAACGGACAGGATGGATGCCGGGATAGGAAACTATCTTCCGGATGCCTCAGAGGGAGCATCGGAAGAGGGAACAGACGGTCTCCGTACAGATGTAAAAATCAGTGAAATATCTTCGTATGAAGGAAGAGTCTTTTACAATCACCAGTATGAGAGTGCTTCTTCCAGCGAAGGATCAGAAACTCAGAAGTCTGGAATTAAGACTGGAAAAAAGAAATGTAAGAAACGGCAGAAGGATAAAATTCCGGTTGTCAAACCTACAGATAAAGGCGGTAAAGGTGTTTCTGCGGGGGCAGGTAAGGTTAAAATATCCTCGCTCAGTTTGTCCGATCATAGGACCTTCTATATGGCGGGCAACAAATACCATATGTTTATCAATGCGCCAAAAGGATATGATAGAGTTTACATTCAATTCTATGCCGGGCGCGATGATGATAAACAGGATGCAGTCAGCATAAAGAACGTAAAGGTTGACGGTATGTCTTTGATGGAAGTTCATGGAGAGAAAATCGGCCCGATCCCGATTAAAGAAGGCAGAAATAATCTCTATATTGAATTTGAAAATAATGAGATCATGGCAGTAATACCTGTCTTTACAATGGAGGTGACATCGGATGAGAAATAGAGCAATTGAGTATCCGCACCCGGTGTTAAATGAATATACAAGGGATTATCTCAACAGCAGATTTGCGATAGATGTTCTCTCTCACACAGACAACGGCTCGGAAATCATTATCGAACTGGAATGTCAAATTGATTGTGACGGGCTTGTGCAAACCATCTCGGCAGGGGATGCGAAAGCAATTTTAAGACTAACCTGCTACAGAACTTCTTTGAGAGAAACATACGACTTAAATTCGTCTGGATCCACCATAATCAGGATATCAAAGAAAAATGTGGCAGACAGTGTTGACTTACAGGCGATGATTGTTGCTGCACGGGAAATCAACAAATTCAGGCTTCCCGAGTTTAATACGGATTATTTCGGAAGCATTGAATTTAAAATCAGAAAGGGAGATGTCCTCGCCAACGAACCGGGTTTGAAGATTAAACTAAATACAATGCTTGAGAAAAATATGGCCGGCATTGTGCAAGTTCGCGGCGATCTCAATGCCACTAATATGAATGTGCATTTTGCTGAAGTGTCTGAGGAGCGTCCGGATCTGACTGATTACATTGTAATAACTCTTCCTGATATGGATTATAAAAATTATGCACGTATGATGACCAAAAAACATCTGAAGAATGGTGTTGAAAGGTTTGTTCAGGCATCGGTTATTCTCCCCGCAATCACTGAAGCAGTGGGGAAACTTCGAGCTGAAGAAACTACTGTCGGAGATGATGGGGACACAATAACGCATTTTAAGGGGACCGTATGGGCTGATTCGATTTATGCGGCACTGATAAAGTATGGTATTACGGACTTGTTAGAGAATCAGATGTCTGATTACGAAATTGCGAATATTTTATTGGGAAACGTTACCAGTGATTCTATCAGTAACTTGATGCAGAAGCTGACTGAGTGGTCTACTATCAGAGAGGATGATCCGACCTTATGACTTTAATCTATTTTACTAAGGATGCGTATAAACTCCTCAAGAAGGATTTGGTCAATAATAAAGGAAATTACTATAGTGAGGATCCTTGGCTTGAAGAGTATTTCGCAACTGCCAAAATCGATGAATACTTCAAGACATCTTCCGTTGTTGTACCAAATATTAATCTGATGTATTCAGGGGATGATGACGAGGCAAAAAATCAAGATGACCTGAATAATATCAGACTGCTTTATGGAGCTTTTAAAGATAAAATCACACCACTCCAAGCTTCCGATCCGATGCTGTGGTCTGCACTTTGCCATATAACATATAAGGAATATGTGCTGAAGCGCTGGAAAAAGGACGATGGAACGGTTCGTATTGATCAAAGATTTTTTGCTACTGAGGGAAGATCGTCCCTGTGTTATTACAATGCCATATCACGTCTTTGGTGGTCAGGCTACCTGACTTATGATGAAGAACGAGAAAAAAGCAATCCATATCATTTGACTGAAACTCTGTTTTCCGCGCAGCAGATTCAAAAGGACTTATTCGACCAGTCTATGAGTATGAATAAGACCGTTGTTAAAGGTTTACTTATGGCATTGAAACGGATACAGGAAGAAACCGGAAATGCAAGTACCCCGGTATTCAGACAGTGCTGTGATTCATATCTGAATCATTATGGCGCTGTTTCGGTGCTTGATTCACTTGCCGCAGAGGACATTGAAGAGATTGCATTTGAGTTTATGAAAAAGAACGTTAAGGCTAAGCGTAAATAATAGCCGAAGTGATATTGTCAAGATCGGTTGACACATTTCCCACAAGGAAATGAAATCCGTTAATTGTAAAATGAAATCGGACACTTAAAAAGAACAGGCAGGAGTACCTGTGGTAGAATGTTTTTGACAGAAAACAAAACCGAAAGGAAGCATCCTACATGTCCAAGAAACATTCTACCACAACTACGCGAAACTTAAGACAGTGTACAACTACATCGATCTCGGGATCATCTGCATAAAGAGCATGGATCTGCCGCTTCGCGTGAGAAGGAATAACAAGCGCCATCATCGCCGCCAAAATCGTCGGATTTTGGGAGAGCCTAGAGACTCATCCGGATGCGGTGAACGAGCGTCAGGAGTTTGGTCACTGGGAGATCGATAAGCTTGTCGGTCAGCGCACAGTCGGTGAAGTGCTGCCCACCTTAGATGAGCGAACGACCCGTCGCCGCTACATCATAAGGAGTTTTGGCAAGACAAAAGCCAGTGTAGCGACTGGGCGGGTTCTTCTGCACCAGACGTATGGTGATAATTTTCATTTGCATGTAAATTTTACCACAAAAAGCGGTTCGCCGATTCGAAAGAATTTGCGAACCGCTTTTGTTATTTCGGGTGTTTTATTTCACACATCCAATGTCACAGCATGAGCTAGGTAATCGAAGAAAATGAAGAAAATTTTTATTGGATGACAGCTATGCAGATCTATTAAACAGCCGCAAATTGCAGGGAAAGATTGCAGTTTGCGGCTGTTCGAGATTTTCAAGCACATTTTATGGCACGGGAATCAAGCGGGAGCAGGTTTCGTGACCGTCGTGCAGGAGATTCGTGCGTAAGTTGTGCAGATGTGAGAAGAGCGGTGTGAAGAGGATGCGCATCTTGAAGCGCAGGAAGGAATGGGATGTGCAGCCGAAGATGGGGATGCGATTGAGCGCGTAATGGTCGTCGTTTGGGTAGTCAAGCCCGTAGTTGACGGTGAATGCCGTGCGGTAGCCGGCTTCTTTTATGACGCGCTGTACCTCGTCGTTATATGCGCCGCAAGGATAGGCGATGGATGTGACACTCTTTTGGAGGTGTTCTTCGATTGCTCGTTTTGAATCTACAGCTTCATGGTACAGCTCTTCGGGTGAACCGAGTTCGCTGAGTGCGACGTGAGTCATCGTGTGGCATTGGATGTCGATGGAGCCGGAGTCCTGCATTTCCTGGGCGATTTCCCATGTGAGATAGTTTGGATAGACATTGAGATAGTCTGTGATGATGTAGATTGAGCCTTTAAGTCCATATTTTTGCAAGATTGGGTATGCGTTGTTGTAGTTGTCTATATAGCCGTCATCGAAGGTGATGAGGATAGGATGATCCGGGAGAGATGCACCGTTTTCTAGGTGATCGGCGAGTTCATCTGCCGTAATGGTATGGTAGCCATTTTCGGCAAGATATTTCATCTGCGCATCAAATTCAGCGGTGCTCAAGGTCAGAGCGTTGTGGTCGCGGTCATTGATCTGATGGTAGTTAAGCACGGGAATGCCGCCTTGATAGCTTGTAGATGAGAGAATGGCTGCGGAGAGCAGGAGCATGAGGAGAACAGCGAAGAGAATCTTTTTCTTTGATATACGCACGGGAAAACACATCCTTCATTGAGTAGCGTTTGACAAGTTTTTTAAAGAAGCACGGATAAAATAGAACTCTCCGATTTGTCGATGCCAAGAGGCAAGAAGATGTGCCGAGACGACGAAACGGCGTGTAGAAGGCACGATTCTAAACAAGAGGAGTCGTATTTGATAGCTTCTAGTTCCCTATCATATAGCAGAGCGTTTTTTCTGTCAAGAATATAGGAAATGCGGATAAGGGAAGCATGGATAAAATGAAATCGCCCAGATGAGGATCTGTCGACGACGAGAGGATGGTAGAGATCTGTGAAGATGAGTGGCTGAATTTATCCGTGATTTTTATGGAAAACGGAGGAAAATTTTGTTGACAAATAGGAGCGATGTTGCCATAATGTATACATGTTTACAACAGGAATGAGCGTTGGGAGGATTTCAGATGAGACATGTGCTTTCCATACTTGTGCGGAATCAGTCCGGCGTGCTCGTTCGTGTTGCGAGCATGTTTTCGCGGCGGGAGTTTAATATCGACAGCCTATCGGTCGGTGTAACGGAAACCGCAGAATTTTCCAGGATTACCGTCGTCGTGCATGGCGATGAGGAGCTTATTGACCAGATGATGAAGCAGCTCGAAAAGCTGCCCGATGTCGTCGAGGTGCAGGCGCTTTCGCCGGAAACGTCGGTTTTCCGCGGCACGACGCTCATCAAGGTCAAGGCGGACGATACGAATCGGCTTGATGTGCTCAAGATGGCGGAGATTTTCCGTGCGCATGTCGTCGATGTACAGCCGACGACCTTGATTTTCGAGATCACGGGGGATGATGAGAAGGTCACGGCTTTCTTGCAGCTTCTCTCACCCTACGGCATCTTGGAGACGATCCGCACGGGGTTGATTGCCCTAGAGCGCGGCGAACATACCATTTATGAGAATTGCGAGGAGAGAGAGTACTATGGCAAAAACTTACTATGATCAAGACGTGAACTGGGAAGTCATGAAGGGCAAGACGGTTGCTGTCATCGGTTACGGCAGCCAGGGACATGCACATGCGTTGAATCTTAAGGAGAGCGGCGTCAACGTTGTCATTGGTCTTTACGAAGGATCGAAGTCTAAGGCCGCCGCCGAGTCCCATAATCTCAAGGTTTTGCCGGTCGCTGAGGCGGTCAAGCAGGCGGATGTCACGATGATCTTGATTCCGGATGAGAAGCAGGCGGATGTTTACAAGAACGAGATCGCACCGAATCTCAAGCCCGGCAGTGCTCTTGCTTTCGCACATGGATTCAACATCCATTTCCAGCAGATCGTTGCGCCGGCGGATATCGATGTGTTCATGGTCGCGCCGAAGGGACCGGGTCATCTCGTGCGCCGCACGTTCACGGAAGGCGGCGGCGTCCCTGTCGTCTTTGCTGTCTATCAGAATCCGACGGGAAAGTGCTTCGACGTTGCGCTCGCTTATGCGCGCGGCATCGGCGGCACGCGTGCAGGCGCGATCGAGACGACCTTCAAAGATGAGACGGAGACCGATCTCTTCGGCGAGCAGGCTGTCCTCTGCGGCGGTGTATGCGCACTGATGCAGGCAGGCTTCGAGACGCTCGTCGAGGCGGGCTATAAGCCGGAGATGGCGTACTTCGAGTGCTTCCATGAGATGAAGCTCATCGTCGATCTGCTCTACGAGGGCGGTATGGCGAAGATGCGCAAGTCGATTTCCGATACGGCGGAGTACGGTGATTACATGGTAGGTCCGCGCATCGTTACGCCTGCGGTCAAGGCGGAGATGAAGCAGGTTTTGAAGGAGATTCAGAATGGTACGTTCGCACGCAACTGGCTTCTCGAAAATCGTGCTGCCGGCCGTGCGAATTTCCTCGCTGAACGCCGCATCCATGCCGAGCATCAGATTGAGAAAGTCGGCGCAGAACTGCGCGGCATGATGAGCTGGCTCAAGGATCAGAAAGAGCTTCAGTTCTGATTTTGGACGACCATAATTGTTGAATCTTGGAACGGCTTACACTCCTTTATGGTATAATGAGGTGTAAGCCGTTTTCTTTCGACTTATCCAGGAGGAAATTTCATGGGAATGAATATGACGGAGAAGATTCTCGCGCGTCATGCAGGACTTTCGCATGTCGAGCCGGGGCAGCTGATTACCTGTCAGCTTGACATGGTGCTCGCGAATGACATTACGGCGCCGCCGTCGATCAAGGAATTCGAGCGCATCGGTCGCCCTGTGTTCGACAACGAGAAGATCGCGCTCGTGCCCGATCACTTCCAGCCGGCGAAGGACATCAAGGCGGCTGGACTTGGCAAGATCGTGCGCGACTTCGCGAGAAAGCATAAGATCAAGAATTACTTTGAGATCGGCCGCGTGGGCATTGAGCATGTCATTCTGCCTGAGTTCGGTCTTGTGGGACCGGGTATGCTGACGATCGGTGCGGATTCGCATACCTGTACGTATGGCGCCTTGAACGGCTTTTCGACGGGCGTCGGCACGACCGATCTCGCCGTCGGCATGGCGACGGGGCGGGCTTGGTTTAAAGTGCCCGAAACGATCGAGGTGCATTTGACGGGCGAGAAGCCTGCCGATGTCAATGGCAAGGACGTGATCTTGACGCTCATCGGCATGATCGGCGTCGACGGCGCGCTCTACAAGTCGCTGGAATTCACAGGCGACGGTGTCGCCGCTCTGACGATGACGGATCGTTTGACGATTGCCAACATGGCGATTGAAGCGGGCGCGAAGAACGGCATTTTCCCCTTTGATGAAAAGACGAAGGAATACGTCGAAGACCGCGTCAAAGGCGCGTATGAGCCTGTGGCATCGGATGCTGATGCGAAGTATTGCCGCACCGTCGAAATCGACCTCTCGTCGCTGCGTCCCGTCGTCGCTTTCCCGCATCTGCCGGGCAACACGAAGCGCGTCATGGATATCGCCGAGCCGATCAAGATCGATCAAGTGGTCATCGGCTCCTGTACGAACGGACGCTTGGAGGATCTTGAGATTTCCGCAGGGCTATTGAAGGGGCGTGAGGTGCATCCCGATGTGCGCTGCATCGTGATTCCGGGCAGTCAGGCGGTTTATCAGGATGCGATGCACCTCGGCTATATCGATGCCTTCATCGATGCGGGCTGTGCCGTCGCTGCGCCGACGTGCGGCCCTTGCCTCGGCGGCTACATGGGTATCTTGACGGCGGGCGAACGCTGCGTTTCTACGACGAACCGCAATTTCCGCGGGCGCATGGGGCATGTCGACAGCGAGGTCTATCTGGCAGGTCCGCATGTGGCGGCTGCGAGCGCCATCTTGGGCAGAATCGCCGCGCCAGAGGAGGTAAAGTGAGATGAGTTTGCAAGGAAAAGTCTGGCGCTACGGCGACAATATCGATACGGACGTCATCATTCCCGCGCGCTATCTGAACAGCTTCGATCCGAAGGAGCTGGCGGAGCACTGCATGGTTGACATTGATGAGAGTTTCGCAAAAAACGTGCAGGAAGGCGACATCATGGTCGGCGGCAAGAACTTCGGCTGCGGCTCGTCGCGCGAGCACGCGCCCGTCGCCATCAAGGCATCGGGCATCCCCGTGATCATCGCGGCAGATTTCGCGCGCATCTTCTATCGCAACGGCATCAACATCGGCTTGCCGCTCCTGGAAATCGGCGATGATGTGGAGAAGATCAGCGCGGGTGATGAGCTGCGCGTCGATACGGAAACGGGAAAGATCGAGAATCTCACGACGGGCGACGTCTTTCAGGCGCATCCTCTGCCGGGATTCGTGCAGGAGATCGCCGAAGCGGGCGGCTTGATCAACTACATCAAGGAAAAGGGGGCGCTCTGATGGCAAAGAAGATTGTGGTGATACCGGGCGACGGCATCGGCAGAGAAATCACGGATGCAGCCGTTGCCGTGCTGAAAAAGACGGCGGAAAAGTTCCATCTGGCGCTCTCCTATGAGGAGCATGATGCGGGCGGCACGGCTTACGACAAGCACGGCACGCCGCTGCCGGAAGCGACGCTCGCCGCCGCGCAGGCGGCAGACGGCGTGCTCTTCGGCGCTGTCGGCGGCGATAAGTGGGATGCCGTAGAGCCTGCTCTGCGCCCGGAAAAAGCGATTTTGGGTCTTCGGAAGGGGCTCGGTCTTTACGCGAACCTGCGTCCCGTGAAGGTCGCTGACGCGCTCGTCGAGTATTCGCCGCTGAAGCCCGAGCTTGTCAAGGGCGCTGACCTCGTCATCGTGCGTGAACTGATCGGCGGCATCTACTTCGGCGAGAAGTGCGAGTCGGAGATCAAGGACGGTCACGAGAGGGCATGGGATCTTGAAAACTATTCCGTGCCCGAAGTCGAGCGCATCGCAAGGCTCGCGTTCGAGACGGCGAAGCTGCGCCGCAGCCATGTCACGAGCGTTGACAAGGCGAACGTGCTCGCGACCTCGCGCCTCTGGCGGCGCACGGTGGCTGAGGTCGCGAAGGACTATGCAGATGTCGAGCTTACGAATCTCTATGTCGACAACTGTGCCATGCAGCTTGCCGTGCGTCCGACACAGTTCGATGTCATCGTCACGGGCAATCTTTTCGGCGACATCCTGTCGGACGAGGCGGCGGTTGTCGGCGGCTCCATCGGCATGATGCCGTCGGCGAGCATCGGCGAAAAGACGAGCCTCTTCGAGCCGATTCACGGCTCTGCACCCGATATTGCGGGCAAGGGCATCGCCAATCCCGTCGGCACGATTCTCTCGGCGGCGATGCTGCTGCGCTATGCGCTCGCCGAAGAAGAAGCGGCGCAGGCGATTGAAAGCGCCGTCGATGCGGCGCTCGCCGATGGCTGGCGCACGGCAGACCTATGGAAGGACGGCTTCAAGAAGGCGAACACTGAGCAGATGGCAGAAGCGGTGCTCACGCATATATAAGCGCGGGCAGGAAAGGAGAGGCTTTGCATGAGAGGCGCGAAAGCAGTTGTCGAATGTCTGAAGGAGCAGGGCGTCGACACGATCTTCGGCTATCCGGGCGGCATGAACCTGCCGCTCTACGATGCGCTTTACGATGAAAAAAATATTCATCAGATCGTCACCTCGCACGAGCAGTGCGCAGCGCACGCCGCCGACGGCTATGCGCGTGCGACAGGCAAGGTCGGCGTCTGTCTTGCGACATCGGGGCCTGGCGCGACGAATCTCGTGACAGGCATCGCCACGGCATTCATGGATTCCATCCCCCTGGTGGCGATCACGGGGCAGGTCGATACGGGACTTCTGGGGCGCGACGCCTTTCAGGAAACGGATATCCTCGGCATCACGATGCCCGTGACGAAGCACAATTTCAAGGTCAAGGACGCGGCGAAACTCATACCGACTCTGCGCGAAGCGTTTGATATCGCGCGCAGCGGCAGGCCCGGACCTGTGCTCGTCGACATTCCGCGAGACCTCTTCTTTGCCGACGTGAAGTACGAAAGCTACATCTATGAGGAGAAGAAGCCCGGAAGGCCCGACGCGGACTTCCTCATCTGTGCGGCGGAGGCGGCGGAAGCGATTCGTCGTGCGAAGAAGCCGATCATCATTGCGGGCGGCGGCGTCGTTTATGCGGGCGCATCGAAGGAGCTTACGACTTTTGCCGAGCGCTACGGCATCCCCGTTGTGCAGACGTTGATGGGACTTGGCTCCATGCCGCGATCGCATCCTTTGTGCGTCGGTTTCGCCGGTATGCATGGGCGCAAGGCGGCGAACAACGCCATTGCCGAATCCGATGTCATCATCGCCGTCGGCAGTCGATTCGGCGACCGCCAGACGGGAAATGTCGTCAAATATATGAAGGGGACAAAATTCATTCACATCGATATTGATCCGGCGGAGATTGATAAGAACATTCCAAGCTCCATCGGTCTTGCGGGCGATATGAAAACGATTCTGCGCCTCTTGATGAAGCCGGAGCCGCTTTCCTGCACCGAGGAATGGCTCAAACATATCCGTCACTGGGACGAAGCGTTCGCCTATGATTACGAAGTCGATACACTGACGGCGCCGTGGGCAATGCATCATGTAGCGCTCGCTACGGCAGGCAAGCCGTACTCGTTTGCGACCGATGTCGGGCAGCATCAGATGTGGGCGGCGCTTCACCTGCGAATCGAAGAGCCGAGATCGTGGCTTACCTCGGGCGGTCTCGGCACGATGGGATTCGGCCTGCCCGCCGCTATGGGGGCGCAGGTCGCCTATGGCAAGAGCCGCCGCGTCATTCATATCGCAGGCGACGGCGGTATGCGCATGACGGGAAACGAGCTGTATACGATCGCAAGGCTTAAGCTGCCTGTGATCTCACTCGTCATGGACAACTCTGCACTCGGCATGATTCGCCAACTGCAAAAGGTCATGTATAAAGAGCGCTATATCGCCTGCGAGCTTGGTCATTCGATGGACTTCGTCGCCTATGCCAACAGCTTCGGCATCACAGCCGAAACTGTGCAGACGCAAGAGGAGTTCGTTCGCGCCTTCGGACGCGCTACACAGGCCGACGAGCCGCGCGTCATCGTGCTAAAACTCGCGAAGAGCTTCGTCGAGCCGATGATCAAAGGCGGCGCCAGGCTCAATGAATTTGTCGAATTTAAGTAGAAGAAGCCTCATCCTGTATGCTGTAAGGGATGAGGCTTCTTTTTATGTTGCTTTGTCTGCATTTTGTCTGCATATCGTATTTGTCTGCATGATTTGAGCGAAAACATCGACGGTTGATTGCTGTAGTTTCTTCGTGTTGTGCGCATAGAGGTCTTCCGTGATACTTACGTTCTTGTGCCCAAGTCGGTGGGCGACACCTTTCGGAGATGCGCCCGCCTCAATCAGGACGGTGGCATGAGTGTGTCGGAAAGAGTGCGCGTTGAGACCTGCTTTGTGTAATGCCTGCATGACTGTAGGGCGGCTGACAGGGCGGCCTTGGGGCGTAGTGCAGACCATCATTTGACGGTTTACATTGGGCGGTGCCAAGGCTTTGGAGTAGATGCGCAGGGTGTGGTCGGGCTGCTGCTCATCAATGATACAGTAAGTTGTTCCCGCGGATGATTCCCATTCAATTTGCTGTTTCTTCCAGCGTTTCAAAAGTTGCACGAGAGTTTCGTCTATAGGGATTTGTCGTAGGCTGGAGGGAGTCTTTGGCGGAGTGAGTATGTTGCCGACATCGCCGAGGTAAGAATATTGGCGACGAACGTTGATCGTATGTTGCTGGAAGCTTATATCATTCCAGCAAAGCCCCAGAACTTCGCCGATGCGCATACCTGTATGATAGAGAAGAACGATGGGGATATGTGCCAGGCTGCCGAAAGGATGCGCTTCTAAGAGCGCGACGTAGGCATCCGGTGTAATGATCGTCCGCTTGACAATTTCACGGGGAGCACCCTTGGGGATTCGGATATAGTTGGTAGGATTGCTTTGGATGAGTGCTGCCGGATAAACGGCATAATCCATAGCTTGATGCAGAAGACGCTTCGCGCTGAGAAGGGAATTGCGGGAAAGACCTGTGCTGGCAAGGCGACGCATATAATTATCGAGAACGGCCGGGGTCAGGTCTTGCAGGCTCATATCTCCAATATAGGGAGTGATTCGCTTACGGATGACGCGCTCGTAGAGATCGAAAGTGGTATTGCGCACGTTGAGCCTGCATACGTTATGCATCCAGTGCTTCAAGAAGTCTGAGAGCGTGATGCGGTCACTCGTCACGCCGATGTTGCCGTGCTTCCAGTCGGTAAATGCAACAGCTCCGGCTGCGTAGGCAGAAGCACGATCTGGGAAGCCGCCTTTTTCGACGACTTTGCGTTTGCCGTTCTGCTTGCCCGCCTCGAATATGTAAGACCATTTTTTACCTCGTTTTCGTGTACGCACTTCTGCCATGATATGACATCCCTTTCATCATATGGATACGTTTCTTCGTCTGCCGTATTGTACGGTAGGTGGCTTTTTGCAGAGCATCCTATCGTGCGCGTGCACGGAATGGTTGAACATTTTGTCGACATCGGCAAAATGTTCAGTCGTAAAGCAAAGTGAAAGTGTCCTTTCCTGCGATTTTTCGAGAAAACTGTCACTTTACTTACGTTTTATCAAGAAAGTGTTAGATTACTTTCAACACCATGAACGCAAGTAATGCACTATACCGGGTAGAAACAGAGTTATGCGATCAAGGTGTTTGTCGGATGCCTTTATATTTTTGCAAGTTTTCACTTTATGGAGCGATCAGTAATTTCTTCGGCATGGATGCGTGCATAATCTTTGACTGCGCTGTACATCAATGCCGCCCTTGAGTCAGGGGCGATATGTTCTGTTCCGGTATTATTTTTTTGACCAAGGATGAATCCATCAGTGTCGCGTAAAATAACCTCTAATCCAGTTATTGTTTGTTCGTTGAGATTGAGCTTATCGTATCTGACTATTTTTTTTACAATTTCTCCGTTGTAAGGTTGCTTTTGAGAAAAGGCGTCATCTAATGCCATATACCACCAGACATAGACGATATTTTTATCTATGCCAAGTTTATCAATTTTACCAAATCGCAAACTTTCTGTATCGAAAAAGACACCTACATTTTCATCCGATGCTACCCATTGCCAGTTCGCCGCAGCCGCGGTGCTGGAAAATGCCAGCAGGAGTAGAGAAATGAGCAAAATAATTTGTTTTTTCAGCATGAGAATCATCGTCCTTTCTTCTTCAGTGCATCGTCCTTGTTCCTTGTTGTTCGTCTTGCATCGAGAGCGATTGAGTAGATTGGCTTAGTGATCTGTTGCACGATTGCCGCGCTATCTCTGTTTCAACTCATCATGGCTAATATGGGGGCGTTTTTCATGGAAGGATTTTCACACATCTAGCAAGCAAATCATGAGGAAGCCCTGTAATATCAGCATATTGATCGAATAGTGCGACGTTCCCATCTGTCGGAGGAGCGATGTAGCGGGCAATATCCTCGATGAACAGGTATCGAAGATAAGAGGAATTAAGAATCCGATAGATGAACAGGAAAACCGCATATAAATCATTGCTGCCTAAACGTGGATAGTTTTGATCCGTTGCAATCAATTCCTGTGGCAACAACGATGTGAGGGTGCTAGGCTTTAGTGTATCTTTTGCATTTCCCCGAAATGTAACGAATTTTAGATTATGCGCAATCAAATTTCGGCACTTTCGGATTAGGTTCAGTCCTGCGATTATGAAATCAATTTTCGCCGATTGGAGAATCGTCGTATCTGGGATGAGTTCATTTGCTATGGCGTTTTTTTGGGGAGACTTCAAGACGCGGAAAAGATTTATGCTACTGCTGAAGGAAATATTCTTGAACAGAATCCACGGCGGTATATGGTTATGATTTTGTTGATAAAATCTCGTTGGTATCGGTGGGTATGTTTGCAGATACACATTCTCAATATCTCGCTTTATATCAGCAAAAACAACCTTCTTGGATGCGTAATTGTAGTTTTTCTTATCAAGATAGTCACTTTGGTGTACACTGAAATTTTCAGCGATGCAATGAGCCAACAGAGATTTGAAATAGTTTTCGATAAACATGATACGCGCAAAAAAGATGTTTTGAAAACCTTTATCGAATAGATGGAAGGTATATAAAAACTCGATGCTGGTACCCGAGCGGTATCGCCCCTTCACCATCAGAACATCTTGATACCCGTTAATGAGGTCATAGTAGGATATTGTTTTTAGTGCGTGTTCTGCAAAGACCGTATCACTGATGATAAGTCCGTAATCATCAATCAAGTGCTGTATCTGCTGTTGGTAGGTTTTGAAGGGTTTGTCGTAAGCCAAATTAAAAGCCTCCAATGCCATAAGCAATGGAGGCTCGCGACCAGCGCCGAACGCTGAAATCCTTTCACTACATTGATTATAGCAACAAATTCTTTTTGTGTCAATTCGGAAGAAGTTGCACTGTGTCTCCGACTGAGATCATACCGCCTTTTGGAATCGCTCGATGCGTCATCATATCCGGATTTACAGGAAGACGTTCCTCTGTGCTGGAGCGCTGAATCATGCTGGCGAGTGGACTTAAAATGGCATGCTCAACGGTACGCAACTGATGGCAAAGTGAAAATTTTGCGTATACAGTCTTTATGGAAACAACCGCCTTGATTGCGTCGAAAGTACCCAGACTTGCACCGGTTTCCTTGTCTATTATCTCGTCGCCCTTTGAGATAATCCGTAGGTGTTGACCCTGCACAGCCCCTTTCTTAAAGCCGTAGTCAATCATGATGTTGTACTCATCGAGAATTTCGATGACCTTGTATTCTTTCATGCGGATCCTCCTTTTCACATATATTTTGGCAGCGTTTCAGCTCTGCAAATTCTTTCGGCACACCACGAGTTCATGGGCACAGACGAAGCGCTGTAGCACATCGCCAAGTTCTATGATATACTGTCACTATCAGACGTCTTACACAGAACTGGAGGTGATAGTTTTGAAAAACATAAAGCCCGTTCCTATGCCTATGTTTGATTCTCTTGAGTAGCTTAGCCAGGTGATCCGTTATGTGATTGCCTGGCTATTTTTTCGATTATGGGCTTAAAATCCATAAGACGCTCGGATTTTATAACGATTCCTAAATTTATTGGTGTAGTAGTCGGTCAGCAATAATAAAATTGTTGTCACTCATGAAAATACTCCTTTTATCTCAGTCGCTCCATTGGGGCGGCGTTTTTGATTGGACTAAGAGGCGGTAGTTTCGTCGGATGAGGTGTTGAATTTACTTGAGCGCTGTTCGTGAAGTGTGTCGAGCAGACCGTCCACCAGCGCGCGCCCGTCATCGTCAAGTGCGCGGTATTTTTGGAGATGGCTGGATTCTTTAGGTGTGAGGGCGGGGAGATTATGGGGAGAAAATTGCAGTGAAGATTCAAATAAATAAGAGTTTTTATCGACCAGTTTTTCTACAGGCACACCAAAAACATTGGCTAAGTTCAGAATGTCGTCTTGATTGATGGAGACAGTATATCCCCGTTCCCAGTTTGATATTACCTGTGCTGATTTATTGATTCGAGTACCGAGTTCTCTCTGCGTGAATCCATTCTCCGTTCGGTAAAATTTTATTCGCTCACTGATGTCCGTTTGATAGGCAAGAGGAGCTGCAGCGTCTCTTTGAGATGGCTGAACGCCAAGAAGATAATCTGTGGAAATATTGAATATGCTTGATAAATCTTTTAACATCGCATAATCAGGTGATGTTTGACCTCGTTCCCATCGCCCTACAGCTTGCTGGGTAACTCCTAGTTTTTTAGCTAAATCTGCTTGTGTTAGGCTTTTGCTTTCACGCAGTTCCTTTAACTTTTCGGAAAAAGCATTTTTTTTAGGCGTATAATTGTCCAATAGGTAGTCGGTAGACACATCGAATAATGCGGCAAGTTTTTTCAGCGTGGTATTATCTGGCTCACGTCGCCCTTGTTCATACATCCCAATGGCACTGGGAGAAATATCGAGTGCTTTTCCGAGATCTGCTTGCGTCATAGATAAAGCTTCTCGTAGCTCTTTTAAGCGTTGCATTTTGGGCGCTAGGACAGTGCCATCATTAGGTGTAGCGGAAAGAGATTCCTCGCCTTCATTATGTAGTAAAGAAGACAAAGACATATTCGTTGCTTTAGCGATTAGTTTCAGTGTTGAAAGACTAGGATTATATCTATCTTTTTCAATATCCCCGATGTAGGAACGAGATAAGCGTGTTTTTTTCGCAAGTTCGACTTGCGTCAATCTAGCAGCCTTTCGCGCCTCTCGAATTTTACTGCCAATACTCATAAAAAAGTCCTTTCGTGTGCGGTCATTCCGTCTTTTGTTCAATTATATAATATTTTTGTCGGAAATACTATTGACATAATGACGGAAATACCGTAGTATATAAATAAAGACGGAAATACAAGTTATATAAGGGGGTGCTTATAGGTGAGAAACATTGAAACCGTCATTAAGAAAGCGAGAAAAAAAGCCGGAATGACACAGTATCAGGTTGCTGATGCAGTAGGTGTTTCGAGAGCATACTATGCAGATGTAGAGCGCGGGCGGTACACGCCAAGCCTCAAGCTACTTTCGCGTCTTTCGGTGCTTCTCAATATTGACCTTAATTTTTTGAAGGAAAATGACGGAAATACAAGCGCTTCTGGGGAATGACGGAAGAGAACATCTTTTGTCAACATCATACCTCGAGGAGGCGATGTAGAAAATGACCAGAATAGCGGCGTCCACGGCGGTCAATCGGTACTATTTAGCCCGCATGGAAGCCGCAAAGAAAAACGACCGTCTCAGCAGCCGCGAGGGTGCGAGTGAGGAGACAGGAATCGACAGGAAACGGATGCAGCGCATCGAGATCGGCACGCTGAATCCGTACCCCGAGGAAGTCATGCTCATGGCGGACGCGTACCATGCGCCGGAGCTGATGAACTTCTACTGCACGAACACCTGTCCCATCGGGCGGAAGATGATGCCCAAGGCGGAACTGCAAGAGCTTGACCGTTTGGCAGTCAAGTTTCTGAATGCGCTTGAGGGCATCAGGGGGACGGACAGGGCGCTGCTCTCTATCGCGGCGGATGGAAAGCTCACGTCGGATGAGCTGCCAGCGATGGAAAAACTGCTGGAAGCTGTCAAAGCAGTTTCGGCGGTAGGATGCGAGTTGCAGATTTTTGTAGAGAAGCAAGGGAGGTGAAGAGAATGGCAAATAAAAAGCCCCTGCTCGGGGCGGGGGCTAGGCTCAGTCGTAATGACCTTTGCAAGCGGCAATATAGATGTTGTCGTCATCGTAGCGGTAGATGAGACGGTCTTTTTCGGTGATGCGTCGGCTCCAATATCCGGCGAAGTCGTGGCGTAGGGCTTCGGGCTTGCCGATTCCTTCGTGACCGTTCCGCTCGATGTCGGAGAGGAGCGCGTCCACCTTACGGGCGATCTTGCGGTCTTCTTTGACCCATTCCATGAAGTCATTCCATGCGGTGCGCGAGAAGATTCTATTCATGGAGCAGCTTCCTCATCTCCGCAGAAGATTTTGTGACGGTGGCAGCGGTTTCCAGTTCATGGATTCCATTCAAGATGTGCTGACGATTGGCGGCGTTTTTCATGAGAAAGAGGTTTTCCATGAGATTGTTGTAGGTGTCCATGCTCATCATGACGAGGTTCTTCTCATTCTTGCGCGTGATGATGATGGTTTCGGCATCGTCTGTCGCTCGGTCGCAGTAAGTTTTCAACTGGCTGCGCAGAGTGGAGTAGTTCACGGCTACCATGCTATCACGTCCTTTCAAGTGAATTGTACCATATATTGTACGGAGAGGAAAGTGAAATTTATGTGTGCTTATGGCAGTTTGGGTTGTCGCTTCTGCCTACAAGATAGTCAAGCGACACGTCGAAGTAGTCGGCAAGAGCAATGAGGTTTCTTAGTGTTGGTTCTTTGGTATCCGTTTCATAGTATTGATACGCACGGAGGGAAAGTCCTATGGCACTGGCAATATCCTTTTGTGTAGCCTGTTTCATTGTTTTTAGTTCCTTTAGACGCTCTGAAAAAATTGACATGTCAAGACCTCCTAAAAAGAGTTGACATGAACTAAAGTGCATGTTAATATAATGCCATAACATGAACTAAAGTGCATGTTAAATTTAGAAAGGGGCGAGGTGAGGTGAATACGAAGCTGAAAGAAACCCGCGAAGCGTCCGGCAAGACGCAGGTGCAGATGGCGCAGGAAGCGCAAATTACGGTACGAGCATATCAAAAGTACGAACACGGCGAGCAGCATCCAAACATTCGGACGGCAATCCGAATCGCAGATGCGTTGGGCGTACAAGACGTGCGTGCCTTGTGGGGCGGCAACCCTGCAAGATAGAGAAAAAGCCCGACGGCAATCGGGCAGGTTCAAGTAAATTTTATCATGGCGACGTGAGTTGCACAAGAGCCAAGACGAGAAAGAGAAGTCGGCTTGAGAGGAGGGATGGAGATGGATGCGGCGATCAATGTCGCGGAGATAGATACTCTCGTAGAGAAAGGTCGTGAGTTGCAGTCGCTCTTAAAGGAGACACCGGGCATTTTGAACTTCTTGCAGCTCATCAAGGAGGCGGGGCAGAACATGGCGGTACTGCCTGCACAGTCGGATGCATTGATCTGCGCAGGTGAGGCGGCGGGCATACTCAAGGTAGATCGCGGGAGCATCTACCGCTATGAAAAGGCGGGGCTGCTCAAGGCGTACTACACGCCCGGTAGTCTGCGAAAGAAGTTCTGGTTGAGTGATGTGAAGGAATTGGCTAGTCCGACACCTTCGGAGATGAGGGAGGCAACATCATGAAGAGCAAGAAGATTCGCGATGCCGTCACGCACATGCAGGAGATCATCGAGCTTTTTTGCGATGCGGATCGGCGCTTGACGCTGACAACAAAAGAGATTGAGCAGTATTGTCCAACCGTCGCCGCCGTTATGGATGCGATGGAGAGCATGAGCTTTGAAGGGAGTGAAGCAATATGAGGATCTATATCGCGCACCCGTATACGGGCGACGAGAAGAAGAATCGCGAGCGCGCCAAGGAGGCTGAGGAACTGTTGCGTAAGGCAACACCTTGGGTATTTTTTTATAATCCTGCTGGGCATGTGAAACCAATTTGGGAGCGTACATCGGTGTATTTCGAGGAACTTTTGAAGTGCAACGGCGTTGTGCTTTGTGGTGATTGGATGCAGAGCGAGGGTTGTCGCCTTGAGGCAAAAATAGCTAAGAAATTAAAAATGCCGCGTTGGTACGGTGTGGACGCTTATGTGAAGATGTGGGCGCAGATAGAAGATGATGCACGAAAGGTGGAATCGGCAATATGAAAAGCGAGTGGCGCGTGACGAGCAACTTGATCGCAGGCGAGAAGTGCTATTCCTGCTATCGTTTGAAGGACGTGGATGCGGTCGATCACAGCGGCAACCGCGAGGAGCTGGGAAGGTGGTTTGGCACGAAGGAAGCGGCGCAGGTGGTCGCCGATCAGATGAATAAGGGGGCATTGGCATGAAGACGGTATGGAATCCGCTCGCGT
Source organism: Selenomonas sp. (assembly GCF_057272215.1). Taxonomy (NCBI): domain Bacteria; kingdom Bacillati; phylum Bacillota; class Negativicutes; order Selenomonadales; family Selenomonadaceae; genus Selenomonas; species Selenomonas sp. Next base: position 113,439 of record NZ_DBHIUY010000009.1, read on the forward strand.
ATATCAGCGACTACGGCTGGGAGTGCATCGTGGGCATCGCTGGGCTGCTCTTTGCGGTGATGGTGCTGGCAGGGTGAAAGGAGAAGAAAATGACGAAATGGGAAGTTTTTAGCCAGCCCAACGTGCTTTCGTTGCCAATGTGTCGAGCGTGCCGCATCGTGGATGGTGCGTTGAAGATAGATAATCATATCACCGGCACGCAAGAAGCGGCGCAGAAGCGTGCGGATGAACTCAATGCGCTAGAGCAAAAGAAAGAGCGCCTTTTCCGGCGGGCAACCAGGAAAGGCGCAGATGAATAACTATCACCGTGATTGTATCACGGGAAAGGATGGAATGCAAATGAAGATTCCAAAACGGCTGCCCAAAGGCTTGGCAGCCAAGCTGAAAGGCGAGCAGGCACGAGGAAACAGGCTGCTCTCGCTGCAGATGTATCGTTTGCGGGGCAAGGCAGGCTTTATGGCGACCTTGACCGATGGGGAGTTTTTCATCATCTCCATCGACGGCGAACTGTTCTATGACTTTGAGACAGGCAAAATCGAGGAAACCGTGAGCCGCCATGTGCGGAGCATCGACATTTACAGAAAGGCGGTGCTTGCATCATGAAAATTCTGCGGCTTGAACTGGAAAACTTCCGTGGGATCAAGAATCTTGCCATCGACTTTGACGGCAAGGACACGGACATCTTCGGTGCGAACGGCACGGGAAAGACCACGGTCGCCAATGCGATCTGCTGGCTCCTCATCGACCGCCCGGCGACCGAAGAGCCGGATTTCGACCCCAAGACGACGGGAGCGCATGGCATCCATCATGTTGCAACCATCGAGATTGAAACGGAGCGCGGCAACCGCATAGCGCTCACTAAGGACTTTTATGAGAAGTGGACGAGAAAGCGCGGCGCCGCTGAGAGCGAGTTCACGGGCAACGTCACGGACTACTTTATCGACGGCGTGCGCGCCAAGAAAAAAGAGTACATTGCCACGATCGAGAGAGCCTGCGGCACGAGCTTGGACAATCTCAAGATGCTCATGGTGCTCGGCTATTTTGCTGATACGATGAGCACCGACGACAAGCGGCGCATCCTCTTTGAAATGGCGGGAGATTTCACCGACGCCGATGTTTTCCAAGAGAATGCAGAGCTGCAAGACCTCGCGCCCTATCTCCTCATGCCGGGCAGCTCGGGCAAAAGCTACACCATCGAACAATGGCAGAAAATCGCCAAAGAGCAGCGGTTGAAACTCAACAAGGATTTGGAGCTTTTGCCGACGCGCATGGACGAGGCGAGTAAGAGCATTCCAGAGGAAGTCGCGGACGAAACCGCCTTGCAGATGGAATTGCAGCGACTGGAAAAAGAGAAAGCCGCCGTCGAAGAAGAGCGGCGTGCCCTTTCGACCGAAGACGGCAAGAAAGATGCCGCTCGCACCGCTGCAGCAAACCTGCGTGTGGAGATGGAAAATGCACGAGCGGCGTACATCAAGGAAGGTATCGAGAAGAATCGCGACATCCACGCCGCCATCGACAAGCTGTCGGGCGAGAAGCGTGTTCTCGCCGAAGAGATTGACACCATCAAGCGCAAGGTGCGTGATGGTGAAGCGCAGAAAGAGCGCATGAAAAATCTGCGGACAGCTCTCATGGAAGAGTACGCCGCCGCTCAAGTGGAGCAGTGGGATGCAGGAAAAGAAACCTGCCCGACCTGCGGACAGACGCTCCCTGCTGAAAAGGTGCAGGAACTGCGTGCCGCCTTTAACGAGCGTAAGGCACAGCAGAAGGAAAGCATCAACCGTCGCGGGCAGGAATGCAGCAAGGTAAAGATTCAAGAGATGGAAGAAACCATCGCCGCACAGACGGCGAACCTCGCGGAGAAAGAAGCAAGTCACGCCGATATGGCAGAGCGCCTGCAAAATCTCCAAGATTCTCTCATCGTGCAGCCGCCGTTTGAAGCGACAGACGAATACACCTTGCTTGCTCAGCGAATCGAAGAGCTGCACGACGTCGAGCGCATCGGTGACAGCGCACAAGACGAGACAGCGCGGCACTACGACGCGAAAGTGCAGGAAATCCAAAAGGCGATTGCAGCGACGAATCTGCGCATTGCAGAGACGAAAACCGCTGCAGAGAGCAAGAAGCGCGTTGCTGATCTGGAAGCGTCGCTCAAGGACACGGCGGCACAGCTTGAGCACATCGAGCACGGCATCCATCTCGCCGAAGAATTTATTCGCACCAAGGCACGCATGGTCACGGAGAGCATCAATGGGCACTTTCGGATGGTGCGTTTCATCCTCTTCCGCGAGCAAATCAACGGCGGCTTGAAAGAAATCTGCGAGCCGACTTTGGAAAACAAGGCGGGCGAATGGGTCGAGTACCGCAGCGCGAACTATGCGGCGCAGGTCAACGCGAAACTCGACATCATCGGCGCACTGAGCAAGCATTACGGCGTGACGTTGCCCATTCTCATGGATCAAGCCGAAAGCGTCACGACGCCACTGGAGACGGACGGGCAGCTGATTCGGCTGATTGTTTCCGCGCCGGACACGGATGCACTGAGAATCAAGATGAAGAACTAAGGAGGAAAACAACATGACACAATCCACCAATCAGGCAGTCGCAACGACCAACACCGCCGCCGTTGAAGCGCCGCAGGAGAACATGAGCGAGCGCTTCATGCAGAAGGTCATTCACGAGTTCTCCGGCAGCGTTGGGGAATTCCAGATCACCGAGTACCAGCGTCAACTCATCCAAGGCTACTTCATCGGCGTTGACCGCGCCTTGAAGACCGCCGAAGCCGAAAGGGTGCGCAAGAATGAGAACAACCGCGACCACAAGTACGACAACGCTGTTCCCGTCACATGGGCGAACGTCAATATGGCAGACCTCGCGCTTGACGTCGTGCATTATGCGCGGCTCGGTCTTGACACGATGCAGGCGAATTTCATCACACCGATCCCGTATCTCAACAAGAAAGCGGGGCGATACGACATCAATCTCATGCTCGGCTACAACGGCATCAAGTACATTGCCGAAAAGTTCGCACTTTGCCCGCCGAAGAGCGTGACCATTGAGCTTGTATACTCAACGGACAACTTCAAGCCGTACAAGAAGGGGCGCGGCAACGACGTGGAATCTTATGATTTCGAGATTACGAATCCCTTCGACCGAGGGAACATCGTCGGCGGTTTCGGCTACATCGAGTACGACGATCCCAAGAAGAACGAACTCGTCCTCATGAGCATGAAAGACATCGAGAAGAGGAAGCCTGAATACGCGAGCGCGAATTTCTGGGGCGGCAAGGCGAACGAGTGGAAGAACGGCAAGAAGATCGAGGTCGACAAAGACGGCTGGCTCGACGAGATGTGCCGCAAGACGCTCATCCGCGAAGTCTACAGCCCCAAGCATATCCTTCTGGATCCGCGCAAGATTGATGAGAGTTATCAGTACATGAAGCAGAGAGAGACAAAGCTGCAAGCGGTGCAGGAAGACATGCAGACCATCATCGACGTGACGGCGAACAGTGTGCCGGTGGAGCAGGCGAAGGAGCTTCCGGCACAGGTGGCAGCGCCGCAGGAGGAGACTCCTGCCGCTATCACGTCGGCGCATCGTCGTGCTGCACTTGCTCCTGCACAGTACGAGATGCCGGGCGAGGATGAACGTGCAAAAATGCCGATCACAGAAGAACCTCCGGCAGAAGAGGCAGCCGCTGACAGCCTCTATGCCGGGATGGCCTTCTGACATGGATATCAAGATTCTCGCGTCCGGGAGCAGCGGCAACGCCTATCGCGTAAGCGACGGCAAAACAAGCCTGCTCCTCGACGCAGGGATCCCGTTCAAGGAGATTCAAAAAGGCTGCGACTTTCGGACGGGCAGTATCAGCGGCTGCCTCGTCACCCATCGCCACGGAGATCACGCCAAGGCGATCCCGAAGATGCTGCAGCGGGGTATGCACGTCTACAGCAATGACGACGTCGCGGCTCTTTACCCGGGCGTGCGGGCGATGAAAGCGCTGCTTGAATATGGCATAGGCACGTTCAGCGTTTTGCCCTTTGCGGTGGAACACGACGTGCTATGCTATGGCTATCAGGTAGATTCCCAGATGACGGGCGAAAAGCTCGTCTACATCACGGACAGCGCTTATGTTAAATACACATTTGCCGGACTGACACATTTGATGGTCGAGGCAAACTACGCGCAGGAGATTATCGTCGATAACGCCAGAAATGAGCGCATCCCGGTCTATCTCGCCGAGCGCGTCATAAAGACACACATGAGCATCGAGACCCTGCTGGGGCTGCTCCGGGCAAACGACATGAGCGCGGTGCGGCAGATCTATCTCCTACATCTCTCCGATGGCAACAGTGACGCAGAAGCGTTCAAACGCCAAGTGCAGCAGGAGACGGGCGCGGAAGTTTACATCGCATAAGGAGGACATCATGGACATCATCATTCGGAAAATCAAGCGAGATGGC
>NZ_DBHIUY010000010.1:0-113198 GCF_057272215.1 Selenomonas sp.
ACTCCGGACACTGCGGGTATGAACCGCATGCTCTAGCCAACTGAGCTATGCCGCCGCTGGTGGGCAGGGATGGATTCGAACCATCGTAATCCGAAGATGACAGATTTACAGTCTGTTCCCTTTAACCACTCGGGCACCTACCCATGAACGCTTCGCCGTAAGACGAAACATTATTATTATAGCGGCTTTTATACGGACTGTCAAGCGGGAATTTCACCTTCTCAAAATGCCCAGTTTACGCTTACACCGCCTGTGAATCCCTCTCGCTTGCCCTGCCAGCCGCTGAGGTTGACATCGTAGCTGATGCGGCTCTTCTTCGGTGCGAAGCGGTAACCAAGTTCGAGCATACCGCTTGCGCCCTTGAGCGTCGGGCTGGGCGTCGCCATGCCTTGATAGGCGGCGCGCGCTTCGCCGTTGAACTCATACTCCCATGCAAGACCTGCATAGAACTTGCCGTCGGCGCCCATGTCGTGCGCATAGCGTGCGCCAAGGCGCAAGCGATGCGAATCGACGGCGTCAAAGTCGTAGTCCTCGCCGGTCGAGAGTTTGCCGCTCGTACCGTTCTGGTGCGAGTAGAAATACTTGACGTATGTTTCGAGCGTATCGCCCGCCTTGAGCTGCATCTTCTTCCCTGCGCTCAGATGAATTGCATAGTAGGGATTCGTGATGTCATAGCTCGCAGTCCTCGAAGAGACGCTGCCCGTGTAGTCGCTCTTGATGCTGCCGGCTCTAAGGCTGCCTTCAACGTAGACGCCGTTCTTCATATCCTGCCTTGCGAGAACGCCTGCGCCGATGTAACTCGTCTTACCGCCGCCGTGCGTGCCGTCGTCAAGGTAGGAGTCATACGTCGCCCTGCCGTATTCAACGAAGGGACCGAAGAGCAGTTCGCCGTTCTTCTGCTCCTGTTTGCGTGCAAAACCGACGTTCAGCATGTAGCCGTGCGTATCGACGTAGGAGCCGGAATGGATGCGCATGGATGCGCCGCCCTGCGCCGCCCATGCGGTGTAGTCGCCCGTCTGCATGTTCGCCGCTGCCGCCGCCTTTGCGTTTGGCGCCGCCTTGCTCGCTACGGGTGCAGCTTCTCCCTTCGCGTTGACATTGGCGGCGGCTGCCGCTTCGACGGCAGCGGCGATGCCCGTATCCGTGAGCATGTTCATGCCGCCGCTCAATACATCCGTCGCCGTCGTTCTCGTCTCGACAAGGGATTTCGTACTGCCTTTGATCTCAACATTTTCGACAGCGGCAATCAGCTCATCCGTCCCCTTCTTCTGCACGCGGAACTTATAGTCGAGCGATACCCCCTGCGTGCCCGTGACCTCGCCTGCAATCTTCTCGTCGGTCGTCAGAACACCGCCCTCGGCGACCTTCATGAGGCTGAATACATCGGTCTTTTTGAGCGCCTTCGCCGCACCTGAGAGATCGAGATCGACATTCAGCCCCTTGATGCTCTTCTCCTTGACGCCGAGCCGCAGCATCGTCGTCATGGAGGATTTCGCTCCTGCGGGCAGATAGAACTTGAGGTTCTGGACGCCCATGAAGTCGCCGATCTGCGTGCCGGCGGCGCGGATGGCGAGGATGTTCGCCTTGCCGCCGGCGGCAAGAGCCGCCGTGCCGCCTGTGACCACGCCCTTGATCTTCGTACCGGAGAGGTTGATGATGTTGCCCTCGGTCTTTTTACCCGAGCCGCCATAGACGTTCGCGCCGATGTTGACCGCACCGAGGTTGAGGATATTGCCCGAAGCTTCGCCTTGCGCGGCATGACCGCCGTAGATTTGCGCCTGCGTGTCCTTTTGCACCTCGACGATATTCTTTGTGGCGCTGCCCGCGCCCTCGACGAAGCCGCCGTAAGCGTTCTTGAGCGTGCCGCCCGCGAGAACAAGCGTGTTGCCCGTGACCGCGCCCCGGGCGCTCAAGCCGCCGTACGCGGCGTCGGTGAGCGTGCCGCCTTTGACGGTCAGCTTGTTCTTCTGCACGGTGTTGCCGACGATGGAGCGTCCGCCCCATGCCGCCTTGTTGTCGCCCGTCTCATAGACGGCGTCGGCGTTGTTCTGGAAGCGGAAGCCGCGCACAACGACTTTCTCCGCCGCCGCTCCCTTCGCCGTGTCGGCTTCCTTGGCAATCGCGTACTCGTAGTCGCCGACAGTCTTTTCCTTCGCCTTGTCATAGGTCGTGCCGAAGTCAAGTCCCTTCGCGTTCGCCATCAGCGAGAACAGTTCTTCACGCGCTGCGCCCGTAAGCGTCCGGAGTTTCCCTTCGTCAAGACCTGCGGCTTCGAGCTTCTGCCAGTCAAGCCCCGTCGTCGCTGCACCGCCCTTGAGCGTCAGCAGCGTATCGCCGGCTTTCGCCATGCTTGTATCGAAGTGGAGCTTTTCAAAGTTCTTGATATTTCCCGCGCTCTGCACACCCTTGATGTTCAGCGTATTTCCTGTCGCGTCGCTGCTGCCGCCGTAGATCGTGCCCGTGACCGTGCCGCCTGAGAAGTTCACAGTGTTGCCCGTCGTCTTGCCCGCCGACCAGCCGCCGTAAGCATCCTTGAGCGTGCCTCCCGTGATCGTCAGCGTGTTGCCCGTCGCGTCGTTGCCGATGAGAGAGCGTCCGCCCCATGCTGCATCGTGTACGCCGTCGGCTTCGCCGTATGTCGCCGTGTTGCCGCGGAAGCGATAGACGTCGGCATGGACGGCCTTTGCCTGTGCCGTATGCGTATCCGTGTCGATGACGCTCTCGTAATCGCCTTTGGTCACGCCCTTGGCGCCGATGGGCGCATAGGTGTCAACGCCACCCTTGCGGAAATCGATGCCTTTTTCATTTGCCATGAGCGTTAAATGATACGCTTCATAGCTCTTGACCGCAGGCTTGAAGTCGCCGCTCAAAGTGACATTCTTCCAATCAAGTCCCTCGGTCTTTGCCGCGCCGTCGAGCGTCAAGAGCGTCGTGCCGCTCGCCATCGTATTTCTGACGTGGAACTTAACGCTTTCGAAGTTCTTGATATTGCCCGCCGTGAGCTTGCCGCTGACATTCAAGGTGTTGCCCGTAACGTCGGCGTCGCTGCTGCCGCCGTAGATCGTGCCCGTGACCTTCGCGCCGTCGGCGACGTCGTGGAACACGCCCTTATCGTCCGTATAGCCGATGTTGACGGTGTTCTTCGTCGTCTTGCCCGTGCCGCGCGTGTAGCCACCGTAGACGTTCTTCGCCGTGCCGCCCGCGATGTTGACAGTATTTTCCGCCGCATCCGCTGCGTTCGCCGCGCTGCCGACGTAACCGCCGTAGACCTCTTCGAGCGTTCCCTTGCCCGTGCCCAAAAGATTCACGGTATTCTTGACGGCGCCGCCCGCCGTGCCTTCCGAGCGTCCGCCCGAGACGTACTTGAGCGTTTTGCCCTCGGAGATGCCCTTAAGCGTGAACTTGTTGTTTTCCGCCGTATTCCCGCCATAGGAGACGCCGGCGTAGGTCTTGGCGTTGTTGTCGCCATTTTGATAAGTGACATCGCCGTTCTTGAATCGGTTCACGTCGATGAGGACGGCGCTCGCCACGCTCGTATTCGTATCCGTGCGTTGGACGACTTCATAATCGCCGCTCACTGCATGATTCTTCGCCGCATAGTTCGAGAACTTCAGCTTGCCTGTCGCCGTACTCTTCATCAGCGTGATCGCGCCGAGCGTCTTGTCGGCGGAAAGTTTCGATGTGTCGATCTTTACCTTGTTCCAGTCCGCCGTCTGTCCGTCAAATCCTTCCGCAAGCGTCAGCATCGTACCGCGGCTCTTGGTGAAGCTGTCGTCGATGACCCCGCTCTTCGGCTTGTCGGCGGCGATATGATCGGTCAGATGGAACGTGTAGTTCTCGAAGTTCTGCGCCTTCTTTGCCGACGCATCCTTGACCATGACGTTGAGCGTATTGCCCGTGACGTCGTCCGCCTTGTTGCCGCCCGCGAGCGTCGCATGTTCGAGGTTGGCTCCTGCCGCAAGCGTCGCCGCCGATCCGTCGCCGATGTTGACGGTGTTGTCCGTCGTTTTGCCCGCGCCTGCGGTGTAGCCGCCGTAGACGGCGGTCGTGACCGTGCCCCCCGTAAGCGTCACCTTGTTGCCCGTGACCGCACTGTTATTTGCAGCCTTATCAACGTAGCCGCCATAGACATTGGCAAGCGAACCGCCCGTGATCTTCGCCGTGTTGCCCTTCGAACCGCCCGTATCGCCCATCGTCTTGCCGCCATAAGCGTTCGTACCCGTAGCTGTGCCCGTGACCGTCAGCGTATTGCCCTCGGTCGTATTGCCAAAGGCGGAATAGCCGCCGACCGCTTCGCCCATCGATGCCACCGTATAGGTGACGCGACCATCCTTGAAGCGGTTGACATCGTAGAGCACTTCCTTCGCCGTCGCTGTGCCCGTATCCGTGCGCAGCCCCGTCTCATAGACGCCGCCATAGACAGCATAGCGTGCGGCGTAGTCGCTGAATTTCAAGGAGTTGTCCGCCGCCCGCATCAGGGTGTAGGTGTTCTTTCCCTGGATCTTCGCAGCATCCTTCGCCGTCGTGACATTCGAGAGGTCTGCCGTGACATTCGACCATTTCACCTTGACGTCCGAGTTGTCAGCGGAAACCTTGCCGAAACCGCCCGCTTCCGTCAAATTCAGCAACGGCGCAGTCTTCGTCGTATCGTCATGCAAGCGGAAGTTGAACTTCTCGACATTGCGCACCTTCTTGAGCGTCACACCGTCCTTCGCCTGGACATTGAGCGTATTGCCCGCGATCTTCGCATCCGTGTTGGCAAATGTCTGGATGTTGTAACTCGTACCCCAGACTTCCGCCCCCGAAAGATCCGCCGTATACTTGCCCGCGTCATCGCCGAGATTGATGATGTTCTTGTTCGACGTGCTCGTCAAAAGGCGCGTATCGCCGCCGATGACGTAGCCCGTGACCTTGCCGCCCGTGATCGTGACGTCGTTGCCCGACATATTGCCCGTCGCCGTGCTTTTGCCGCCGCCGCCGACGACTGCAGTCTGCACCGTGCCGCCCTTGATGAAGACGTGGTTGCCCGTCGCGCTCGCCGCGTTCTTGACATAGCCGCCGTAGACCGCGCCGAACGTGCCGCTCTTAATCGTCGCGGTATTATCTGCCGCCTTTGCCGTCGCCTCCTGCGAGGCGGTATAGCCGCCGAAGACGTTGGAGATTGCGCCCGTTCCCGTCTTCTCGACCGTCACGCTGTTCTTGACGGAGTCGCCCTTCGCGCCCGCCGTCTTGCCGCCGTATGCGGATGTGACATTGCCAGCGAGGTTCGTCACCGTCAGATGATTGTTCTTCGTCGTATTTCCTGCATAGGAAATACCGCCGTAAATTTCGGTCGAGCCATCTGCAAGCTGTGTCGCCGGCTTCGATCCGTCATACGTCGCATTGGCATTATTTTGAAACCGATTGTAGTCGAGAACGACCTTCGTCGCCGTACCCGTATTCGTATCCGTGCGCAGCGCCGTCTCATAGTCGCCGTTTGTCGCGGCAGTCGTCTTATTGCGTCCCGCATAGTTCGAGAATTTCAATCCGTTCGCCGTACCCGTGAGAAGCGTCGCCTTGCCGATGACCGTACTGCCCGAGAGTTTCGACGTATCGACATCGAGCTTCGTCCAGTCAAACAGATTGCCGCCGTTAAAGCCATTATTCTCGGTCAGCGTCAGCATCGAGCCGCCGTTTTTCGCGATGTCATCATTGAGTTGGAACGTATAGTTCGCAAAGTTCTTGGCAGACTTCGCCGTGATATTCTTCGCACGGACGTTGAGTGTTGCACCCGTGCCGGACGCATTGTCGCCGTGAAGCGCCGCATTCTTGAGATTCGCCGTATATGCGCCGTCCTCTGCGCCGAGGTTCACGGTATTGCCCGAGGCGCTGGCGCCGGAGCCGTCCGACTTGCCGCCGTAGACATTCCCGCTGACCGTGCCGCCCGTGATGGTCACGGTGTTCTCGTTCGCCTTATGTCCGACGCCGCCCGCAACTTCGGTATTGACCGTGCCGCCCGAGAAATTCACAACGTTGTCCTTGACCGCGCCCTTGCCTACATCGTGACCGCCATAGAGCTTGTTGACCGTGCCCTTCTTCATATTGGCGACGTTGCCCGAGACTTCGCCTGTATTGTTCGCATTCTCGGCTTTGCCCGCATACGCCTCGTCGATCGTATCGCTGTCATTTGCAAGTTCGATATTCAGCGTATTTTTCTTGACGTCGCCCGTCGCGCCCTTGTTGATGCCGCCGAAAGCAGACTTCGGATCGTTCGCGGCTTTCAGTCCCTTGACCGTCAGCTGATTGTCCGTCGTCGTATGTCCATCATAGGAAACGCCGCCATAGATCTCGTTGTTGATCGTCTCTGCCGTGCCATCATACGTCACACGTCCGCCCTTGAAACGATTGACTTCATATAGGACGGAAGTCGCCGCAGCATTCCCCGTATCTGTGCGCAGACGGCTTTCGTGTGTGTCCGTTGCTGTGTAGGTTCTCGTGTTGTAGCCCGTGAAATGCAGCGCGTTTGCTGTCGCACTCTTTAAGAGAGTCACACGACGCACGCCGTGGACATTGGAAACATAGTCTGCAGAAAGTCCCGAACGGTCGACGGTGATCTTACTCCAATCCACGCCCGTCCCGCTGAAATCTCCTGCATCCGCAACGGAAAGCATCGTATCGCCATTTTCGAAGGATTCGTTCAGCTTGAACTTGTAGTTCTCGAAGTTGTTGACGGACTTGACTGTAATATTCTTCGCATTGACATTGAGTGTGTTGCCCGTCGCCGCCTTGTTGCCGCCATAGATCTCACTCGCCGAGAGCGTCGCAGCAGAGAGATCCGTATGCGTGTCGTCGCCGAGGTTGACGGTGTTGTTCTCCGTCGTGCCGCTTGAATGCCACGAGTATGCACCATAAATTGCCTTGCTGAATGTACCGCCTGTAATCGTAACCGTGTTATTGTTTGCGGCAAATGTCTTAGCGGTATAGGCGGCATTGTTATCGCCGCCTGCGCCGCCATAGACCGTACCCTTGATCGTACCGCCCGTGATCGTGAGGATATTTCCCGTGACCGTGCCGTACTTATCGGAGTAGCCGGCATAAGCGTTTTGTTCTAACGTACCGCCTGAGATTGTAACCTTGTTTTCCGTTACCGTCCCACCGGTCAACGCATATCCGCCGTTGATATTCTTTTTGACCGTACCGTTCGAGAACGTGACCTCGTTTCCTGTCACCGTACCGCTGTCATTGGAGTAGCCTCCATATACGAATTGCTCGACCGTACCACCCGAGATCGTAACCTTGTTCTTTGTCAGCGTACCGCTCTGCGTATCATAGCCGCCGTTGACGCTCTGCTTGACCGTGGTCGTATCGCCCGAGATCGCGACCTCATTCTCCGTGGCTGTTCCGCCCGCAATAAAACCACCGTTCAAAAAACCATTGACCGTGCCGCCCGAGATTTCGATGATATTCTTCGTCGCCTTACCGTTCGTGCCCGACGTTTCCGCGCCGATGATGTTTCGCGTGACCGTGCCGCCTGTCATGAAGACCTTGTTGCCCGTCACGGTCGAATCGACTTTTCCGATCCCGCCCGTGACGAACTGCTTCAGCGTACCGCCCTCGATATGAACTTCGTTCCCCTCTGCCGTGCCCGTGCCATTCACCCAGCCGCCGTAGACATTCTGCTCTGCGCTTCCGGTGACGGTCACAACATTCCCTTGTGCCGTGACATCTGCATAGCCGCCGTAGACAATCTTTTCTGCCGTTCCACCTAGGGTCACTTTATTCGTTTTTGCTGTATTTTTCGCAAAGCCTCCATAGACGAAATTCTTCGTGGTGCTGCCGCTCTCAATGGTTGCACTATTGCCCTCTGCCTTGCTGTCCGCCTTCGTCGCCCAGCCGCCAAAGACATAGTTGACCGTACTTGTGTCCGCAATCGTAACATGATTGTTTGTCGAATCACCCGTACCATCGGTACGACCGCCGATAACATTCAAACTCGTATTGTTCGTATTCGTGATCTTGATCTTGTTGTTCGTCGTCGTATTGCCGAGACTCGAATAGCCGCCATAGACATACGATCCTGCGGCGTTGTTCACCGTCGCGTCGGCGTTCTTGAAGCGGTCGACATTCGCCTTGATGAGCTTCGAAGATCGGCTCCCCATAAAGTTACTGCCATCCGCCTCCATGTGGTACTCATAGTCGCCTGTCGTACCCTTTCTTCCGCCGGTCGTATAGTTTCCGATCTTCATATCCGAGCCGGAATATGCGAAGAGCAGATTAATATTCCCGATACGCCCGTATTTTGTCTTGTCCGTATCGTTTTCCTTGCCCGTCAGAGAGAAGTTCTCCCAGTCAAATGCCTTGCCGTAGCCCAACCCGAAGTTACCCGTGTCCATCGTCAGCATGGTAGAACCTGCTGTGACCGATTTCGTCAGGTTGAAGTTGATCTTCTGGAAGTTGCGAACTATCTCCAGACGAATGCCCGAGGCATTAACATTCAGCGTATTGCCCCTGATCTTATCGCTGTCATTACCCTGTACCTGTCCGCCGTAGCTCGTTCCCCAGATTTCCGCACGATTGAGATTGGCACTGAAATTGCCATTTTCATCGCCGAGGTTGACAATATTGCCATTCGATGTACTTGAAAGAGAACGCGAATCGCCCGCATAGATCTTGTTGTTGTTGTTCAGTGCGCCGCCCGTGATGGTGACGGTATTATTCGACATATTGCCCGTTACGCCATTCCTACCGCCGCCGCCGATGATGACGCCGCCCGAGGAAAATATGCCGCCGTTGATGTTGACGATATTGCCCGTGGCGCTGCTACTTCCGGCTTGCGCCAGTCCGCCCCACACATAGTTCAATTTACCGCCTGTAACCGTGACGGTGTTCCCCTGTGCACTGCCCGACGCACCCGTGGTCGTTCCACCGACCAGCGAGGTCGCCGTGCCGTCCTTGAATATGACCGTATTCTTCGATGCCGTCCCCGTAGCAATACCGCCGTAGATCGTTCCATCGGAACGGGTCAGCTTAATGCTGTTGACCGTAACGACATTCTCCGTCGCATTCGCAGAGCTACCACCGGCAACATTGCCGCCGATGACAGGATGATCGCCGCCGCCCTCCGCGCCGATCGTGACTGTATTGTTGTCCGTATCACCGCCGTTGACATCGCCGCTCTGATCTTCCCCGACGCCAACTGTCACATTTGCCGCATACGCTGTCGACATGCCCCAGAGCGTACCGCCGTCCGACGAGAGCAAGTGTCCCCCCCCGCTAGACAGGGCGAGTGTCACCATGACTGCAAGTCTTCTACGCATCTTACCTTTACTAAGCATTTTGACTTAATTCCTCCTTGTGAACTCTAAGGGAATCTTCTTGACTCCCCGCTGAAGCGGCAATTCTCTGCATTCCTTCCATCATTATTTTACCAATAAATAATGACTTTTAATATCAATCATTCGAATAATACCATTATCCCATCTCCTTTGTCTAGTATTTTTTCATGAATCTCAAACAAATGAATTCATTTCATAATTCGCGGAAAAATCATTCTATATTCCACCTTGCCCATTCTTCAAAAACAGGTTAAAATTTAACAAGACAACATCATACTAGAGAACAGGGGGGAGAATCATCATGCACCGATCCGAGCAAGTTAATCTGTACTTGCTTTCTCGGCATTTTTCCATTATGGTATAGATAACGATTTTCAGTGATTTAGAGGAGGTAAAGCTCATGTCACTCAGCAAGGACGTCTTCATGCAGAACATGCAGCGGTTTGGCGGCGCGATGTATACACCCGTCATCCTGTTCGCGTTCTTCGGTCTGACGGTGGCGGTATCCATCGTCTGCAAGAATCCCGGTCTTTTCGGCAGCATCGCCGACAAGGGAACGCTGTGGTACGATTTCTGGTATATCGTCGAGCAGGGCGCGTGGACGGTGTTCGCACAGATGCCGATTCTCTTCGCCATCGCCGTCCCCATCGGCTTCGCGAAGAAAGAGCCTGCGCGCTGCGCTATGGAATCGTTCGTCATCTACATGCTGTTCAACTATTTCATCTCGGCGATCCTCACACTGCACGGCAACGCGTTCGGCGTAGACTTCACGCAGCCGGCGGGTGCGGGCACGGGCCTCGCGATGATCGCGAACGTCAAGACGCTCGACATGGGTATGCTCGGCGCGATCTTCATCGCGTGCTGCACGGCGTATCTGCACAATCGCTTCTACGACACAAATATCCCCGACTGGCTCGGCATCTTCAAAGGTCCCGCTTTCGTCGTCGCCGTCGGCTTCGCCGTCATGATCCCGATGGCGCTCGTATTCTGCTTCGTCTGGCCGATGGTGCAGCATGCGATCGAGCAGTTCCAATTCTTCCTCAAGACGAGCGGCATCGTCGGTGTCTGGGCGTATACGTTTTCGGAGAAGATCCTGCTTCCCGCAGGACTTCATCACTTCATCTACCTGCCGTTCATCTTCGGTCCCGCGATTGTTGACGGCGGCATCCAAGCGTACTGGCTCGGTCATATCAACGACTTCATGACGAGCGCACAGTCTTTGCGCGAGCTTTTCCCCGAGGGCGGCTTCGCGCTGCACGGCAGCGGCAAGGTCTTCGGTCTTCCCGGCGCGGCGCTCGCCATCTACGCCTGCGCCAAGCCCGAGAAGCGCAAGAAGACGGCGGCGCTCCTCATTCCCGCGACGGTCACGGCGATGCTCTGCGGCATCACGGAGCCTCTGGAGTTCACGTTCCTCTTCGTCGCGCCGCTGCTCTTCGCCGTCCACGCCGTCCTCTCTGCGACGCTTTCGGCGACGCTCTATGCCATCGGGCTTTCGGGCAACTTCGGCGGCGGTCTCATCGACGCTTTCGTGCAGAATTGGATTCCGCTCTTCTCCTATCATTACACGACGTACATCCTGCAAATCGCCGTCGGCCTGTGCTTCACCGCCATCTACTTCTTCGTCTTCCGCTGGCTCATTCGCTTCAAGGACTACAAGACGCCGGGCAGGACGGACGATGACGTCGAGGACAAGCTCTTCACGAAGGCGGACTACAAAGCGAAGCAGGCGAACGGCGCAGCGGCAGATGCAGCGCCCGGCATGAAGCTTGATGAGCGTGACGTAAAGGCAAAAGCGTTCCTCGAAGGGCTCGGCGGCTCCGCGAACATCAAGGACGTCACGAACTGCGCGACGCGCCTGCGCGTGACAGTCAACGATCCCGACCTCGTGCAGCCGATCGCCGTGTTCACACAGGCAGGCGCCCACGGTCTCGTGCGCAACGGACATGCGTTCCAGGTCATCGTCGGACTCTCCGTGCCGCAGGTGCGCGAGCGCTTCGAGGCGCTTCTCACAGCGCCCGCATCCGATGCGACAGAAATCGCCGTCGGCACGGAAAAATCCCTCGCTTTCGCTGCGGTCGCCGATGGCAAAGTCATCGACATGAGCGAAGTCAAGGATGAAATGTTCTCGCAGAAGATGATGGGCGACGGTGTCGCTGTCGAGCCGACGGGCAATCTCGTCGTCGCGCCCGCCGACGCAGAGGTCACGATGGTCATGGAAGATTCCCTGCACGCCGTCGGGCTTCGCCTCGCAAACGGCGCGGAAATGCTCATCCACATCGGCGTCGACACAGTGAAGCTCGGCGGCAAAGGCTTCGAGCTTCTCGTCCATGCGGGCGATAAGGTCGCTCAAGGCGCACCGCTCGTGAAGTTTGACCGCGCGACGATCAAGGAAGCCGGCTATCAAGATACGGTCATCATGGCAGTCACAAACTCAGGCGAGTACCCGCTGATGAAGAAGCACACAGGCATGACGGCAGAAGCCGGTAAGACGGACGTCCTAACCTTCTGACGCACGACAAGTCTCGCATCCCATGCCCGCACGGCAGGGGGATGCATGGAAAGGAAAAACGCATGAAAGCAACGAAATGGTGGCAGAACACCGCCGTCTACCAGATCTATCCGAAGAGCTTCAACGACACGCGCGGCAAGGGTACGGGCGATATTCGCGGCATCACGGAAAAGCTCGACTATCTGAAGTCGCTCGGCGCAGGCGCACTTTGGCTTACGCCCGTCTACCCCTCGCCGATGATCGACAACGGCTATGACATCAGCGACTATTGTGACATCAACCCCGACTTCGGCACACTCGCCGACATGGAAGAGCTGATCGCCGAAGCCAAGAAGCGCGGCATGCGCATCGTCATGGATCTCGTCTACAACCACACTTCCGATCAGCACCCGTGGTTCCTGGAGTCAAAGAAGAGCCGCACGAACGCGAAGAGCGACTGGTATATATGGCGCGACGCCAAGCCGGACGGCAGCGCCCCGACGAACTGGCGCGGCATCTTCGGCGGCTCTGCGTGGACGTACAGCGAGGAGCGCGGTCAATACTACCTGCACACCTTCGCCGAAGCGCAGCCCGACCTCAACTGGGAGAATCCCGAGGTCCGTGAAGCGCTCTTCGCCGCCGCAAACTTCTGGCTCGCGAAGGGCGTCGGCGGCTTTCGCATCGACGCCATCACCTACATCAAAAAGCCCGCCGTCTTTACCGACGGCGAGCCGGACGCGGCGGACGGCATGACGAGCGTCCACGAGATGACGGCGAACACGCCGGGCATCCTCGACTTCCTGCACGAGTTCCGCGCACGCGTCTTCGACGGACACGACATCTTCACCGTCGGCGAGGCGAACGGCGTCACACCCGAGGAACTGCCGCTCTGGGTCGGCGAAAACGGCGTCTTCTCCATGCTCTTCGAATTCAGCCACGTCCTCGTTCCCTACGAGGGCGGCGAATGCTGGCACAAGGCGCAGCCGTGGCCGCTCACGAAGCTCAAGCGCGCGCTCACGAAGAGCCAGCACGCCACCGCCAAGGAAGGCTGGTTTCCCATCTACTTCGAGAACCACGACCGCGCACGCTCCGTCGACTACTTCTTCCCCAAGGGCGCGGACAAGACGCTCGCGGCAAAGGCGCTCGCCGCCGTCCTCTTCACGCTGCGCGGCACGCCCTTCATCTACGAGGGCGAAGAACTCGGCATGACGAACGTGGCTTGGGACTCCATCGACGCCTACGACGACATTTCGTCGCACGGCCAGTACGCGCTCGCTTTAGAAGATGGCGTCTCCAAGGAAAACGCGCTGGGCTTCGTCCACTTCAACAGCCGCGACAACGCACGCACGCCGATGCAGTGGACGGCAGAAAGACACGCGGGCTTCACGAGCGGCACACCGTGGCTGCCCGTCAACGAGAACTATCGCACGCTCAACGCCGCCGCCGAGGAAAAGGACGCCGATTCCGTGCTGCACTTCTACCGCCATCTCGCCAAGCTGCGCAAGACGATCCCTGCGCTTTTGGACGGCGTATACGAAGAGCTTCTTACGGAAAACGAGCAAATCTATGCGTTCTCGCGCACACTGGGAAAGACGCGCATCAAGACGGCGGTCAATTTCAGCACAAAAGACGCGGCGCTTCCCGCAGGCTTCCTTCGCGGCACGCGCCTTGCCGGAAGCTATGCGGACGCGCCGACAACTGCGCTTCGTCCATTGGAAGCTGTGATTTACGAGGAGGAGATACGATGAAGGTAGCTGCAAGCGATTACGACGGGACGCTCCTCAGGGGCGGCAAGATCGACGAAGAAACGCTGCAGGCCGTCAAGAAGTGGCGTGCGGCAGGCAACAAGTTCGGCGTCGTCTCCGGACGCGACTACGGTATGCTCGTACCGCAGCTTCGCGCGTTCGGACTGGAATTTGACTATACGGTCTGCAACAACGGCGGCATCATCCGCGACGCAGAAGAAAAAGTGCGCTTCCAAGCCGAGATCGGGCCTGCCGCTTTGTCGGCAATCGCCAAGGAACCTTTGGCGCAGAAATCTTTCCACTTCGCCTTTTCGGCAGCCGATGTGACATACCTTTGCCACCAGTCGGAAGGTTCGTGGATCGAGCGCGAAGCAAAGGAATGGGACTTCCCTATCATCTACATCGAAGAAGCCGAGATCGGCACGCTCAAGAAGATCCAGCAATTTTCTATGGGCTTCCCGCTTCCCGCCGAATCCGACGCCTGCGCCGCCGCGCTCAACGCGAAACTCGGCGCGAAGATCCACGCCTACCCGAACGCCTGCAGCCTAGACATCACGCCCGTCGGCGTCGGCAAGGATCAGGGCATACGCACACTGCTCTCCGTCATGGGCTGGGACGGTGCAGAAATCTTCGCCATCGGCGACGAAACGAACGACCTGCCGATGCTCAAAGCATTCGACGGCTATACGCTGACGACGGCACGAGAAGCGATTCAGAAGCAGGCGAAACAGGCTTTTTCCAGCGTCGGAGCCATGCTCAAACAATATTTAGTATAAAAGAAGATCTTTCTGTAGGCGAGGCGATGTCGTCTTGCCTACAAAACATAGTATACGAGGAGGAGCAGCCATGACTATGGACAAGAAGAAATACGACGAGGTGCTCGCCGCCTTCAGCATCAGCGACGACGAGCTTCAGAAGATTTCCGCCGCCTTCGAGGCGGAGATGCAGACGGGACTTAAGGGCGAAGATTCCACACTGCGAATGCTGCGCTCCTACGTCGCCCTGCCGACGGGCAAGGAAATCGGCGATTTCCTCGCGCTCGATTTCGGCGGCACGAACGTACGCGCCCTGCACATCCTGCTGCACGGCGGCGGCAGGTACCAGGTCATTAAGAAGGCGGCGAAGCCTCTGACCGAGCCGGGCGTCTACGACTATGTATCGGAAAGCGCCACCGCCGAGGAGATGTTCGACTTCCTCGCCGAACTCATCGACGAAGCCATCGAGAGCAACCGCTCGACGACGTACCTGCTCGGTCACACTTTCTCCTTCCCGTCGGTGCAGACCGACCTCTACAACGCCAAACTCATCACTTGGACGAAGGAGTTCGCGACGCAAGGCGTCGAGGGCAAGGTCGTCAACGACCTTCTGAAAGAAGCGCTCGCACGGCGCGGCGCACGAAACGTCATCCCCGTCGCCGTCATCAACGACACCGTCGCCACGCTCCTTGCCGCCGCCTACAAGAAGCCGAACGCCTACATCGGCTCGATCTACGCCACGGGACAGAACACCTGCTACTTTGAGGAGTTCAAAGAGGGTTCCGAGCCGCCCACCGTCATCAACATGGAATCGGGCGGCTTCGGCAAGCTGTGCCCGACGAAGTATGACAGGCACATCGACGAAACCTCTGAAAAGCCCGGCGCACAGCACCTCGAAAAGATGGTCTCGGGACGCTACCTCGGCGAAATCTACGGCGAGGCGCTCTCCGACATTCTCGGCAAGAACAATCCTTTCTCCTTCACGAGCATCGACCTTTCCACCATCGTCGCCGACGCCTACCTCGACCGCCACGAAGCCGCTGCCATCCTCGAAGAAAAGACCGGCGAGAATTTCAACGCGCTTGAGCTGCACCTGCTGCAGACCCTCGCCGCCGTCATCATCGCCCGCTCCGCCCGCCTCGTCGCCGCGACCTTCGCCGGCATCGTGCGCCATCGCGCACATGGCGCGGCAATCCCGGAGCAGCACATCGCCATCGACGGCTCCGTCTATGAGAAGATGCCCCTCGTCGCCGAAAACCTCAAGAAAGCACTCGCAGCCCTCCTCGGCGACGACGCCGAAAAGATCCACATCGTCCTCGAAAACACCGGCTCCGCCCTCGGCGCCGCCCTAGCCGCCGCCATGACGATGGAAGGATAAGTCATCAACCATCCCGTGCAGTTTTCAAAAGCACGGGATGTTTTTTATAGGGAAGAATCATGCTATAATGTAGCAGGGAGGTGTATCGTCTTGCCAACAAAAACCATCGCACACGATCTTCAACAAAAATTTGAGTTTTACAGCTACGGGCACGCCCTTGCGATACTCAGTCACTCCTTCCCGACAGAATGGACGGAACTGCAAGATTGCCTTAGAAAATTAGAAATATCGGTCGATGATTTGAAGCAGCAGGGAGGCAACGAAACAAACATTCCTAAAAAATTCGATGAAGTTCTCTATCCATACGGCTGGAGAGAAATACGCATCACAGGCGATCTTGTCGTAAAACTTTATCCGAGACAAGCCGCACAACGTGGTCGCTTTTCCTCCGAACCTTTTGATAAAAAGACCATTGCCAATCACATTGATGGTCATAATATCGACTTTATCAAAGGCAAGGTCGCCTTCGATCTGGAATGGAACAGCAAAGATCAAACATTTGATCGTGATCTTCTCGCTATGCGCACATATTTCGACTGTGGTTTGATTGACGTCGGCGTCATCGTGACACGCACAGCAGAACTCAACGACATATTTCGCGAAATCAATGATGAAAACGGTAAACCCTTACTCCGTAAATACGGCGCATCAACAACATGGATGGGGAAGCTCATCCCGCGTCTTGATTCACGCCGCAACGGCGGCTGCCCTATCCTTGCTGTCGGTATCAAAAAAGCCTGTGTGAAGGGATATACGAATGAATGATGTAGATTTCAAAAAAACTATAGCTGATTTTTCTTCCTTTACAAAAGGAAAAAAATACCAAACCATCTATGCAGATCCACCTTGGCAATTCCAAAACCGCACGGGAAAAATGGCGCCGGAACATAAGCGCCTGCACCGCTATGCCACCATGACCTTAGATGAAATCAAGCGTTTGCCGGTGCAGGACATTACCGATGAAAAAGCCCATCTTTATCTATGGGTGCCAAATGCCCTTCTGCCCGACGGTCTTGCCGTCATGCAGGCATGGGGTTTTACCTATAAGACAAATATTATATGGGAAAAAATTCGCCACGACGGGCAGCCTGACGGACGCGGCGTCGGCTTCTATTTTCGCAATGTCACGGAAATCCTGCTCTTCGGCATCAAAGGAAAGAACAATCGAACCCTAGCCCCCGCTCGCAGACAAGTCAACCTTCTTCGCACAAAAAAACGTGAACACTCGCGCAAGCCGGACGAGTTTATCTCCTTGATTGAAAGCTGTTCCAACGGTCCATACATCGAACTTTTCGCTCGCGGCGACCGCGAGGCATGGGATATGTGGGGCAATCAAGCCTTTGCCGACTACGCACCCGACTGGAACACGTATGCAAACCACACAACCGCTGTCACTCTGCCGAAACCGAACATCGCCACGACAGAAGAACAACGTCTTTTCTCTATTCCCTAGCGAATATTCTCTCACAAAACTTCCTCCAGCGTCCAAAACGTAAGTGCAGCATTTCATGCACGCACGAAAGGAAACACCCTCATGCAATACACAGCGCATTACGCGTCGCCGTTCGGCTCCATCACCCTCGCCAGCGACGGCACATCCCTCGTCGGACTTTGGTTCGACGGACAGAAATATTTCGCCGCCACACTCGAAGATGAGCACAAGCAAAAAAGCCTCCCCATATTCGTAGAGACTTTCCGTTGGCTCGATCTCTATTTCAGCGGCAAGAAGCCGAACTTTCTGCCGCCGCTCGCGCCAAAAGCCACGCCGTTTCGCAAAAAGGTCTGGGACGTCCTCCTCTCGATTCCCTACGGAGAAACGACGACCTATGGCGAAATCGCCGCCCGCATCGGCATGAAAAAAGCCGCTCACGCCGTCGGCGGCGCAGTCGCGCACAACCCGATCTCCATCATCGTCCCCTGCCACCGCGTCGTCGGCACGAACGGTAGCCTAACCGGCTATGCCGACGGCATCGACAAGAAGGTGAAACTCTTAGAGCTTGAAGGCGTAGATATGACGCGCTTCTTTATCCCTTGATCCCCATGCTATCGACGCGGTTACTCGAAGTTTTCCTTTCAAGAAAATATTTTCTCAAATCTCTTTTTTATGATTTTAATGCATAATGTTATTTCTGAATACCACGACCTTTACTGCTCGTTTCATAAGACTTCATCTCCTTTTCCTGATTCTCAACATCCTTTGCGAATGCCCTTGTGCCGTTCATTCCTTATATAAGCGAAAACCCTAGCAAGCATACTGTAGTAAATGACAGGCAGACAAAATTTTCCCTTAGGTATCCGCATAATTTCTTTTTTCACAGATTGGAGATTTCTTTATGAAAAAACTTGCATCACCCATCCTAGCCGCTCTCTTGCTCTCCTCACTCGCACCTCTCCCAAGCGCCGTCCCTCTCGCCCCCACCGCCGCCCATGCAGCGGCGCAGCCCGACACGATCAGAGAGTATACACGTCCGGCAAAAACAGCGAACAGCAAATACAACGACCGCTCCGTCGAAGCCCCCGTTTCATGGCTCATCGTCGAAGACCATCGTCTTGAAGCCTGCAACGCCGCCGGCAAGTGCGTGACCTACAGCAGCCATCCGATCCTTCGCATCAACGGCGAAGGACGCACTGCTCTCGCACACAGTCTTGATACTTGGAGCAAACAGGAAGCGCAAGATGCAAAAAAGGGCTTCGATTTTACCTATGAATGCAAAAAAGGCGACCTTAAACGCGGCTTTCTCAAAGAGACCGCTTACTTCGACTACTCCGTCATCGCGAAGTGGGGACGCGTCGATGAACACATGATCAGCTTCTGCCTCTTCGGCATCTCCTACGCCGGCGGTGCACACCCGATGCACGGCAAGGGCGGCATGACCTTCGACGCAAAGACAGGAAAAGAAGTCGGTCTCGCTGCGATTGTCTCGAACCGCGAGACTTTGCTCCAAGCACTTGCCGCCGCCTTCCGCACCCAATACCCAAATCGTGAAGAGGAGCTCTTCGCTTATGACATTGACAAGCAGCTAGAACGGATCCATCCTGCCGGAAAAGGACTCGATACCTTCTCGTGGTACATGGGCACACGCGGCGAACTCGTCTTTCTCTACTCACCCTACGCCCTCGCGCCCTATGCCTCCGGCGACTTCACACTCACCATCAAGCGCGAGGACGCCCCTGAGCTTTTCACCAAGGCTTATCCATTGAAATGACAAAGAAGGCGCGATCTGTAGTTTGGCTACAGACCGCGCCTGCTATTTTTTGGCACGCAGGCATCCATCACCGCAATCGCAACTCTTCACACGGTGTATGCCGAATAAACTTTCAGGACATATGTTCAGCCATCACGCGAAACGGCATATTTTGTTTTCGCACCCGATTTCAGTGATGACACATCAAAACGTCAACCTGTACATATGCCTCACGCCTTACAGAGACTTGGCCAATCCGTCTGCGTCCATGGCTTGACTTCTTAGGTTCTCATGGCAATATCGACATACTCCCATTTGAGGTTTTCCTTTATTTAGCAGCAACTGGGCAGTGAGCCAACCGTTGCTGATGTCACGGCTCCACAATATTGAACATGCCGGATTTCCGACCGAGCTCAGTCAGATTGGCCGCCAGTCTTTGCAGCAAAGCTGCATCTCCCTTGATTTTTGCCTTCCGGGCAAATGCATTGTAATCCATGAGCAGCAGGAGCATCGTCTTGGAGCTGCATTCAACCGTCGTGTCCGCAGGAGCTTTTCCCGCATCCTCCGCATGGAGAAGGACGCCGTCCACAAGATAGGCTCTGTAATATTTGCCGAGATCTTCGATATGGAAAAGAATCTCGGCATCCCGGTTTGCCATAGCCTTCTTATCCAGCAGGATATCCATGTAGTCGAATGCCATCTCCGGTGTAAGCTGGCGCATGAGAGCACGGCCAAATTCACCGCCGCTCCTAGGCCGTTTTGTCCTATTGCCCTTCCTCAGTTCAAGCGCACCGGTCAGATAGCAGTTGCGCCATGTGCCGGATTCTGCCTGATAGCCCAGCTGTTCGAGCGCGTCTGCACAGAGAAGTCTTGCCTCCCGATTGGAAGGATCTGCGAATACGAGCTGATTAGTGAATTCGGCAACCCACTGGTATTCCCCCTTGGCGAAATCCCGCTTCGCCTGCGCAAGGCAGGCATCCATGCTGCCAAGCTCCAGATATTGTGCCATCTTCTTCGCGCTTTGCTCGGCAGGAAGTCTGCAAAGATTCACCGGGTTGGCGTCATAGTAACCCATATATTTCTGATAGACCGCCATGGCATTGTGCGCCGGCGTCCCATAATACGGCCTTGTATACCAATTTTTAGAAAGCCGCTCCGGCAGCTGCAGCATATTTTCGATTTCCACGCCGTTATACCCCTGGTTGATATAGGTCAATGACTGATCATTGATGTACTTGTACACCGCAGCGGTATTCAGCATATAATCGCGGATGACCTCTTTGCCCCAATGCGGCCAGTTGTGCGACTGGAAGACAACCTCCGTTCGATCGGCATACCGCGACATCGCTTCCATGATATATTTCGCCCATGCATTTCCGTCGCGCACCTCAGCGCCGCGCAGAGTGTACAGGTTATGGAGCGTTGCCGTGCAGTTCTCTGCGGCCCAGAGCGCCTTGTAGCGCGGGAAGTATATGTTCATCTCGGCAGGAGCTTCCGTTCCGGGAGTCAGCTGGAATTCCATCTCCACGCCGTCAATCGTGATTTTTTCGCCGGTCTTCTTTACCTCGTACGACGGCACGACAAAGGATACCGTCCCCTTGGACTGCCCCATGCCGATGCCGATTGACAGCGCGCCCGTCGGGGATTTGTCGATAAGCGTACCGTACTGATAGTTTGCACGCCTCCCCATGGCCTTGCCCGCATAAAGATTCTCTTCCACCGCATGAGTGGTAAATCCTTCCGGAACGATGAGCGGAATCTTGCCGCCTGCAAGCTGCTTCTCGATAGGAAGGGAGGCGTCCGCAACCGTTTTATCGTTCACGAAAGCCCCGACACCGCCGAAATGGTCTATATGAGGATGCGAGATAATGACTGCTTTGATCGGTTTCTCCCCGAGATGTTGTTTGACGAGATCGAGAGCTGCCCCTGCACATTCGATGCCCATCGTCGTATCGAGTACGATCCAGCCGGTATCGCCCGCCACGAGGGTGAGATTCGCCATGTCGTACCCGCGCACTTGGTAGATTCCCTTTTCCACCTCGAAAAGACCATAGGCATGGTTGTTTTTGGCATTTTCCCAAAGGCTCGGATTGACGGTATCAGGACTCTCCGCTGCGTCTTCCAGAAAACCATACGCTTTCTGGCTCCATACGATATTGCCGTAGGAATCCTTGATCTCCAGCTTTTCAGGCGAGGCAATCCGCCCTCTTTGGGCAAATTCCGCTTCCTGTCTGTCAGCAAAATCCAACAGGCTGTAAACAGACTCGTTCTTTTGTCGGGTAAATTCCGTCGCACCCTTTGAATCCGGTGTCAGTTCCTCTGCCGTCGCGCCGTTTCCCGCGCCCGCTTCCATATCCGCCGCCCCACAGGGTGCGGCAGCCAGCAGGATTGCAGCCGTCAGTGAAAGAATCACCTGGCCCGTTGCCTTCTTTTTCAATGTTCCTCTCTCCCCACATATCGCATACCATACCAAAATTCGTTTCTCCGTGATTCTTTCATAATGCATCCCAATCTACATGGTGCTTTAAAACGAACCAATACGCTTATACTATTATATCATAAATCAGCTGCAAGAGAAGAACCGATTGAAACGCAAGATCTTGGAAAGCGATATGCCCGCAGTAAATACCATAGAAAAAAGTTTATCCATCTTCAACCGACGGAGTACATCTGGCGAACTTCATTTTGTCGGTGCGCTCAAGCAAACTGCCCCCCTCACTCCTCCACCAGCCCCATAAAAGTCGCAAAGAACGCCTTGAGCTTTTCGATGACGCCCGCCTTCTTCTCGGCGCGAGCGCCGCCGAAGCGGCGAACGGGCGGCAGAATCGTATCAATCGCCGTGCCTGTCGTCTTGAACCTGCCGTCGCGCAGCGCGCTTCGGACGAACTTCTCCGTCTCCTCGGGCTTCAACTTCTCCTCCTGCACGATTTTCTCAAGCGCCTTTTCCTTCTCCGCATCGACATAGGTGCGCCAGTCCTCCATCACTTTCGTACTCGTATTGACCGTCGCGATGAAGCCGTCGATCAGCTCCTTCTTGCTCCGAAGCTCAGGACTTGCGCCGACGGCGCGGTCGATCGCGCCGATGATGCTCTTATCCAGGCCGTTCGATGCATGATACTTCTCCACGAGCAGCAGAATGTAGTCGATATGGATGTCCACCTGCCGGATCAATTCCAGCTCGAACACGACATCGTCGTTGATGTTCTCCTTCTCCGCATTTCCTGTGCCAGTCATCTCGCGATGAATGTCCAAGTACATGCTCTGGTAATCCTGCAAATCGCGCGGCGGCAGGAGCGGATCATTTTCCTCAAAATCGTCAAACGCCGTGAGAATGTTCCGCAGCCGCAGAATGCTGCCGAAGATGCGTACGAAATCCTTCTGCGCCTGCTCGCCCAAGATCGGCTCACCGACAGCAAACTTCTCGCGCAGCTCCAAGATAAGTTCCGCATAGCCCCTATGATGGCGGCCGCTCTCATCGTCATAGCCGTCGTAGTAGTCGCAAAAACCTCTCAGCAGCACGATGCTCTCGGCATTCTCATCACCGAAAAGCGAGATTGCATCATCCGTCGCTTTCGCCAGATTGCGAAAAGCAACGATATTGCCAAACGTCTTGACCGAATTCAAAATGCGGTTCGTGCGTGAAAACGCTTGAATCAGCCCGTGGTACTTGAGGTTCTTATCCACCCAAAGCGTGTTGAGCGTCGTCGCGTCAAAGCCCGTGAGGAACATATTGACGACGATGAGCAAATCGATCTCGCGCTTCTTCATTCGCTGAGAAAGATCCTTGTAATAATTCTGGAAGGAATCCCCGTCCGTCGAAAAATTCGTAGAAAAACGCGCATTATAGTCCGCAATCGCGTCCGAAAGAAAGTCGCGGCTCGTGCGGTCAAGCCCCGCCGTATCAAAATCCTCATCGGGCAAAGCGTCCTCGGGATCGTCCTCGTTCGCCGCATAGCTGAAAATCGTCGCAACCGCAAGGTCGCGCCCCGCCGCTGTCAGCTGACGCTTGAACTCCTCGTAATACTTCATGCAGACAGGAATCGACGCGACCGCGAACATCGAATTGAACCCCAAGACGCGCTGCCCCTTGAGCGAATACGCCTTGCCGCGCATCGTCTTCTGATCGAAATGCGCGAGGATATATTCCGTCACGGCACGAATGCGTTCGGGCGCGGCAAGCGCCTTCTCACGGTCGATGGCACGCACTTCCTTGTCCTCGATCTCCGCCTTGCTCTTCATCGTGTTGATGTAATCAATGCGAAACGGCAGCACATTGCCGTCGTTGATGGCGTTCACAATCGTATAGGTGTGGAGCTTATCGCCGAAAAGCTGCGGCGTCGTCCGCGCCGAAGGCTTGCCCGCGCCCGACGCATTCGGCGCGAAAATCGGCGTGCCCGTAAAGCCGAAGATATGATACTTCTTGAACGCCTTCGCAATCGCCGTGTGCATATCGCCGAACTGCGAGCGATGGCACTCATCGAAAATCAGCACGACATGCTTGCCGTAGATTGCGTGCGTCTTGTTCTGCTTAATGAACATGGCGAGCTTCTGAATCGTCGTGACGACGATCCGCGCCGCATCATTCGCGAGCTGCCCCGCGAGCACGCGCGTCGACGTATTGCCGTTCGCCGCGCCCTTTTCAAAGCGGTCGTATTCCCTCATCGTCTGATAGTCAAGATCCTTGCGGTCGACCACGAAGAGCACCTTATCAATATCCGGCAGTCCTGCGGCAAGCTGCGCCGTCTTGAACGAAGTCAGCGTCTTACCCGAACCCGTCGTGTGCCAGATATAGCCGCCGCCCTCGATCTTGCCCCAAGTCTTATAATTCGACGCGATCTTGATGCGCGACAAAATGCGCTCCGTCGCCGCAATCTGGTACGGACGCATGAGCATCAGCACCTCTTCCGTCGTAAAGATCGAGTAGCGCGTCAAGACGGCAAGCAACGTATGCTTGGCAAGGAACGTGCGTCCAAAATCCATGAGATCGGTGATGAGGCGGTTGCTCGCATCCGCCCAAAACGACGTGAACTCAAAACTGTTGCTCGTCTTCTTGCTCGCCCTGCGCCCCGCCGCATCCATCTCGCGGATATGACTTGCACGCGTCGTATTGGAATAATACTTCGTATTCGTCCCGTTCGAAATGATGAAAACCTGCACATACTCGTACAGTCCCGCACCCGCCCAAAAACTGTCGCGCTGGTAGCGATTGATCTGATTGAACGCCTGGCGAATCTCCACGCCGCGCCGCTTGAGCTCCAAATGCACGAGCGGCAAGCCGTTGACGAGGATCGTCACATCGTAGCGATTTGCATGAGCCGCTGCATTCTCTGCTTGAGCGTCCGCACCGCCCTCCACCGCATATTGGTTGATGACCTGCAAACGATTGTGGTAGATGTTCTCCTTGTCAATCAGCTTGATGTTCTTCGTCGTTCCGTCATCGCGCCGAAGATTCTGAATGTAATCCGTCTGAATGCGCCGCGTCTTCTCTGCAATGCCGTCGCCTGCAGGCGCGATCGACGCCTTGAAGAACCTCTCCCACTCCGCATCGCTGAACGCATACTCGTTGAGCGCCGAAAGCTGCTCCCGAAGATTCGCGATCAGCTCCGCCTCGTCATGAATCCGAAGATATGTATAGCCTTCCTCTTCCAGCAGAGCGATCAAAGCCCGCTCAAGCGCCGCCTCCGACTGATACGCCGCATACGGCGCACGCTCCTCGCGAACATACTGCGCGAGCACCGTGCTCTCTTCTGCGCTTGCAATTAGGTTGTAGTACATGGGTATCCCTCGTTTCATCGAAATTACGCCTATATCTTTACAAAAAAATAAAGTTAGGCTATAATATAAATAACTTCTCCCCCAGGCCTCTGGCATCCTAATTGGATGATATGCACACTTGGGGGCGTTTTGTTTTATGGAGGAAACAATAGTGGCAGAAAAAGTTTTCAAACGTATCGAAGAACAGATCGTCTTGCTGGCGTCACGCGGTCTTACAATAGAAAACGATACTACAACAAAAGAATTTCTACTGCACAACAATTACTATCGCATCAGCGGATATTCTCTTACCCTGCGAAAACACGACCAATTCTACCCGTCCGCAACGATGCAGAACATCATGGATATCTATAATTTTGACCATGAATTACGCCATCTCCTACTGGAATACCTCGAAATCATTGAAGTTAAAATGAAATCCATCTATGCCTATAAACTTGCAAAAGCGTATGGTTCCATCTCTTATCAGAATCCGACGTTATTCTCCAATCCCACAAAGCACGCAGAAATCCTCGCTAAAGCAGAGCGACAACGACAATCCCGATTGCCTCACGAAGCCTATCTGAAACATTTCGATGCCCTCGGAGAATGCGTTCCTATTTGGGCTTATGTCGATCTCCTAACGATCGCTGATATTTCCTTTTTATACGCAATTTCCGTTCCCTCCCTGAAAAAATCAATTGCCGACGCCTTCAACCTCCACCCAACAAAAGGAAGCGATTTATTGCGAAGATTCATGCACAGCATGACGATTATTCGCAATCTGTGTGCACATGGAAGTAGACTATACAATCGCATTTTTCAGCAAAAACCCAGCCTTAGTAAAGCAGAATTAACCTTCCTTCGCAAAGACGCAAACGGTACACTAGATAACGCCCATTTATACGGCTTCCTGTTCATTATGAGGCGTATGCTCACCACAGCAGATTTTAACGATTTAAAGCAAAAGCTCATCGCATTGTCAGAACGCTTTCCTTTCGTCGAAATGCACTATTATGGTTTCCGGAGCGACTGGAAAAAATGCCTATAAAGAAGAAAAATCCTTGCTTCTTGGACGGCTCAGCAGCGGTCAACGCCTGCCAATCACGCTGCGCCTTCGGCTTGCGCTCTCGGGGCGTTTTCACATACGACCTTTTCGCCAATCAGCTGCGCTCTTCGAGCTTGCTTCTTGGAAAGGTCAGCAGTTTGTCGCGGTAGTGTTCGTATTGCTTCTTGCGTGCGGCGATCTCGGCGGAGAGATCACTTGTAAGATTGCCACATAGGGTGTCAAAGCGATCGAGGATGGAGACGATTTTTTGCTGAACGTCGAGCGGCGGGACGGGGATTTCTGTCCGTTGAATCTGATCGTTATACAACCGTGCAACCGTTCCACCTTCTGCAACTCGCCACGGAAATAATGAATAGAAATAATACAAGTAGCGATTTAACACAACCGATTCATCGTTCGCAATCCAAACAATATTGGAGTCTTGAAAATACGCGGGACTTCCATCATAAATGACAGATCGTCCGATTGTTCCCGCCGCCGATATAAGGATTTCACCTTTTCGCGGGTAGGAATATTTTGCCTTGTATTCCGCAAATAACTCTTCTGAAATGTAAGAATCCGCTGTCTTTCCGAATGTGCCAATCTTATAAAAGGGGATACCAGATTCTGTATTTGTCTGCTGCTTCAGAATTCGCTTACACATGCAAACTGTACCAATATCGCCCAAGGTTCGCCATACAACATCTTTTTGGATTCTTCGCCCAAATTTACTTATTCTTTGAGCTTGTCTGTCTGTCTGTCTGTCTGTCTGAACGATTGTATCATCCACGCGGACAAAACTCAAAAGGCTGTCGCGGTAAAAATTATACTGCTTTTTCCGCAACGTAAGCTCCGTCATTAGTTGCTCTGTCAACTCCGCTGTAAGTTCCGTAAAATTATCTAACAGTTTTACGATTTCATTTTGAATTTCTAATGGCGGGACAGGGATTTCATAGTTTTCTGTATCCACGATAGAAATTTGTGGCAACTTTCCCGTCTTTGCTTTGTTTTGAAAATACGTTGCATTTTTTTCTAGCATATAATAAACATACTTCAAAGAAGTCGCATTGTCACAACATGTATATGACCACATTTCATTTTTATGCGAAAAGGGTTTTGTATAATATTCAAATCCTATATTACCACGTGATTTCACAATAATACCTGGTTCTCTTATAACAGCCGATTTATCAATATCACTTTCTCTAACATCCGCAAAAGTATTTCCTGCCGCAAATATACGAATTTCACCATTCGGTATATGCAATTCTTTCATTTTCCCTGCGGTAATTGCCATCCCTGTATGACGAGATAAAAATTCCCCCAGCTTCTTATATTCCACCCCATTCGGGCAAAGCTCTTCCATCAACTCCCTCAGCCTGCTCATAGCGCGATGCCCTCCTCGTCCTCGATCTCAGCAATGATCTTGTCGATTTCACGCCGCAGCACTTCTTCCCTTGCGACGATCTCGCGAATCTCTGCATTGAGCGCCACGATGTCGATGACTTCGCGCGTGTCCGCCGGTTCGACGTAAGTGCTGACGGAGAGGTTGTAGTCCTCGGCGGCGATTTCCTTGCCTTGGATGCGGCGCACCGTGTGGGCAACATCTGCGCGGTCAGTATACATTTGCAAGATATGCTCGATATTTTCCTGCGTAAGCTTGTTGTTGTTCGTGACCTTGATGCATTCCTTCGAAGCGTCGATGAAGAGCGTAGTCGTGTCCGCTTTCGACTTCTTCAGCACCATGATGCAGGTCGCGATGCTCGTGCCGAAAAAGAGATTGTCTGGCAGTTGGATCACGGCATCGACGAAATTGCTGTCGATGAGATATTGGCGAATCTTCTTCTCCGCGCCGCCGCGATACATGATGCCGGGGAAACAGACGATCGCCGCCGTACCATTCGCCGCCAGCCAAGCGAGCGCGTGCAGGATAAAGGCGAAGTCGGCTTTCGACGGCGGTGCAAGCACGCCCGCAGGCGCAAAACGCGGATCATTGATGAGCAGAGGATTTTCCTTACCCACCCATCGAATCGAATACGGCGGATTGGAAACAATCGCCTCAAACGGCTCGAATGCATCATGCTGCGGGTCAATCAACGTATCGCCGCGCGCAATGTCGAAGTCATCGAAATTGATGTCATGCAGGAACATATTGATGCGGCAAAGATTGTACGTCGTGATGTTGATCTCCTGCCCGTAAAAGCCGTTTCGCACATTCTCCTTGCCGAGGATTTTGGCAAACTTCAGCAATAGAGATCCACTGCCGCAGGCGGGGTCGTACACTTTGTTCACCCGCGCCTTGCCGATGACCGTGAGGCGTGTCAGCAGTTCGGAGACTTCCTGCGGCGTATAGTATTCGCCGCCGCTCTTGCCGGCATTCGAAGCGTACATGCCCATGAGATATTCATAGGCGTCGCCAAAAGCGTCGATCGTATTGTCTCGATAGTGCCCAAGCTGCATTTCGCCGATGCCGTCGAGGAGCTTCACGAGCTTTGCATTGCGCTCCTTCACCGTCGCGCCGAGCTTGTTGCTGTTGACGTCGAGGTCTTCAAAAAGCCCCGCGAGATCGTTTTCGCTCGCCGTGCCGGTCGCCGAGGCTTCAATGTTGTGAAACACCTTTTCCAGCGTTTCGTTGAGGTTTTCATTCGTCGGCGCAGCCTTGCGCACATTGGCAAAAAGCTCGCTCGGCAGGATGAAATACCCCTGCTCCTCTACGAGATTCTCGCGCTCCGTCTCCGCCTCTTCATCGGACAGTGCGGCATAATCAAACGCCGTATCCCCCGCCTCATGCGCCTCGCGGTTGAGGTAATTCGTCAGCTTCTCCGAGATATAGCGATAAAAAGAGTGCCCAAGACATACTGCTTGAAATCCCAGCCATCCACCGAACCGCGCAGATCATTCGCAATCTGCCAAATCGCCCGATGCAGCTCTGCCCGCTCCATTTCCTTCTTGTTGTCCATCGTATCGCCTCCGCAATCAGTATCTTTTTGTACTTCGCGCTGACTCTCTCTTTGTCCTGCTCCATGCAAAGGAAATCCGACAAATCAGAACAAGCCGCTGTCATTTTCTTGTAACTTGTATGTAACTTTCAAGGCGAAAATCAGCGTATTTTCATCAATCTTACGGGCAATTTCAGCACGTCGAGATAAGCGAAAAAGCCCGCCAGTACCGGACTGACGGGCTTTTGTAACTTTCTATTCGGTTCTTGCTGCTTAACGCTTCGAGAACTGCGAGGCCTTGCGAGCCTTCTTGAGACCGTACTTGCGGCGTTCTTTCTCACGCGGATCACGCGTGACGAAACCAGCCTTCTTCAAAGCCGGACGAAGCTCTCCGTCCAGCTCCATCAGAGCGCGCGTGATGCCGTGGCGGATCGCACCTGCCTGACCCGAAGCACCGCCGCCCTTGACGTTGGCGATGACATCGTATTTATCGACGGTATCGGTGAGGTTCAGCGGCTGACGAACGATGAGTTCAAGCGTCTTGAGACCGAAATACTCTTCCATATCGCGACCATTGATCGTGACCTTGCCGTCACCGGGAACCAAACGAACGCGAGCGACCGAGGTCTTCCTGCGACCCGTGCCGTAATAGCTGACTAATGCCATAGATTAAAGCTCCTCCTTCCAGAAATCAACGGATGTCGAGCGCGAGCGCTTCGGGCTTCTGCGCTGCATGGGGGTGTTCCGAACCGGCATAGACGTTGAGTTTGCGGTACATCTGTGCGCCGAGACGATTCTTCGGCAACATGCCGCGCACCGCTTTTTCAATGACCTTTTCCGGAGCTTTCTCCATGAGCTTTCCCGCCGCCGTGAACGTCGTGCCACCCGGATATCCGGAATGACGGAAGTACATCTTGTCCGTGAGTTTCTTACCTGTAAAGACCGCCTTCTCTGCGTTGATTACGATGACGAAATCTCCTGTATCAACATGCGGTGTAAAAGTCGGCTTATTTTTGCCGCGGAGCACCTTAGCGACTTCCGCAGCCAATCGACCTACCGTCTGACCGGCAGCATCGACAACATACCACTTGCGCTCGATATTCGCTGCATTCGCCATAAATGTCGTCTTCATGCGAATCCTCCCTCAACTTATTGCAATGCATTATTTTCATAGATGATGATCCGTCGGCGCTCCGGGGCTAATGGATGCGCTTGCTACGGCTCATACAGAGATATTCTATTCAAAAAGGTATGGCTTGTCAAGCCTTATTTCTGCATTCTGCATCATACAGCAGCATAAATGCTGCTGTATGATGCAGAATGCAGTCCTTAGAAGCCGCTAAATTCAAAGGCATTTTCATAGTGACGCACGGTATACGATTCTCCCGCAGCGAGAATCTCGATGACGTCAAACCGACAGGCGCGTTCTTCAAACCCATGCTTTTGCACATACAAAAAGGCGGTGCGAAAAATGCGCTGCTGTTTCGTGCGCCCTACCGCCTGTGCAGGTGCGCCGAAGTGCGTCGAGCGGCGCGTCTTGACTTCGACGAAGATCATTTCGCCGCCTTTCTCGGCAATGATGTCGATCTCTCCAACCTTTGCACGAAACTGACGCTCCAAGATGCGGCAGCCGTGCTGTTCCAAATACCGTGCCGCCGCTTCTTCGCCCTGATCGCCGAAGTCTTTCTTCGTCATCTGGGCAACTCCA
Organism: Selenomonas sp.; assembly: GCF_057272215.1. Classification (NCBI taxonomy): domain Bacteria; kingdom Bacillati; phylum Bacillota; class Negativicutes; order Selenomonadales; family Selenomonadaceae; genus Selenomonas; species Selenomonas sp. The sequence continues at coordinate 30,315 of NZ_DBHIUY010000010.1, forward strand.
CCCTTTGATTTTGATGCCGCTTGTCTATGCGATAGACATAGGCTAGAACTTCCGCCACCGTGCGATAAAGTTCCGGCGGAATCTCGCGGTCAAGTTCAAGCGCCATCAGCATGTTGACCAGCGATTTATTTTGATAGACGGGAATCGCATTTTTCTGCGCTGCCGCGAGGATATTTTCCGCGACGAAGCCACGCCCCTTCGCCACGACCTTCGGCGCCTGCCGGCGCTGCGGTTCGTAGCGCAGCGCTACAGCCCTTTTATCGGCGATGTTCTCCTGCTCTTGCACCGACAGTTCTTGATTTTCCATGTTCATATTCATCATTCTTTGCTACCCGCTACACTGACTTTGAGATCGGCAAGCTCCAATGTCATGGTGCGAAAAGATTCCTTAAATTCCGGAATATATGATTTGAACTCGTCCACAACGGACGCTTCAGAAAAGAGTACGCGCATATTGAGACTCTTTGCATCGTACACCTGGCACGTGAGCTCAACCGCTCCGATATGATCGGTCAGCACGCAGAGCCTAAGCCACGTTTCCTTGTGCATCTGCCCGTCCTCGGGCGAATATTTTTCTTCGTTGTAGACATTAGCGTAAGCGGGGAAACTCTGCTTTTCCCCTTCTCCCATATAAAGAGGCAGCATGAAGTTCAGCGAACGGTGCGTATTGCCCTTGCCATCCGTTTGAAACAGACTGCCTCCCTCCATCGACCGTTTCATCGAAGCGGCAAACTCCGCGACGTCCTTGCCCGCTCGCTTGAGTTGCTGCGCTTTCATATCCTTCACCGCCGTCATGTCGCACAACTGCATAAACGCCCAAAGACGCGGCAAATCGCCTAGATTCTTCTGCACAGCGGCTTGATTGACGGCGGCTGGAATATTGTTCTGACTGAGACGCAGGAGAAGCTGCAGCTGCTTCGCGTCCTTGTCCGGCAAGAGCTTTTGTCCGTTGTTGACAAAATCACGCAGCAAGGCAGCGTCTTTCTCTGTAAGCGGCATGTTCTTCAACATGAACGCCGCCGTGTCTTTCAAGCTCTGCATGAGCTGCGGCGTGTTTTGCATCACAGGCGTCTGCCGCGCAGACGTCTTCGCCTCGTTCGATAGATTGGTGGAAGGATTCGTCGGATTTTGCCCTTGCTGCTGCGGCTTTTCCTGCGCTGCACTTTGCGAAGCTCCATCCTGTCTCGTCGGCTGCGGATTCGCGCTCTGCGGCTCTTGGCGCGGTACTGCCGTTTCGGACGACCTGCCGTCCTGCAAAGCGCCGCGCAGCGCTTGTTCACTCGGCTGCCCCTTGCTTTCGGCGGCAGTTCCCTGCCCCGCAGACTTTTGCGGCTGCGCTTCACTCTGCCCTGGCTGTGCATTCGTCTGCGTCTTGCCTTCCGGTACGCGATTGCCCGCTGCATCTTGGGGCGCTGTTTCTGCCGCACCGTCCTCCGTGCTCAGCAACGTCCCTGCCTGTGCCCCCTTAGCGTCTTGCTGCACGGCATTTTCAGCTTTTGCAGGCTGCGGCAGCACCGCCTCTTTTCCCTGCGGCGCCGCTTCCCCCTCCGCTGTCCCTTGTGCGGCAGGCGCCCGCTCTTCCATAGGCTTTAGCGTTTGCTCTGCGGACTGCTGCTGCGCCGCCTTTGCACCGCCATCGGCATCGGCGCCGCCCTCGGGTGAGGTCTGCGCCTGCATGGTCAAAGCTGCACTCTCCTCACCGGGACGCGGCAGGAAATACTGCACGAGCGACCTTAGAAAATCAAGCGATCCCGCTTCATTCGTCGATTGCCCGCCCTGCGGCTGCTGCTGCGCCAAAAGCGCCAACGCCTGCTGCAGCGCAACAGGCAAATCATCCAAAGTCTTGGCGTCGAGCAACTGAAACGACAGCTTATTGAGCAATGCCGGTTCCAACGAACCGCCGCCCTCCTGCGCCGTCAAAAGCGACTTCAAATTCTGCAGCAAAGTCTGCATACTCTCACTGAAATCGCCAACCTGCACACCTTTTTCCGCCAATGCGCCCAACTGTGTGAGCATACGCGATAATGTACCCAACTGCTCCAAAGAGAAGCGCTGACTTTCCGTCGTACTTCCCAGCCCCTCTTCCAAGGTCGCATGTAAAGAAAACGCGCTCTCCATAACATTGCGGATCACCTTTTGCAGCTGATCCGGCAAAACCTCAACAGAGTCCTCCTGCCCTTGTGAGATTCTTCCAAGAATCGACGACAAATCCGCGATGGAGTTTCGTATCGAAACATTAGTTTCCTTTGCAAAAGGCGAGGACGAAGCCCCGTCCCCGCGTCGTATTACGGCATCTGTCGATCCCGTCGTCTGAGGCCGCTGTACGCGCTGCAAAGATCCTGCAGCATTGGCGGCATTTGCTTCCATTGCCATGAAACGAATCCTCCGTGCAAACTACACGCACAAACGTCCACTTCGTGGACATTGTGCCCCGCCCTTACAGAAACCTTGCCAATCCGTCTGCGCCTTCGGCTTGACTTCTTGGGGTTTCATGTAAATTAAATCTACGTCGCCATCGAACGAATCGGCTCAAACGTCCGTCGATGGATAGGGCAAGGACCATACTTTCGCAAAGCATCTAAGTGCTCCGCCGTGCCGTACCCCTTATGCTTCCCGAAGCCATACTGCGGGTATTCCTCATCGTATGCCAACATCAAGCGATCCCGAGCAACCTTCGCTACAATCGACGCTGCCGCGATCGACGCAGACTTCGCGTCACCGTGAACCAGTGAAAGAGACGGCATCGGCAGCTGCAGCGGTACGGCGTCAATCAATACCCGCTGCGGCTGCGGCTTTAATGCCGCGACAGCCTCACACATGCCCTGCTTCGTCGCCTGGTAAATATTTTTTTCGTCAATGATCTTCTCGGAGATGCTCACGATCTCCACAGCAACGGCGCTCTCCAAGATGGCAGAAAAAAGCTGCTCACGCGCGCTCGCAGACAACTTCTTTGAATCATTCAAATGCGGCAAAAAAAGCCCCACCGGCAAAATAGCCGCCGCAACCACGACAGGTCCAGCCAAGGGACCGCGTCCGGCTTCATCGACGCCTGCTACGAGCGTACAGCCCTTTTCCCGCGCCAAAAACTCATAACGATACAAAGCTTCCACACGAGCACGTTCCTGCGCTTCCCGCTCCCATCGACGCACCAATTTCTGCACCCCTGCGCGAGTATCCGACCGACATTGCTCTTGCAGCTTTGCCGACCATCGCCCTGCCGCATAAAGGCGCTCCAATTCTTTTATCGTCATTTCTTCCCCATCCATTAACCGCCATACGCCTCATTCGGCACATCCAAAGGCGGCGCATCCAAACTGATCTTGCCGAACTTCCCCATGCGAAACTCCGACAGAAGAATATGCTGCACCTTCTCCAAATCAATGCGCCCGCCCTTCAACAGACAACCGCGCTTGCGCCCGATCATCTCCATAAGCTCCTCCGTCGCCTCCGGCAACGCATCCTTGCACTTGAAGCGCTCCTGCAAACGCTCCGGATGATCGCGCCGCAGCGCCATAAGCAAAAGGTGCGCTACATTTTCCATATCATAAATTTCATCGTTGACCGCACCCGTAAACGCCAGCTTCAATCCGACCTCTCGATCCTCAAACTTCGGCCAAAGAATGCCCGGCGTATCGAGGAGATCGACATCCGCGCCAATGCGGATCCACTGCTTGGCACGCGTGACGCCCGGCTTGTCCGCCGTCTTTGCCTTCGCTGCACCCGCCAGACGATTGATCAACGATGACTTCCCCACGTTCGGTATGCCAAGAATCATCACGCGCGCCTTGCGTGCCGCCACGCCTTTTGCCACCAGTCGCTCCGTCCGATACCGCGCCGCTTTCTCGATGAGCGCCAAAAGTTCCCGCGTCCCCTTTCCTGTCACCGAATCGAGTGCCACCGCCGGAAGTTCATGCGCACAAAAATAATCCAGCCAGCGCTTCGTCATCTTCTCATCTGCCAAATCCCTCTTATTGAGCGCCACGATGCGCGGCTTATCCGCCACAATCTCACGCAGCATGGGATTTGCGCTCGCCGCCGGAATCCGTGCATCCAGAAGCTCGACGACGACATCAACGAGCTTCAGATTCGCCTCCACCAACTCCCGCGCCTTCTTCATGTGACCCGGATACCATTGGATGATAGGCAGGTCGTTTTTCCTGTCATTTCCCGTCATGATGTATATTCCTCTCAGACCTTGATTTTGCCAAATCCTTGCATATTTTGTATTTGCCTTGTCAGCATACACTATAGGGTACAGGTCTCTTTGCCTTTTTGCAACCCCCACCGAGAAATATTTTACACTAAGCGCAGACCGATTGGCTGGGCTTCATCTTCCCCTTGTATTGCCAATCATACCAAGCAATGCTATGCTATAGGAACCATGATATCCTCGAAAATCTTACGAAAGAGCAGGTGACGACCATGAGCCTTGACGGCTTTTCTACACAGCCGCTCGTCAAAGAGCTGCGCTATGCGCTCCTTGGCGGACGCATTGATAAAATTACACAGCCGAATAAATCTTCTGTTTTCTTGAGCATACGCCAGCCCAGCAAAAACCATCTGCTGCACATCGCAGCAAACCCACAGGCGAGCGCCGTCTTTCTCGCGGAGAGAGCGCCGGAAAATCCTGCAGAACCGCCGATCTTCTGCATGGTGCTGCGCAAGCAGCTCGAAGGCGGACGCATCGCCGACATCCGCCAACACTCGCTCGACCGCATCATCCGCTTCGATCTCGACTCTCTCGCGGCAGGCGGCAAGATCGTTACAAAGACCCTCATTGTCGAACTCATCGGCAAGTACAGCAACATCATTCTCGTGCAGGACGGCGTCGTCATCGATGCGCTTCGAAAAGTCGGCAGCACGAACAGCCGCACGCGCCTCATCCTTCCGGGCCGTGAATATGCGCCGCCGCCCGCGCAGGAAAAGCTCGATCTGCGCACCGCGAAACCCGCCGCTATCACAGAACGCCTCGCACAAGATTCGGATGCGACGCTCCACAAGGGACTTTTAAACGCCTGTCTCGGCTTTGGTCCGATAAGTGCGCGAGAGGTCATCTTTTCTGCCGGGCTGCCCGAGAAGATGCCCTGCGCCAGCTTGGACGAAAAGGACAAGGAAGCGCTGCAGTGCGCCCTCGCCGAAGTCTATGCCGCCTGCATGGAGGAAGAAGCCGCCCCCAGCCTCATCCTTGACAAGAACAACAAGGTTCTCGCGACCTCGCCCTTCCCGCTCCATTACTTCCCGGCAGAGAGCACGACGCTTTCCTTCCCCACCATCAGCGCGATGCTCGAAAAAGCCACATTTCTTGCCGGAGCCTACACACCGCCCGAAAAGGATCGCTTGACGAAATTCGTCAGGACCGAGCTGTCCCGCGCCGAAAACAAACGCAGCATCCTGCAAGAAGATCTGCGGCAGGCAGAAAACGCCGAGGACTACAAAATCTGCGGCGACAACCTCATGACGTACGCGCACCTCTACAAAGACCATGCCGACGCCTCACTGACCGTCGACAACATCTACAGTGAAACGGGCGAAAAGCTCACGCTCACGCTCGATCAAAGACTGACGCTCAGTCAGAACATGCAGGCATTCTACCACAAGTACGACAAACGCAAGCGTGCGCAAAAGCTGCTCTGCGAACAAATCGCGCTTTCTGAGGAAAATATCCGTTACCTCGCCAGCGTTGAAAGTTCCCTCGCCGCATCTTCAACAGCGTCCGAAATCGAGGAGATCAAAGATGAGCTGATTCAGAGCGGTTTTCTCAAGGAGAACATGAAAAAAAAGCGGCAGGACAAACCCTCCGCTCCCTTCCGCTTCATGACCGAGGACGGCAAAAACATCCTCGTCGGCAAGAACAACTGTCAGAACGACCGCCTGACCTTCCAGACGGCAGCGCCTGACGATCTGTGGCTGCACGCCAAGGACATCCCCGGTTCGCATGTCATCCTGCGCCTAAACGGCGACGAGCCGAGCGAAGCGAGCCTGCGTCACGCCGCCCTCCTCGCTGCCTATTTCAGCAAGGCGCAGAATTCTTCAAACGTGCCCGTAGACTACACCTATCGACGCTATGTGAAAAAGCCATCCGGCTCGCGCCCAGGCTTCGTCATCTTCACACACCAAAAGACGCTCTACGTGACGCCATCGGCAGAAGAAACAACAAAGCTGCTTCTCGAAGGACAATGACAGCCGCCCGCCTCATCCCTTACCCGTCGAGCCGAAACCGCCGATACGCGCATCCCCCTTTCCTGCTTCATCCTCGTCGACGGTGAGATACTTGTAAAAGATGCCCTGTGCAATGCGCATCCCCTTTTCCACGAGAAAATCCGCTGCGCCAAGATTCAAAATTGCCACCATGATATGCCCTTCATTCTCTGCATTATCATAGTAATCCGCGTCGATGATTCCCTGCGCGTTGACGAGCATAAGCTGATGCTTGAGCGAAATCCCCGAGCGGATGTGCAGCCCCAGATACTCGTCATCCTGCATGTACGCCTTGAGTCCCGTCGGCACGAGCGTCACCTTGCCGCACGGCAATACGCAGGCTTCCGCCGCCGCGAGATCATATCCCGCACTCGCCGCCGTCTTTCGCTGCGGCAGAACGATCCCCGCCGCCTTATACGCTTGGATGACTTCAAATCCACGCCTTCGCAACAAATTCCCCCCCAAAGCCTTTATGTCCATCACGAAAGAAGCCTTCTCCTCGCCGCGGGAGAAGGCTTTTCCTCTTATTTCTCCGTCTCGCCGACCGGCGCGAGTTTCGTTGCGGCAATCGTTGATATGGCGTGCTTGTAAACGAGATTCTGCTTGCCTGCCACTTCCAAGATCACAGTGAAATTGTCAAACCCTTTGACATATCCCTTCATCTGGAAGCCGTTGAGCAGATGGATGCTGACCGCTTTGTTTTCCTTGCGCATCTGATTGAGAAAATTATCCTGTAGGTTGAGCGGTTTAACCGGCATGGAAAGACCTCCTTATATCCGTACAAATTTTTTCAAGCAGCGCCGATTCCCCCTGCGCCGCATCATACCAATGCACATACGGCATCTTGCGAAACCATGTGATCTGGCGCTTCGCAAAGCGGCGCGTCGCCTTCTTAATCTCCGCTGCGGCAAGCGCCAAATCCATGCGCCCTGCAAGGTATGCAAGCATTTCGCGATAGCCGATGCCCTTCATCGCCGGACAGTCGTGCGGAACGCCTGCCGACAAGAGCGACCGCACCTCTTCCGTAAAACCGGCAGCCAGCATAGCATCGACACGCTCTTCGATACGCATATAAAGTTCCTGCCGTTCACGCCGAAGTCCGACGACGTAAGCATCGTAGAACAGATCTCCAAAAGTCGCTGCACGTCGCTCAGAGATATGCTCATGTCCCAAGGAAGCGACTTCCAAGGCACGCACGACGCGGCGAAAATCGTTGACATGCAGCCGCGCCGCCGCCTGCGGATCCATTTCGTGCAAAAGACCATGAACGTAGGATTTGCCCTTTTCCCGTGCCAATGCTTCCAGACGTTCCCGATATACCGCGTCGCCCGAAGTTTCGTTGAAAACGTAGCCTTCAACGAGCGCTTTGATGTAAAGCCCTGTGCCGCCCACGACGAGCGGCATTTTGCCGCGCACCGTGATGCGCCCGATCTCTTCATGTGCCAGCCGCTGAAAGTCCATCACATTAAACGACGCCGTCGGTGCGAGGATGTCGATGAAATGATGCGGCACGACGGTACGCTCATCTCTCGTCGGCTTCGCCGTGCCAATGTCGAAGCCACGATAAAAGAGCATCGAATCGCCCGAGATGATCTCTGCATCGAGCTGCTTGGCGAGTGCGAGCGAAAGCGACGTTTTGCCGACCGCCGTCGGCCCGATGAGGACGACGAGCCGCGCCTTTTTCATGCAAGCTCCAGCGACGCGCCCGGCTCCACGATATGTACGGCGGCGCGTGTCATGCCCTCCGTCACTTCCTTATACCGCTCCGCTTCCTGCGCGATGACAGGCCAAGTATTGTAGTGGATCGGCAGGACATTCTTCGTATTGAGCCACTGTGCAGCGAGCGCCGCATCTTCAAGACCCATCGTATAATTGTCGCCGATGGGCAGCACGGCATAATCGAGCGGATCCTTCTGCCCAATGAGCTTCATGTCGCTGAAAAGCGCCGTATCACCCGCGAAGTAGATGTTGACGCCGCCGATCTGTATGACATAGCCACAGGCGATGCCGCCAGCCACGCCACAGCTGTGCAGCGCCATCGTCATGCGCACCTTGCCGAACGGCAGCTTGACCGAACCGCCGATATTCATGCCGTGCGTCTTGATGTCGCCCCCCGCCTGCAAACAGAGGTCGAGGACTTCCGGTATGCCCAAAACCATAGCACCCGTGTGCTTGGCTATGGCAGGCGCATCGCCCAAGTGGTCACTGTGCGCGTGCGTCAGCAAGATGTAATCGCATTCCACCTCATCCGCTCGAATCGCAGCGAGTGGATTTCCCGTCAGAAACGGATCGGTCAACACCTTCGAAGCGCCGTCGTCCAGCAAGAAGGAAGCGTGTCCGTAGTAAGTATACCTGACCATCTTCTCCAACTCCTCTCATCGTTTATTTTTCAACCAAAAAAATCTAATATATTGTATAATTAAACAAAAAACCTGAAAAACCTTCCTGACGAAATAATCGAGGAGAAAAAACATGCACACGAATAAATTTTCCCTGCCACAAGGCGTCGTCACCTTTTCTTACACACTCTCCGAGCACATCTACACGCTCATCACCGGAGGCCGTCCGCCTGCGGTCGATTGGCTTCAAGAGGCGCTTTGCGGCAAACTCTGGGCAATCGACCACGGCATCGACCTCTGCTATGCGATGAACCGCATCCCCGACTTCCTGCTCGGCGACGGGGACAGCGCCGCACCCGCCGCTTGGGATTGGGCGCTCACCGCAGGTGTAGAAACCGAGCGCTTCCATGTAAAAAAAGACCTCACAGACACACAGATTGCCCTTGCAAAGATCAAAGCCACTTCCCCCGACGCCTTTCTCCTGCTCACGGGAGCTTTCGGCGGGCGCTTCGACCATGCTATAAGCACGCTTTTTTCATGTGCGTTCAGCAACATACCGATGATCTTGGCGGACGAAAAAGAAGCGTGTTTTTTCCTGCACGGAAAGGACAGCCTGACCTTCCAAGCAGCGAAAAAGCCCAAAGCCCTCTCGCTTCTCTCCTTGACAGCCGAGTGCCGCGGCATATCCGTCACAGGAACGGAGTGGCAGCTGGAAAACGCCGTCCTGCGCAGCGATGCCCCCTACGCCGTCAGCAACGAACTTGCCGCAGACAGCTCATCCTTCTCTGTCCGGCTGAAAGAAGGCACGCTCGCCGTCTACCTCTATTGGCAATGACGGCGAAAGCCACGCCGCACGCCTACCGCTTCATAGAGCAGGAGCGTCGCCGCTGTTGAAACATTGAGCGATTCCGCTTTGCCGAACATCGGGATGAAAAGCCGCTTCTGCGCCATCCGCCGAATCTCGTCCGACACGCCGTTGCCTTCGTTGCCGAAAGCGAGCGCGACGCCGCCGCTGTAGTCTGCCGCATAATACGGCTGCGCCGCTCTGTCGAGGTCGGCGGCAAGCAGGCGTACGCGCCCTCGCTGCAGAAAAATGCGCAACGCTTCGCACGATACATTTCGTATGATCGGCACATGAAAGACCGACCCCATACTCGCGCGCACCGCCTTGGAGCAAAACACGTCGATTGTATCTTCCAAACAAAGAACGGCGTCTGCTCCCGCCGCATCCGCCGTACGCACAATCGTCCCTGCATTGCCCGGATCCTGCACACCGTCAAGCACGACGACAAGCATATCCGTCTGCGGGGCAAGCGCTGCCAAGTCTGCGCATCGTTCCTCCACAGCAAGAAGAATCCCCTGCGGCGTATCTGTATCACTCACCTTCCTGTAAACCTCGGACGTCACCTCGTAGAGTGGACAGCCGAACTCTGTCAGACGAGCGACGATACGCTGCACACGCACCTCTCGCACAGCTTCCGCCGTGACGAGGCAAAGGCGCATCCCCCAGCCCGCCTCCGCCGCCATCTCGACGAGGCGCACGCCCTCGGCGGCGACGACGCCATCCGCCCTGCGTCGCCTGGCATTCTTCAAACGCACAAGCCACTTGATCTTCTTGTTCTGCACACTCTCGATCTTTTCCATCGTTCCTCCATGAAAATCGTACAGATTACACATACAAACGTCTATCCAAAAGACACCGCGCGCCGCCCTTAACGAAAGTTCGCCAATCCGTCTGCGCTCTTTGGACTTGCCTTCTTAGACCTCTATAATAAAAAAGAGGAGCTAAAAAAGCTCCCCCTTCGTCATATTCTTACTGATTTTCCTTAGCGATGGCAACGAGCTGGGCAAACGCCTTCTCATCATGCACGGCAAGATCGGCAAACATCTTGCGATTGACCTCAACGCCAGCCTTCGTCAAACCGTTGATAAGACGGCTGTAGGAAATGCCGTTCATGCGTGCAGCCGCATTGATACGGGCGATCCAGAGCTTACGGAACTCGCCCTTCTTCGCACGACGGTCGCGGCGAGCATAATAGAGCGCCTTCATGACCGTCTCGTTTGCCTTCTTGAACTGCTTGCTCTTCGCGCCGCGATAGCCCTTGGCGAGCTTCAAAATCTTCTTATGGCGGCGATGCGCCGTAACGCCGGATTTTACTCTTGGCATAACCTTATTCCTCCATTATCTTCTGTCGAATATTATTTGTTCAGCATATCGCGCACGCGCTTGTGGTCGGCAGCAGCGACAAGCGTCGCTTTGCGCAGGTTGCGCTTGCGCTTCCTCGTCTTCTTCTCCAAAATGTGGCTCTTGAACGCCTTGTTCCGCTTAAACTCACCGGAACCCGTTATCGAAAAGCGCTTTGCAGCGGCTCTGCGTGTCTTTACCTTTGGCATGTTTATTTTCCTCCTTTAGTCTGCGCCTTCGGGGCAAGAATCATCGTCATATTTTTGCCCTCCAGCTTCGCATCGCGCTCGATGGAAACGAGCTCCTTGAGCTGATCGGATACGCGGTTCAAAACCTCTCTGCCAAGTTCCGGATGCGACAATTCACGGCCACGGAACATAATCGTGACCTTGACCTTGTTTCCTTCTTCAAGAAAGCGAAGAGCATTCTTGAGCTTCACGTCGAAATCATGCTGCTCGATGTTCGGGCGCAGCTTGACCTCCTTGATCGTGACGATCTTCTGCTTCTTCTTCGCCTCCTTCTCCCTTTTTTGCTGCTCGTAACGGTACTTACCGAAATCCATGATGCGGCAGACAGGAGGCTTCGCTTTCGGCGCAACCTCGACGAGATCGAGATGCTGCTCCTCCGCCATACGCAAAGCATCGCGTGTCGCCATGATGCCAAGCTGCTCGCCGGACGCGCTCGTGACGCGCACCTCGCGAATGCGGATTTCTTCGTTGATTCTTAAAGATTCCCTGCTAATGGGAAAACACCTCCCGGTGAACGAGCAAAATAAAAGGGCGGCAGACGCCACCCCTTCCTTTTGCAAACCCTGCATATAAGACCCGTCCGACATATATCGGCAGGTGAGAAGCGGCGGCCTCTTCTTGAATTACTTTGCTAGAATACCATAAAAACCTACGTGCGTCAAGGAATTTTTTCAAAACCCGGCGCATGAGGGCGCAAGGGTTCAAACAAAAAGTTCGATCACGCGCGGCACGACCTCAACATGCATAGGAAGCGGCGGTCCCTGCTCACCATCAACATCGCTCAAAAGCGGCGCATCCGCCGCAATATGAAACTCGCTCGCCTGCAAATACAGCACGTTCTTCTCGGAGATACCCTTTCCCGCAACAATTTCCGCCGTCAAAGCGACAAGCTCCGGCAAACTGCACTTCTTCACGAGCAGAAGATCGAGCTTACCGTCGTCGATGCTCGCATGTGCCGCCACATTGTTGAAGCTGCCGACAACGCCGCTGTTGGCAATCACAAAGAGAAATCCTTCCACTTCGCGCATCTCGCCGTTTGCCTCGATGGAAAATTTCACCGAACGAAACTTCGGCAGTTCGCTGATTCCCTTCAAGTAATATGCCATTTTCCCCAGCGTATTTTTCAGCCGCACGTCAACCTCGTGCGCGATATTCGTCATAACGCCGGCGCTTGCCACATTGATGAAATACTCCTCGCCGATGCGCCCGAGATCGACACGCATCGTCTTACGCGCGAGAATCCGCGCGATGTACGCCTCAAGATCTCCTGCAAGACCGAGATACGTCGCAAAATCATTCGACGTACCGCTGCCGATAATCGCCAAAGGAACATCAATTTTCTCGCGTACGATCACATTGACGACCTCATGCACCGTACCGTCGCCGCCCGCAACGAGTATCCCCTCCGCGCCCGACTCGCGCACATAGAGCGCAAGATCGCCGAGCGCTTTGCTCGTGCGATAGAGGATGAGCATACAGCCGAGCTTCTGGAAGCGCCAGATCATCTCATCGAGCCGCTGCTTGAAGGATGCGTTGCCCGAAACGGGATTATAGACCAGCAAGAACTTTCTCATGACTTCGCCCCCGTATGGAAAACACCGATGCGCCGCAAAAAACGAATACTCAAAGAGCCGATGAACGGTATGCGCGCCATGTCCTCCTCCAAAAGACCGCCGATAAGAAGCAGCGCCGCTACATAGACGACGACGCCGACAAGCACAGAGCCAAACGTCGCCGCTGCATTGACGGCGAACGTATGCATGACGAAACCATAGAAAACATACACAGCCCCTGCCATGACAGCCGCAGCCGCCATCGTCTTACAAAACTGCAGAAGCTCCATGCGATAGCCGATATATCGCCGAATGAAATAGAGATTGATGACAGCGGCAACCCCCATATCCGCCGCCGTCGCCCATGCCGCGCCCATGATACCGAGCCACGGAATCGCCGTCAAAACCCAGTTGAGAACAACCTTGACGACAGCGGCAAGAATCATGTTAATCATCGGGATCTTCGGATGCCCAAGCCCCTGCAGGACCGCCGTCGATACCTGATGCAGCCCGAGAAGCACAATGGAAAACGACGAGACGAGTACGGCGGGACCTGCGCCCGGCGCATTATAAATAAGCGTCGAAATCGGCGTCGCCAGCACAAGCACAACGACGAACGCAGGGAAGCATACGAAGTTCGATATGCGCACGGCAGCCGCCGTCTGATTGTAGACGCGCTGCGTATCTTTCAATGCGCGCGCCTCCGAGATGGCAGGCACAATACTCACTGCCAAAGACGCCGTGAGAATCGTCGCCAGATTGACGAGCGGCACCGCCATGCCCGTGAGATAGCCGAAAAGCTCCGTCGCCTGCGGCACCGTATAGCCCGCGACCTCCAGCCGTTGCGGCACGATCAAGAGATCGAGGTTCGACACGATCGGCAGCATGATACTCGCTGCCGACACGGGCAGTGCGAGCGAAAAAATGCGCTTGATGATCGCCCCGAGCGGCGTCGGCTCCTTCCCCGGCGGCGGCGCAAGATTCGAACCGTATTCTCGCTCGATATCCTTGTCGAGCTTCCAATGATAATACACGAGCACCAAAAGTCCGCCGATGGCGCCGGCAAACGCACCGAGGCTCGCCCCCGCCGCCGCATAGTCAATCCCCATCGGCAGCAGGAGACTCGCAAAAATCACCATCGTAAGCACGCGGAAGATCTGCTCGATGATCTGCGAAACCGCCGTCGGCGTCATGCGCTGCCACCCCTGCAGATAGCCGCGTGAGCTTGCGAGCAGCGTCACAAAGAAAATCGTCGGCGAGAGCGCCACAACCGCCATATAAGCGCGTGGATCGCGAATGAACTGCCATTCGATAAGCCAACCCGCGCCGAAATACGTCAGAAGCGAAAACAAAAGACCCGTAAAGAACATCAAAGTCATGGATATGCGAAAGACGCGACGCGCTCCAAATACGTCTTTCAAAGCGACGCGCTCCGCCGTGATGATCGATATGGCGACAGGCACACCCGCCTGTGAAATACTCATAGCAAAAAAATAAATCGGAAAAGCCATCTGGTAAAGCCCGATGCCCTCGCCGCCCAAAATGCGCGAAACGAAAATCCAGTTCAAAGAGCCGATGACCTTCACGACAAAGCTCGCCACCGTCAAGATCAATGTTCCCTTGAGGAAGCTCTCCGCCTTGCTCTTGCCTGTAGATTTCTGATTACTGATACAAAACACCGCCTAACTGCCCAATTCCCCTCTTCCATTTTTCACAGCTATACGGAATACAGAAAAGCCGCTTTGCAAAAATGTACGAATTTCTATATAATAAGAGGAATGATGCATCTTCTGCACCCTGAAATTCCCTAGAACTTAACGTAGGAATTATACCATTTCTGCCGGAAATATACTAGGTCGATTTTGTTACAATACTTGAGGTGTCTTCTCTATGGAAATCAATCTCATCGGTTTCAATACGACGCTCGGCAAGAAAAAGCCGGAAAACATCATCAACAAGACCGCCCCCTGCCCCTTCTGCGACCGCGAGAAACTCTCGGGCATCGTCGATACAGACGGTGACCTCATCCTGCTCAAGAACAAATACAACGTCATCGAAGACGCCGACCAGTTCGTCCTCATCGAAAGCAAGATCTGCCACTCGGACATGCCTGACTACTCCGCAGATCACATGCACCGCCTCATTCGCTTCGGCGTGCATCACTGGCAAAAAATGCAGAACTCCGGCGACTATGAAACAGTCATCTTCTTCAAGAACTTCGGTCCTCTATCCGGCGGTACACTACGCCATCCCCACATGCAGATCGTCGGCTTTCACGCACTCAACGAACATCTGACCTTCGATCCCATAGAATTCAAGGGATTGACCATCCACGAAGAAAACGGCGTCGACTTCAACATCGCTACCTGCCCGCGCATCGGCTTCAGCGAATTCAACATCGTGCCAACGGCAGGCGCCCCTATAGACACGGTAGCCGACGACATACAAATCGCCGTCGACTACCTCATGCGCCACTTCAACAAACGATGCAACAGCTACAACATCTTCTTCTACCAGGAGCGCGGCGTCATGCGTGTCAAAATCATGCCAAGATTCGCCACATCCCCCCTCTTTATCGGCTACAATATACGATTCCGCCCAAGCAATCTGGAAGATTTGCGCGATGATGTACGAAGAATATATTTCAGCGGCAGTAAACCGCAAGCGTAACGGTGCTATGTCGAGGATTTGTCAACGACGAGAATACAGTGTAGCTGTATGAAGATGGAAGCTGCATTTGTCAGAGCTTCCTTAACCGTCTTACTTACATAAGAGAGGGTTTGTTGCATAAAGAAAATGCGTCTTATGCAACAAACCCTCTTCTATTTCTTCTTTACTCGTGGCGCGGGCAGCTCCTCATACATCGCATGCACCAACTCGCTCAAAAACGCCTTATCCTCCAAGCGATCCACCAACAACATTTCCTTCGCCCCCTCATAAGGCAGTTCATACGCTGCATCCGGCATATGCACAACAGCTGCCTTGACCGGCTTCACAAGGAATCGATCATCGTAAATTCCTCCGAAGATTTTTTTCTTATAATAAAGGATGTACTCGCCCATCATAGCACGATAGGAAATATCTTCCAAACCGGATAGCTGTTCCAATACGAACTCCAGATACTCTTTCGTCGATGCCATAAACATTCCTCCATCAACATGACTTCCTCATCACTCCACATTCAGTCCCACATCGTCCCTCAACTGTATAGCTTCTCCCACATGCTTCGCCTCGATCGTCGCCGCCCCGTCAAGATCGGCAATCGTGCGAGCGACCTTGATGATGCGGTCATACGAGCGTGCCGACAAATTCATGACTTGAAATGCCTGCGCCAAGAGATTCTGCGCCTCCGGCTCAAGATGGCACGTCTTTTTCAAAATCGCATGACTCATCTGCGCATTGCAGAAAATGCCCCATTCACGCAACCGCTCCATCTGAATCTCTCGCGCAGCCAGGACGCGCTCACGAATCATAGCCGAAGATTCCGCCTTCGCCACAGATGTCATATCCTCGTACTTGACGCGCGGCACATGGACATGAATATCAATGCGATCGAGCAGCGGCCCCGAAATTTTCCGCGTATAGCGCTTGATCTCATTCGGCGTGCAGTCGCAGCTCTTCTCCTTGTCGCCAAAATAGCCGCACGGACAAGGATTCATTGCCACGACCAAAATGATACGAGAGGGAAACGTCAAAGTCGCATTGACGCGTGCCACGGTCACAGCACCGTCCTCCAACGGCTGGCGCAGGACTTCCAGCGTCGACTTGCCGAACTCCGGCAGCTCGTCGAGAAACAGCACGCCGTGATGCGAGAGCGTCACCTCGCCCGGACGCGGGATGCTTCCGCCGCCGATCATCGCCACCGTCGACGTCGTATGATGCGGACTGCGAAAGGGACGCTCTTCGACGAGACCGCTGCCGTCCTTCAAAAGCCCCGCGATGCTGTAGATCTTCGTCACCTCCAACGCTTCCTGCCGCGTCATCGGCGGCAGAATCGACGGCAGACGGCGCGCGAGCATCGTCTTGCCCGAGCCTGGAACGCCGACCATCAACAGGTTATGCCCTCCCGCCGCCGCGATCTCCAAAGCACGCTTGGCGAAGAACTGCCCCTGCACATCGGCAAAGTCATCCGAAGGCACTTCCATATCGCTTGGTGCACTGGGATTCACCTCCAACGGAAGCAATTCCGCCTTGCCCAAGAGAAAATCGTACATCTCGCGCAAGTTTTTCGGCGCATACACGCGGATACCGTCGACGAGCAATGCCTCACTGCCGTTGCCCGGCGCAACGAAGATTTCCTTGAAACCATGCTCCTTCGCCCCGACCGTCATCGGCAGCACACCGCGCACACTCCGCAATTCCCCCTCCAAAGAAAGCTCTGCCGCAAACAAGGCACGCTCCATGCGCTCTGCCGGAATCAGCCCATACGCCGCCAAAAGCCCGACGGCAATCGGCAGATCCAGCCCCGAGCTGTCCTTTCGTATATCTGCAGGCGCAAGATTGATCGTCACCCGCGCAGGCTTGAGCTTCACGCCCGTATTCTTGATCGCCGTGCGCACACGCTCACGCGACTCCTTCACCGCCGTATCAAGAAGCCCGACGATGTCGAACGCAGGAAATCCATAAGAAACATCAACCTCGACATCGATGATCCTCCCATCGACCCCGAAAGTCACCGCACCATACGATTTAGCAAACACAAAGCTGCACCTCTTTTTGATTGGAATGGTGTTTCTTTTGTTTACTATTTTTCTCCATTGATGAGATTTAATCCTGCTTGCTGCCCATGGTTTAGTGTAAAATGCCAAGAGGTCAAGCCCGAAGGGAGGCAAACTGATTGGTTAAGTTTAGGTTATCCCTTCACCTTGTTCATCATTAAGCGAGCATCACTGCAACGCTTTTCCTGTGCAGATTATCTGATACAGATCACTCCGCATCAAATCATTCTTTACCACGCTCCGCAATTTCCACACGATAAAATGCGATCTTATCATCGAGCGCCTCCATATGTGCGTGCAGTTTCTCCATCTCCGCCGCAAGATTAGCACGATGCGCTGTGAGCATTTCCATCCGCGCCGAGAGGGTATCATCACCCTCTGACCGCAGTGCGGCATAACGCCGAATCTCCCGAATCGGCATTCCCGTCTCCTTGAGGCGTAGGAGAAATGCCGCCCACGCAACATCACGTTCAGAGTACCGCCGCCGATTCGCCGTCGTACGCTCCGGCAAGATCAGCCCTTCATGTTCATAGTAGCGCAGTGTATGAATGCCAAGACCCGTTTTCCGAGAGAATTCACCAATGCTATATTCCATAAAATCTCCTCCTTGACATAGAGTATACTCTACATTATAAAGTAGCACCAAAAGAAGGTTTTCCGTAAGCAAAGCAATGTTGTCTTGCTTACAAAACACATTATACGAGGAGGATTTCTCTCATCATGACCAAACAAAACAACAAATACGCTGTCATCACAGGGGCAAGCTCAGGTATCGGAGCTGCAACGGCAAAGGCATTCGCCATGCGTGGACACAACCTCATCCTTATTGCGCGACGCACAGAACGACTAAATGCTCTAAGGAAAGAACTTCTTGCCGCACATCCGACACTTGACATTATCGTCAAGACTGCCGATCTCTGCCTTGCCGAAAACATCACGCAAGTCTATGATGCAGTGAAAGAGTTGCCGATCCGGACGTGGATTAACAATGCGGGCTTTGGAAACTATGGCGCAGTCGGTGCATCTGACCTCGGCAAAATGCGGCAAATGCTCCATCTGAACATCGAGGCACTGACCGTCTTTTCCACACTCTTTGTACGAGACTTCGCTGAGATAGAAGATGCGCAGCTGATCAACGTTTCCTCCGTTGGCGGCTACACCATTGTCCCAACTGCTGTCACCTACTGCGCGACAAAATTCTATGTCAGTGCCTTCACCGAGGGGCTCGCACATGAGCTCACGGCACGTGGTGCGAAACTGCGTACGAAACTCCTCGCTCCTGCTGCAACGCAGACCGAGTTCGGCGCAGTCGCAAACAACAACCCCGCCTACGACTACAACAAGGCATTCGGCACCTATCACACGAGCGATCAAATGGCAGAGTTCCTGCTCGCCCTATACGATAGCGACCAGACAATCGGTATCGTTGATCGCGAGACCTTCGCATTTCGTTTGTGCCTGCCACAGTTTCCCTATGCGGGAGGTTCTGCACATAATCAAAATGTAGTCGATGAGTAATTAAGCCCTCTCCTTATAATGTGCCGTCAATGTACGCAGCCGTGTGCGGATCGCCGCTCTGAGTGCCATAGGCTCAACCACACACACCGCATCTCCATAGTGGATGAAATAGTCTGCAATGAATGTCTCCTCGCCCACATTATAAAATCCATGGATATAGTACCGCCCGTTCTCCTCCACAAGTCGCATGGATGGATAGTGTTCTTTATAAAAAAAATCTCGTCCTTTTGCTGTAATTTTGACAACAAAGGAGAGAGCATCTGCACGGCAATAGAGATCCTCTGCAGGACGAGCAAATGCTGAAAGAGGCATCCCCGTTGCATCCGTACACGCCTCCACGGAAGTGATTCGATCACACCGAAAGACACGCGCCTGCCCCATCTCGAAATCGTGTGCCGTTCCATACCACTGCCCATACGCTGCGCGAATCTCAAAGAACTGTACTGTATAGCGGCGCAGTTCTTTCTTTTGGTATTGAATCACGCAAGGCTGCTCTTGCACCGCAAACTGTAAAATCTCGCGCAGACACGTGCTCTCATTCGCGTGCTTCGTCACATCAAGGCGTAAAATATCCGCGATACGATGCAGGGAAGCTCTGTGAAGAGGGGCGCACTCCTCAAATTTCTCCCGCAGACGCGCCACATCCAGATGAAACGGTGTAGTCTGATATGAGTCGAGCGTACGCATTGCAACGTAGAGCGCATATATTTCATCTACTGTAAAAAGGATCGGCATAAGTAGACGCTTCGGTAAGATCCCATATGATCCGCCGCGTCCTGCGCGTGTAAAAATTGGCAGTCCCAACTCCTCAAGTGCACGCACATCGCGCAGAGCGGAGCTGCGCGAAATACTGTATCGCTCCATCAGATCGCGCAGTTGAAAAGAGTTCTTTCCCGAAAGATAACGTATCATATCGTTCAGACGCTCGGATTTATTCATATACATCCTCCATAAAAGTGCCGCAAATTGACACCTTTTTATACTATACTATAACTATTCCACAAAGAAAAGGAGTATGGATATGAACATGAGTAACGAATTTCTGCGCCTGATGGCAGCACATCAAGACCTCGCACTTGCTACATCGGTGGACAATACGCCCCATGTGCGCATTGTGAATTTTGTCTATGCAGAGGAGAAAAAGCTCGTCTACTTCGCAACCTTTCCAGACAATGCAAAGGTTGGTGAAATCGACGCAAACCATACAGTTTCGTTCACTACGATCCCTCATGACGGAGGAACAGCACACGTCCGTGCCGTCGGCACTGCCGCGAAGAGCACGCGCAGTATCTTCGACCTCGCCGATACATTCACGGCAAAGATTCCGGGCTACGATGAAACAATTGCTGCGGTCGGTGACGCACTCATCGTCTACGAGATCGCATTCCCCACCGCAACGGTTACTGTGGATATGGAGCACAGCGAGACGATCGAGATTTGAGTGTTGTTTCCCCATACCGATGATTGAAGAGCATCTTTCTTAGGACGGCTGAAAGGTCGTCCTTTTTTCTGCGTCTGTAGCGAGGCTGCTTCTGGTAAATGGAATCTTTTGTGTGAAAGGTGACCTCTGGAAGTTATATCTTCACCCCCTAATGCCAATCTCAATCCCGCCCTTGAAAATAACAACTACCGCGCCGTCCTCCTTGACCACAATGTAATCAAGCAGACCTCCCCATAGCTCCTCGTCAAACTCAACCTGCTCCCCATTGATGCCACATACCACTTGAATCATGGTCTCCAAGGTGTTTCTCTTGCTCTCCCTCGCGGCAATTTGCTCGTCCAACTGCTCCATATCCCCCTGCTTTTTCATATAGAGCGCACGAATCTCATTTTCCTGTTTCAGATATAACGTCTGATCCTGTGCCACCCGTGCATTCTCGCGAATCAGCGTTTCAAGGCGTTCTGCTAAAACACGAAGTTCTTGCTCTACCCTACCGCGCTCCTCTATCAGTTCCTCCGTTTGGCAAACGCTATCAATCAGGCATCGAAGTTCCGCAATCACGTTCTCTTTGACTTCCACCAACGAGTTCATTGCCTTAACGAAAATCTGTTTGATCTCATCCTCCGTCAGATGCCTCGTGCTGCACGACTTTCCCCTGTGGGCATATTTCTTGTTGCAGCAGTAAATGACTCTGCGGTACTTATCCGTGGGGTGGCATACCTTCGCCCCGTACCAACTGCCGCAGCAGCCGCATTTGATTTTGTTCGCGAAGATACTCACTCCGCTGTGCTTGCCGTTCTGTTCTCTACGCTTTATCTCCGATTGTACAAAATCGAACAAGTCCGGCGGGATAATCGCCTCGTGGTGCTCCTCCACATAATACTGCGGAATCTCGCCCGTATTCTTCCGTCGCGTCTTATCGAGGAAGTCCGCCGTGTACTCTTTCTGGATCAGTGCGTCGCCACGATACTTCTCGTTGGTAAGAATGGAGCGCACCGTAGAAATGTACCACTTATCCTTTCCCGACGGAGATTTGATGCCGCGCTTTTCCAGTTCCTTAGTGATGGCGTAGAAGGATCGCCCGCCGCGGAAGAGTTTGTAGATGAGCTTCACCACTTACGCCTGTTCCTCGTTGATTTTGAAATCCTTGTCATAGCCGAGGAATGCACTGTAGCCCACACTGGTCTTGCCCTCAGCGAACTGCTTCCGCTTGCCCCATGTGGTGTTCTCCGAGATGCTGCGGCTTTCCTCCTGAGCCAGGCTGGACATAATCGTTATAAGGAGTTCCGTCTTACCCCTAACTTTGATACAATCTAACGATGCACCCCCTATACCCGATTAACGATGCACCCCCTTGCACCCCCCTGCCTATCGTTAAGCGAGTATGCGCCGCGAAGCCGCATAAATCAAGGCTTCTCGGCATAGTGCTAGGGGGTGCATTTGCACCCCCTAGGTCGAGATTTTGCACACCCTAGCCAGAAAAACTGGACACGAGAATCTAAAAATTGGTCATGGAATCTGGATGTCGAACAAGACTGCTCGAAGAGCTGTACATACGCTGACAGACTCCATAGACTATAAGACTACATCTATCTTTTCCCTTCCCCTTTTTGCTCTCTTGAAAGAATCATTAAAACATGCTATCATAGTTTTATTCATTTTGTGTTTTACATCATTCAAGGAGGCTCTTATCGCATGAAAAAGAAGGAACTGGCAAGAAAGATTACGAGCTGGCTCACCTTGGGCGCATTCTCTGTGCAGCCGATGCTTGCTTTTGCGGAGGAAATTCTTCCGGACAACAACGCCCCAGTTGCGGAACGCCCCCTTGTAACGGAAACGGCAAGCGGCAATCCCCTCGTTCAAATCACAGCGCCCACGGCAGGCGGCGTGTCTGTCAACCGCTATGAATTCTTTAATGTTCCCGAACGCGGCGCCATCCTCAACAACAGCTACAGCCTCACCTCCACCGAGCTTGCGGGATACGTGCAGGGGAATCCAAATCTCGCCGCAGGCACGGCACGCATCATCGTCAACGAAGTCACGAGCGCCAATCCGTCTGAACTGCGCGGCTTTTTAGAGGTCGCAGGCGACAGAGCCGGCATCGTCATCGCCAATCCCAACGGGATTCTGGCAGACGGTGCCGGCTTTTTGAATACCGCCAGAGTGACGCTTGCCACCGGGCGCACCGAGATGGATGCATCGGGCAATCTCGCTGCCATCCGTGTGGAAGGCGGCACTCTCTCTGTCACAGGCAACGGTCTCAATGTCCAAGGTGTAGACTCTGCGGAAATCTATGCCCGCGCCATCGAAATCAATGCCGGACTCTGGGCGAAAAACGCCAAGCTCGCTGCCGGAGCCAACGAAATCCGCTATGCCGATGGCACCATCACGCCCATAAAAGGCACGGAGGACACGCCGACTTACGCCCTCGATCTCGCTGCCATCGGCGGCATGTACGCGAACCGCATCGAGCTTATCGGCACGGAAAAAGGACTCGGCGTCAACCTCGCGGGACAGATCACGAGCACGGAGGCCACATCCCTCGACGTCAACGGTAACCTCAAGACATCGGGCAACCTCTACACGGACGGCTCGACTCGTATTCGTGCAAACGAAATAGAAAACAGCGGCGCTGTTTACAGCAAGGAAAACACCGTCCTGACGGCTTCATCCTTGCAAAACAGCGGCAAGATCGTTGGCGGAGCAGATACGGCAATCCATGCCTCAGCCATCGCCAATACCGGCACGCTCGCCGCCGCCATCGCTCCCTCGGGCAAAACAAACGATGCCGGCACGCTCACTGTTACGGCAAAAGAATTCGACAACAACAACGCCCAACTCCTCAGCGGCAAAGACATCGCTGTATCCGCCGAAAACATGCACACGCAAAACAGCCGCATCGCGGGTAACGGGGATATTTCCCTTGTCGCCCAGAATGCCCTGACCGTTGAAAACAGCGCCGTCCAAAGCGGCAAAGACCTGTCCGTCGAAGCGAACGTCCTGCCCCTTGGCGGCAATCTCTCCAGCGGCAGGGATATGACCATCGCAGTAAAAAGCGACCTCTCCAACGAGGCGGCGTCCGAGGACTTCGGCAATCTCCATGCGGGAAGAAACCTCACGGCAAACATCCGGGGAAACATCCGCAATCAGAGGGCGATGAATGCAGGCGGCACGCTTTCCCTTACGGCAGACGGAAGTCTCACGCAATCCGCTGCGGGAGTACTCTCGGCAGGGCATCTCCATGTCAGGGCGGCAGATGTAGAAAATAGCGGTCTTGTTCAAGCGAAGGAAGAAACAATTCTCCATACTGCACAGCTCAAGAATGACGCCACCGGCGGAATCTATGGCAGAAGAATCAACGTACAGGCAAAGAACGGCACGGAAGAAGACATCTCTGCCGCCGCGCTTTACAACAGCGGCAAGATCATCAGCGAAGCGGATACGACGATTCATGCTGCTTCCGTCGTCAACAAAGGCACGCTTGCTGCCGCCATCGCTCCCTCGGGCAAAGCGAACGATATCGGCACGCTCACAATCATGGCAAAAGAACTCAGCAATAACGGCGCACAACTCCTCAGCGGAAACAATCTTTCGCTTTCTGCCGAGAACCTTCATACACAAAGCGGTCAGATTGCAGGCAACGGGGATGTTTCCCTCACCGTCAAAAATGCGTTCGACATCCAAGACGCCTCTATCCAAAGCGGCAGAGACCTCTCCATTGAAGCGAGCGCCATGCCCCTTGCCGGCAATCTCTCTGCCAACCGAGATATGCGCCTCTCGCTCCATGACAGCGGCCTCTCCAACGAAGCTGCTGCAGAAAACTTCGGCAATCTCCATGCAGGAAGAAACCTCACGGCAAATCTTCAGGGAAACGTCTACAATCAACGAAAGCTGGAAGCTGGCGGCACGCTTTTCCTTGCAACGACAGGAAGCCTTACGCAAACGGCTGCGGGAGAAATCTCTGGAAAAAGCCTCACCATTCATACGACAGATATGGAGAATCGCGGCCTTGTTCAAGCCGACGAAGGAGCCGCTATCACCGCCTCGAATCTCAAGAACGACGCCACGGGCAGAATCTACGGCAATACGATCCATGTGCAGGCTTCGCATATCCGAAACGAAAAGCATGCCGCTCTTGAAGCGCGTCTGGCACAAGAGATGCGCATCCTCAAGGAAAAGGCCGAGCTCCTCGAAGCCGCGCATCGCGTCGACGTCACAAAGTTCACAACCCAGGCGAACATTGCCATTTACAACACGAACATCAAAACCGCCGAATCCGCCTACGACACACAGCAAAAGGTTGTAGATGCCGTCAAAGCCGAGCTCACCGCCCTTCCCTCAGGCGTCATCGCCGCACGTGAAGCTCTCGCTCTTCAGGCAAACTCCATCCAAAACAGCGGAAATGCCCTGCTCTACTCGGGCGGCGATCTTTCGCTTGCGGCAAAAGAAGAAGTCGCCAATCGCGGCGCACGCATCGAGGCGCAGGGCAGCATTTCCATCACCGCGCCTTTGACGAAGAACGAGAACGCCGCCTTCTCCGCCAAGCGTGTCATCACAGAGACGAAAGACAATCCCGTGAAGCTTCGCATTGATGAGGGCGGACACAAAGAATACGGCAAAGCCTTTCCCGCAGAAGAATTCCGTGACATCGACAGCGGTTACGGCGCATATCACAGCTACGTCGCCCTAAAGCCTATCTTCGAACTCGCTGCCTATAAAGAAATCCGGCAACTCTCCCCAGAAGAAATCGCCGCAGGAGGATCGCCCATTCCCGACGAACTCATCGGCAAGATCGCACCGAACTACGCCTACGACGATCCCATCTTCGAGCGCTTCAACGTGACTTCCATGCCCACTGCACGCCCTGCTGACGACAATCCTGCCGCACAAAAAGCATGGGATGTGCAGTATAAAGCCATCCTCACCAGACTCAATGAAAAGATCACGGCTTACAACGAAGAAGCAAAGGCGCACAACGCCTCCGTCGCTGAAGCCGCCGGACAAAAGATCGACAACTTCACCGTGATTCGCAGCTATTCGCAAATCTCCAACGAAAAAGTCACTTCGTCTCTTCCTGGCAGTATCCGTGCGGGGAAGAACATTCTCCTTCAAAGCGATGTCGAAAATGAAGACAGCAGCATCATCGCTGGCAATACGCTGAAAACCACAGGAGCGCTTCGAGAAGACGCAAAAAAGCAGCAGGAGCTTGCCGTCACTTTCGGAACGACGCAGGGAAGCTACACGAGAAGAGGCGGCTGGTTTCACCCAGGACGGGAGCGCCGCTACAATTCCCAAGTCTTTATGACGCCCGAAATCACCAAGAGCAATCCCTCCCCCATCGGCGTGCAGACCTATGAGGGCGGCAATGCTGCGTCCGTCGAAAAGGCGGACATCCAAGATGCACAGAGACAGCGCGTGCAAAACGCTCTTTCCCCTTTCGGACTCTCCCACACGAACGCATCCAAATCCGACGACCGTACGAAGATGGAAGCCCTCTTCGTCAGTTCTCTCTACCATGTCCATCCGGAATCCACGGCAAAGTATCTCGTAGAAACGGATCCCGCCTTTACCAACAAGCGGAAATTCCTCTCCTCGGACTACATGTACCGCCAAATGAAATGGGATCAAGACAAGATTCCCAAGCGCATCGGCGACGGCTTCTACGAGCAACAGCTTCTTGCCGATCAGATTCTAAGGCAGACGGGAAAACGCCATCTGGAAGGCTATACGGACGATGAAACTGCATTCAAAGCATTGATGGATGCGGGCATTTCCTATGCCAAAGAGATGAACCTCGCCCCAGGCGTCGCCCTCTCCAAGGAGCAGATCGCTTCTCTCACCTCGGATATGATCTGGCTCGAAGAGCGCGAGGTCGAAGTCAACGGTCAAAAAGAACGCGCCATATACCCCGTCCTCTATACCAAGAATACGGGCGGACTCAAGCTCACCGAAGGCGGCAGCCTCGTCTCGGCGAAGAACATCGTCGTCGAGACCAAGGAAGCCCTCAAGAATGCAGGCACGCTCTACGGGGAGAACATCCTCGCCAAAGCGGGAGATCTGGAAAGCTCGGGGCTTGTCCTCGGCAAGAACATCGCGTTACAGTCGGAAAAAGACATCCGCATCCAAGGCTCGGTTCTCGGCGAGAAGTCTGTCGTGTTGGAGGCCAAGGGCAATATAGCGGCAAAGAGCACGAGCGAGCATCTGGCGAACCAAGACGTACTGAACACGACGGCAGGCATCGCCGTCAAGGGCGCGGATGGCGTCCTCGTCGCCAGCGCAGGAAAGAACATCGAGCTTGTCGGCGCAACGCTCTCCGCGCTTGGCAAGAATGGCAGCGTCCTCCTCTCAGCGGGAGAAAACATCACGCTTGACACAAAGAAGCTCCAAAGCCAAAAAGACATGACGGAGAATGCAGAGAATTACCTGCGCACCAAGCGCGGTACAGAGCTTGGCACAGAGATTCGCGCCGATGGAAACATCTCCATAGCTGCCGGAAACGATCTGAAAGCAAGAGCCGCTGCCATCGCCAGCACGGAAGGCACGACCTCCCTCACCGCCGGAAAGGACATCACCCTCACCGCCGGACGCGAAACTGCCGAAGATCACTACGGTCATCGCCATACGGCAAGCGGCTTCCTGTCGAGCACCCGGACAACCATCCGCATCGACAATGCGGCGGACGAGGCGCGCGGCACGCTGGTCACAGGCAGGAACATCAATCTCGCCGCCAAACAAGATGTGACGCTGCAGGCGGCAAACGTCCTCGCGGACAATACCACGAATATCGCTGCAGGAAGAAACTTCACTGCGGCATCGGAAGAGAACTACGCCCATACGGACAGCTTCAAGGAAGAAAAGACTTCCGGCATCTTCTCCTCCGGCGGTCTCGGCTTCACCATCGGCACGCAGCAGGTCAAGAGCGAGCGCGACAGCTCTGCCCTTACACAGGCGGGAACGAACATCGCAGGCTTTGCAGGCGACGTCAAGATCACAGCCGGAGATACCGCACACCTCACATCGGCCAGCATCCTCGCAGGCAAAAATGCGAGCATCACGGCAAAGGAGACGCAGATCGACGGCAGGGAAAATATCTACCGCGATGTCTTGACGCAGGAGAGCCGAACAACGGGACTGACCGTCAGCCTCGGGCATGGACTCTTGAGCCTCGGACAGGAGATCGCCGCACCTTTGCAGCGCATGGGCGAAGTGCAGGACGACCGCTTGAAGGCCGTCTACGCCTGGAAGGCCGGCCGCCTCATCCATGAAAACTTCGGCAAGGGACAAAACCCGCTGAAGGATGCCTCGGGCTTCTCCTTGAATCTCAGCCTCGGCACAAGCAAGTCTTACAGCCGCACGGAGAGCGTCACCAAGGAATATGCGGGCAGCAAAATAGCCGCCGGAGAGAAAGCAACGCTCTCTGCCATCGAACGCGATCTTACCATCCAAGGCTCTAAAGTCGAAGGAAAGAACGTCGCCCTGACAGCAAAGCAGAATATACAGCTGACCGCCGGAGAAAACAGGAACCGCACGACGACGCAGAACGAAGCAAGCTCCGCCGGGATCGGTATCTCCTTCAGCCCGCAAGGACTTTCCGGGCTTTCCCTGCACGCAAGCAAGGCACAGGGAAACAGCCGGGAAAATGCGCTGACCTATACCCCGACGGAGATCGCTGCGAAAGACGCCCTGCAGATTGAAAGCGGCAAGGATACGAACATCCTCGGCAGCACGGTGCAAGGCAACAAGGTCACAGCAAAGATCGGCGGCAATCTCAACATCGAGACCTTGCAGGAAAAAGAAACCTACGAGGAGAAGAACACATCGGCAGGCTTCGATCTCTCGTGGGATATTCGCGCGGGAAAATTCTCCAAGCCCACGATCGGTCTTTCGGCGAACAGAGGAACGATCGACTCCCACTACCGCAGTGCAAGAGGTCAGTCCGGCATCTTCGCAGGCAAAGGTGGCTTTGATATCTATGTCGAAAAGAATACCGACCTCAAGGGTGCCGTGATTGCAAGCGAGGCGGATAAGGAGAAGAACCGCCTCTCGACAGGGATGTTTTCGTTCGGTAACTTGAAAAACGAGGCAGACTACAACTCGAAGAGCATCGGTGCCGAGTATCACCACTACGGCAGCTATGACAAGATGAGCCGACAAGAGAAGAACAAGGTCTATAACACCATAGGCCTCTCCCCCAACCTTTCCATGCCTGCCAAGGGCGATGCGAACAGCACGACAACTTCTGCCGTTGCACCGGGAACAATCGACATTCGCAAGAATCCCACGCAGGACATCTCTGCCCTGAGCCGCGATACGGCGAACACGCTGAATGAACTCGGGCGCATCTTTGACAAGCAAAAGATTGAAGAGCAACAGGAGCTTGCCAAAGCCTTCGGCGAAGAAGCCTTCCGTCTCGCGCATAACCTCCCCGACGACGGCAGCGGCCGAAAAATCGCTGTCCATGCCATCATCGGCGGCATCATGAGCCAGATCACAGGTGCTGGCTTTGCTTCTGGTGCGATTGGTGCAGGAGTAAATGAGGCTGTAATCGGCGAGATCAAGAAGATCAAGGATCCCGGCACGGCACAGATCGTCAGCGCGATTGTAGGAGCTGCTGCGGCGAAAGCGGTCGGCGGCAATGCCGGTGCTGGTGCGACTGCTGCGGCAAGCGGGACGAAGAACAACTTATTGACAAAAGCACAGTTCCTAGAGAAAGAGCGCCGTCTGCAAGCGGTCAATACAGAAGCCGAAAAAGAGGCGATCGAGCAGGAATATCGAAGACTCGACAAAGAAAAAGACCGGCAAGACGACGAAGAGGAAGAACGCCTGACAAAAGAAGGAATCCTCTCGCCCGATGAAATCGCTGATATCATCAACAAGAAAAATACCGATTACGTCACTTTCGACGGACTGCCACAAATTCGCTTAGGCAGGATTTCAGTCACGCCTGCGGACATGCGGAATCCGCTTATAGATGGAGCTGCTGGATTTGTTGTGGCGGTAGACAACAACATGTCCTTCGGCCTCGGCCAAGGTATTTACCAAGGATTGACAGGGCGCCGCATCGACAATCGAGACACTGTATTTTATCATCTCGCTACGCTTGCTGGAGATGTGGCTACCTTCAACCTCGGCCTGGGAAGCATCGGTATGGGATTCTCTATGGGCGCCAGCGGTCTCGTAGCGGCTCCAGAGACAGGCGGGCTCTCTCTTTCCATCTCTGCCAAAGGTGCTGCTCTTACAGGATATGGCCTCGTAATTACAAAAAATTCGCTGGATAATATGCAAAAGGATACATCCCGCTTCCTTGCTTCAGTTTCTAAATCTCAAATTAACGATCTTCCTGCCTATGTAATTGACAAGCGTGTACCTTTAGATTCAGAGACTGTTTTGCGAAATCCAGAGTACCATTTCACTGGAAAAATAAGAAAAAATGTAAAGATATACAAAAAAGGGAATTACTATTATTATCGAGATACACAACATATTGGTGAAAGTGCCCATTTAGAAGTTTTCGATAAACGTGGAAAACATTTGGGAGAAGCGGATCCTCAAACAGGAGAAATCAGACCAGGAACAGCGGATTCCGGCAAAAAATTGGAGCTGTGAAGATATGATTGTATCAGATTTAGGAAAACGTATCATACAAAACAAAGATCTATATCTCATAGAATATATGAATGATATGATTATAGTAAACAACGAGCAGAAAGGAATTACTATTTACGATGAAAATTTAAAAACAGTATATTCCCTGGAAATAATGCCGGGATTGATGATAGATGCCTGCTATAAAAATATGGATACAAAAGAGCTTTTGTTGTATTGCCGAGAAAATAACAAATTCATACACATAGAGATCTTAAAGAAAACATATAAGATAATAAAAATCCCAATAATATTTCAGGAAATAGTTTATTCTATGAGTTACCGTTGGAGAAAGGATAAAGTATACATTGGTGATTATAGCGAACATTTCTTTTGTATCGATATATCCTGTGCTGTCATCGAATCTATTTCTGTGGAAGATATTCAGTGCATCGATAAAGAATTTTATCTAGACTATCGCTTTTACCAAAAAGCAATAAAAGAAGATTATCAAAACGATATTATATATGCCAATGCAACTAAGGGTATTTTAGGATATAAGGATATAAATCACCACTACATTGTAGAGACATTCAAACCATTAACCAAATATGACCTAGGAAAAATACACGTAATACCCGATACCCCCTCTTGGAAACAAATACATTTTATTGATGTTATTGCAGATTTGCTTGTTTTGAGTAGTGAGGAGTGTGTTTATCTTTTTTGTAAAGCTGAATGTAAGAAAGTTCCTATTTCACAAGGTATGAGGTTTATACATGCCATAGGAAGCATTCGTAAAAGCATGTATTATCTATTTATCCTAACTTCCTCAAAACGAATGCGTTCTAATTCGTATGATATAATATGCAAGTTAGGCATCTCTATATAGATGATTTTAGGTATGTCAAGAGTTTTGTGTAAACATTTTTTCAGTACGCCGTATCATAGTGTTCCATCACCTTTGCCATACATTCATCCATCAATAGCTGTTGCGCACGAGCGCTCAGTTTGGGATCTTGCGTCCGCCCCACTTCTGTTGGAGTTTCTGCACCCGTAGGTACAGCAGCTTGGACACCGCATCTTCGTTGGGGAAAGAACTCCTCCGAACACATCCTTGCAGTCATCCGTGTCGTAAGCCATGATGGACGTGCACCGCCGTTTGCTGGATGCCGCCTCCGTGCGCAGAGAGCCGTACAGGTAATCGACGGACACGAACAGATAGGACGGCTTCATTGGACGGGTTCTCCACTCCTACGCTCACTCTAATATATATTCCGTTAGGAAAAACACAATTTCGTGCTATAAGTATCGGCCCAGCGGCGGGCGATCCATACGATTTTCATCTGGGACCCGGTAAAGGTTCTCTAAATCTAAAAATAACCAGAACTAGTGAGAATTCAGTCCATTATACCGAAAAGGAACAAGAATTCAGTGATTTGTAGCGCTAATGCTTAAAAGATGGAGATCTCTGCCAAAGACGCCCTGCAGATTGAAAGCGGCAAGGATACGAACATCCTCGGCAGCACGGTGCAAGGCAACAAGGTCACAGCAAAGATCGGCGGCAATCTCAACATCGAGACCTTGCAGGAAAAAGAAACCTACGAGGAGAAGAACACATCGGCGGGCTTCAACTTCTCCTGGAGCATGAATCAGATGCTCGACCCGGTCGGCTCCGAAAAAATCCTCCGCTCCTTCTCCAAGCCCATGATCGGTTCATCGGTCAGCAAGGGAAACCTGGAATCCTACTACTGCAGCGCACATGAGCAGGCAGGCATCTTCGCAGGGAAAGACGGCTTCGACATCTACGTCGAGAAGAACACCGACCTCAAGGGCGCCGTGATCGCAAGCGACGCAGAAGCGGAGAAGAACCGTCTCAGCACGGGGACGTTCTCTTTCAGCGGTTTGGAGAACGGTGCGGACTACAGCGCAAAAAGCATAGGCGCCGAGTATCACCACTACGGCAGCTATGACAAGATGAGCCGACAGGAGAAGAACAAGGTCTATAACACCATAAGCCTCTCCCCCAACCTCTCCATGCCGGCCAAAGGCGATGCAAACAGCACGACAAGTTCTGCTGTAGCGCAGGGAACCATCGACATTCGCGAGAATCCTACGCAGGACATCTCTGCCTTGAACCGCGATACAACGAACACGCTGAATGAGCTGGGCAGAATCTTTGACAAGCAGACGATTGAAGAACAACAGGAACTTGCCAAGGCTTTCGGCGAAGAAGCCTTCCGCCTCGCCCATAACCTACCCGATGACGGCAGCGGCAGAAAAGTCGCCGTCCACGCCATCATCGGCGGCATCATGAGCCAGATCACGGGAGCTGGCTTTGCTTCTGGCGCCATCGGTGCAGGCGTAAACGAGGCGATCATTGGCGAGATCAAGAAGATCAAGGATCCCGGCACTGCACAGATCGTCAGTGCGATTGTAGGAGCTGCGGCGGCTAAGGCGATCGGTGGGAATGCGGGTTCTGGTGCGACTTCGGCAACTAGTGGGACGAAGAACAATCATGCGGCAGCGGCTGCTGCAGTTGCCGCTGCCGTTTCATCACAGTCGCCCAGAATTGTTCAACTCTTAGAGGAAGCATTACCTCGAATAAGCTATGCTATTGTTTTTTCCAGCGGAGTACAGTATATCCAAAATACAGATACAAAAGAAGCTCTAGCCAAAATAGAGGAAAACGGACATTGCATACTTGAGAGAGCAGATTCGGCACTAGAAGCTGTTTTGCAAAAACTTGGAATATCCTATTCCACTTCATCGTCGACAGACAATACTAGGCATTACATCTTAGATTCAACGACAGTGACTCCTTGGGATACTCCCGGATACCCGTTTATGCTTCATCCCTACATACCAGACTCTAACCGAGAAACCTATACAGATCCTTTATTCATTTTTCGAGAAGATTGGGCAAAAAATATCCCAGATGACAACATATTCTTCACAAGAAAGTCTGAAAAGGAGAAATCAACAGATCGACCTTCATGGGCTAAAGGCTTACGTCCAAATTCTGGAGAAAGCGGCAAGGAATTTGCAAAAAGGATTATGGACGAACTATATGGAAAAGGGAACTACGATAAAGGTCCAAGGAGTGATTACAATAAATTAAAGAAATGGGGCGATCGCGGTGGAAAGAACAAATAAGGCAACCGTTGTCTATATGTTATTACATGTTTACGATCTGGCCAAATACAACATAGAAGCAAAAGAAATCGGAATTTACAGCAGTCGCAAAAATGCGCAGGATGAAGCGGCAAGATACATGAAGCTGGGCGGTTTCCGCGACTATCCATATTCTTGTTTTTACGTGATAGAATATGAAATCGATGCTTGTTATTGGCTAGAAGGATTCATCTCCCGAATGACCCCGCAGAACATCTCCTGCGATATCCCCCTTTGGGCAAGCGAGGAACAGGTACGTGAAGGGGAGCGCCCTCGGCAATTTCTCAAGAGGATCTTGGCTAAGCATGGAAAATCGGAGAACCCGAAAAGCAGCTTCTTCTCAGAAGAATCCGGAGCCCTGCTACGGTATGCCAGAATTATCCTAGAAGCGAAGAGGTGATAAGTATGGAATACTGTTATGAACTAGGACATTGCTACGAAAATGAACGTGGCATTGATATATTCAAAACGCTCGGCATTTTTTCAACGAGAGAAAAAGCTGAACAAGCGCAGATCATGTACAGTAAAAAACCTGGCTTCCGAGATTATCCGATGGACTGCTTTTACATCGACAAGTATCGCATAAATGTCGGTGGCTGGGATACGGGCTTTTTGCATGATGACGACGACTTCGATGAATAAAGCTACGTCCCAAGAACTTCGAGGTGAACCTACTTGATAACACTCAAACTCCCATCTGCCCTCCTACTCGCAGTAGCCATCCTCCCCCTATCCGTCTCTCCCGCCAATGCTGCTCCACTTTCACAGCAAGAGCAGCTTGACCAGTCGCGAGCGCAGGAGGCGGCACGGCAGGAGCGGCTGCATCAAGAACGCACGGAGGTCGATACGCCCCCTCTCCCTTCCTCAACGCTCCCTGCCGATGAAACGGTTCGTTTCCCCATCGCCAAGGTCGTGCTTGAAAATGACTCTGGGAAGTTCTATTTCCTGCGCCACATCTCCCGTGACTATGAAGGACGCGAGCTTTCTCTCAAGGATATCAATGAAGTCATCGGTAAGATGAATCGAGAACTTATGGAGCGTGGCTTTTCCACGAGCCGTGTCGTTATCCCTGAGCAAAATCTTTCTTCGGGAGAGCTGCACCTCGTTTTGCAGATCGGACGCATTCATGCCGTACGCTTTGCGGAGGGCAGTGATACACTCTATACCTACAACCTCTTCCCGTTTCGCGAGGGCGATGTCTTGAATGTGCGCGATATTGAGCAGGGGCTTGAGCAGGCGAAGCGCCTGCCTTCGCAGGATATTGCCGTGAAACTCCTGCCAGCACAGGAGCCGCAAATGACTAACCTGATGCTCACGGTGATGCGCAGCAAGAATGTCTACGGTACAATCTCCTTCGATGATTCCGGTCTTAAGGATACAGGAAAACTGCAGCTTTACGGCAGTGTCGGCGTCGATCAGATATTTCAGCGCAATGATATCCTTCGCATCGGCATGAATCTCGACGGCGCACAGGACGGCTATGCGAAGGGCACGCGCGGGCATAATGTCAGCTATACGATTCCTTACGGAGCGCATACGTTCACACTTTCTTACCAGCGGTCAAAATACCATCAGACAGTCGAGAGCCGCCCTTATGATTTCATCAGTGCGGGCGATACGAATATTTCTATGTTTTCCTGGGATTATGCGCTACATCGCTCTGCTTCTATGAAAACGAGCTTGGATATTCGTCTTCGGAAGCGCAATTCACACAGCTTTATCAACGATGTGGAGATTCCGATTCAAGCGATGCACCAGACATCGCTTGAAGTCGGCTATGCAGAGCGGCTCTATATCGAGCGGGATACGCTTTATTTCCGTATCGCGCACCGTTTCGGACTCGGTTGGCTGGGCGCACAGGAGGAGAAGACTTATCCGAATGCGCCGAAGACGCGCTATCGCCTGTGGTTCGTCGATGTGGATTATGTCCATCCGTTTACTTTCGATCATCGGCCTGCAACATTCACGAGTTCCTTACACGGACAGTGGACGATGAACGAGCAAAGGCTCTATGGCGTGGATATGATCAGCATGGGCGGACGCTACACCGTGCGCGGCTTCGATGGCGAGGTCACGCTGATGGGAGCAAACGGCTGGTATCTTAGAAATGAATTTGCGACGAAATTTCCAAAGCAGCAGGCAGAACTCTACCTTGGACTCGATGTCGGTGCCGTCTACGGCTACGGCGCCGATCTCTACAACGGGCATGTGCTCGCAGGCGCAGCAATCGGGCTGCGCGGTGCGATAGATACACTTTCCTATGACGTATTCGCCGCTGCGCCCATCATA
Organism: Selenomonas sp.; assembly: GCF_057272215.1. Lineage (NCBI taxonomy): Bacteria > Bacillati > Bacillota > Negativicutes > Selenomonadales > Selenomonadaceae > Selenomonas > Selenomonas sp. The sequence continues at coordinate 65,563 of NZ_DBHIUY010000010.1, forward strand.
AAACCCGAGGGATTCCATACGCCGGATGTGACGTATGGGTTCTCCCTCGGGTTGAAATTCTAGGGATTCATTCTCCAACATCAAGCCCAATCCCGCCCTTGAAAATCTTCTTGTTACTCCATATTCTACACGCTCACTTCCGTTCCATCCCGAAACATCACCGTCATGCCCTTATCCACGGTCACGCACTCTACCATACTCGCCCACAGCTGGCTGTCGAACTCTGCCACAGGAGCAGTCCGCGCCTTAAGCGTCCGCTCGAACACTGCCAATCGCTCGGACTGCGCTTCCTTAGCAGATATGGCGTCCGTCACCTCGTCAAACCGTGCCTTGGCGGCATCGTACCGCGCCACAAGTCCCTCGTAGTGCTGTAGATACTCCTCTTGATTCTGTGCAATGCGGGCGTTCTGCATAACGCATTTCTCCGTCATCTCCACCAACACCGCCAGTTCCTGCTGCAGTTTGGCTTTCTCCTCCATGAGCGCCATCGTGTCGCAAAGGGTCTGCCGGACGAGTCGCGCATTGGCGATGATCTCCTCCCGCTCCGTCACCAGACGATTGAATGCCGTAACAAATGCTTCCTTGATTTCATCCTCCGTCACATGGGGCGTTTGGCATTTCTGCCCGTCGTATTTATTGTTGCAGCGGTAGATGGTGCGCCTGTACTTATCTGTTGAGTGCCAAACCTTAGAACCGAAATAGCCGCCGCACTCGCCGCACCGGATTTTCCCCGAGAAAATGCTCACGCCGCTGTATCTCCCGCCTTCCCGTGTGCGTCGCTCCATCTCTCGCTGCACCATCTCGAACACGGCAGTGTCGATGATGGCAGGATGGCTCTGCTCCACGAAGTAGCTCGGCACTTGTCCGCAGTTCTTGACGGCTTTCTTGGTGAGGAAGTCCGGCGTGAAGGTCTTTTGAATCCTCGCACAGCCCGTGTATTTCTCGTTGGCGAGGACTCCTCGGATGGTCTTAGCGTTCCATTTCTCCTTGCCCGTGACCGTCAAGATATGTCGTGCGGCCAGTTCCTTGGCAATTCGGCAAGCCGTCATACCCTCAAGGAAAAGTCGGAAGATGAGCCGCACGATCTTGGCCTGCTCCTCGTTGATGGCAAGATTTCCATCCTCGCCCTTGTCGTAGCCGAGAAAGCGCGAGTATCCGACGGAGAACTTGCCGTCTGCGAATCTCTTCCGCAAGCCCCATGTGACGTTCTCAGAAATGCTCCTCGCTTCCTCCTGCGATAGGCTGGAAAGAATCGTCAAGAGGATTTCGCCGCGAGCCTGAAATGTCCAGATCGCCTCTTTTTCAAAGTAGACCTCGATGCCGTTTTCCTTGAGTTTCCGTATCGTTGTGAGGCTGTCCACCGTGTTTCTTGCGAACCTCGATACAGATTTCGTGACAATCAACTGAATCTTGCCGTCCAGAGCGTCCTGCACCATGCGGGTGAATCCCTCACGCTTTTTCATGGAGGTTCCCGTCACGCCTTCATCCGAATACATTCCGGCGAACTCCCAGTCCGAGCGGCTCTTGATGTAGTTGGTGTAATAATCCACTTGGGCGGCGTAGGATGTTTTCTGGTCTTCGTTGTCCGTGGAAACTCGCGCATACGCCGCGACTTTCCGCTTGGCTGCAGTTGCCAGCGGAACTTCCGAGAATTTATGGATGCTGGCGGGGATGACCGTCACACTTCGCATCGCGCTCACGTCCTTTCCATCGTTTGTATTCCGCTCGCCGCCGCATTTGAACGGCATCGAACGTCTCCTGCGTCACCAGCGGCTCGTGGTCGTTTTTGATGACCTCTTCCTTCCCACTCTCGGAGAACTGCGCCTTGATTCGGCGAACACCGAGGTAGAAGTCGCTGTCCAGCGTGTAGGCGATCAGCTTGCGCGATATTTTCCCGTGAATGCTGCCATAGCCGTCGGCTTCCAGTTTTCGTGAGATGTCAGTGATTTGCCAGCCGTCGAGATAGTATTGGAATATCAGCTGAACCGCCTCGGCTTCTTTGGGAACAAGCACATAACCGTTTTTGCTCCATCGGTAGCCGAAGGGCTTCTTGTGCGGGTCGGTGTACTTCTTTTCCGCTTGATCGAAATAGTGGATTCTCGCCGTCTTGACCGTGCCATCGTAGAAGTGGAATTCCAACACATCCGCATCGGTGGTGAGGATTTTCTCTACGGTCTTGGCAAACACATTCTCGTCAAATTCCGTCAGTCCCAACACCTCGCAGGAAGCCTCGCGCAGTCGATACCCTCGGATGTTTCCGGCTTTGCACGTCCGCTTGCGGATTTTGTCGTAGCAAAACCAATGCTCCTGCAAGCCGTCATGTCCGTTGGTTCTGGTCGCTCCCTTGACAAAGTGTGCTCCGCATTTGCCGCAGATGATTTTTGCCGAGAAGCAGCTTGGCTTTACGATGCGATGTGCCGCTGGGTTGAAGTCGTAGCTGTCCCTGATTTTTGCCTGCACCTTCTCGAACGTCTTCCGGTCGATAATGGCAGGGTGGTTGTCCGTAATGTAGTAGCGCGGCAGCTGCCCCTTGTTCTCGATGATTCTGTGTGTCCGAGGATTTTCCGTGATATAGCGTTGCAGGAGAACGTCTCCGACGTAGACCATGTTCCGCAAGGCGTAGCGAATGAACGGCACGGATGAAGCATGTCCGTGTTTCTGCAGCCAGCGGGATGTCTGACTGAGCGGAATATCCTTGAGGAAATTGTCGTAAATCACCCGGATGGCATCTGCCTCTTCTTCGCAGATGACGAAAGACTTGCCGTCCCAGCGGTAGCCGTAAGCTGCTGCGTGCCATTGCTCCCCTCGCTCGAATTTCTTCTGAATCGACCACTTGGCATTGTCGGATTGGCTGCGGCTCTCCTCTTCCGCAAAGCCCGCCAAAATTCCGAGCATGAGTTCCCCGTCTGCTGAGAGGGACTGGATGTTCTCCTTCTCGAACCACACGTCAATCCCGAGAGATTTCAAATGCCGCACGGTTTCCAACAGGTCTACCGTGTTTCTGGCAAATCTTGAAATACTCTTGCAGAGAACAATGTCGATGCATCCGGCATCGCAATCCTCGACCATTCGCTTGAATTCTGCCCGGCGGCTAATCCCACCGCCGGAGATGCCGCTGTCGGCGTACACCCCGACATAAATCCATTCGGGATTGTTCTGGATGAGCTTGCTGTAGTAACTGACCTGTGCCGAAAGCGAATGGTTCAGCCTGTCCGATTCCACGGAAACACGAGCGTAAGCTGCCACTTTCTTTTTGGGCGTAAGTGTCGCTACGGTCGGTTCTATGCGTGTAAGCTTCAATTGTATCACCCTTCATCATATATCCCTCAACTCGGGCAAGGAGTCAACGGTATTTCCGCATATACTGAGCCGATCAGCGGCTTATATTTTTCGAGGAAGATTTGCTCGACCTTAGCGTATTCCTCCAAAGAGATCAGCCCCGCAGAACGCATCCGACGCACCATGCCCATCGTGGCCTGGTACATTTTCTCGCGCTGAAACTGTTCCTTTGTCATGGGCGATCACCTCCGAGTGCGGGCGCTCTTGCATCCGCCAAACCGCTCGGCGATATAGCACGCATGAGAGCAGTATTTCCTGTGGCTGTTGCCGTAAATCTCGAAGGTTCTGCCGCAATGACGGCACACCAATGGATAGACAGCTTTTCGCTGCACGAGATGCAGATGGCTGTTCCACCACTTCTGGCGGCAGGCATCGGAGCAGAACCGCCGTTTCTTCCTGCCGGGAATCTGCTCCATCGACTTGCCGCAGCATTCGCAACTCAAGCCAACATCCGCAGCCTGCGGCTTGACTGCCTCCGGCTTTGCTGCATTCATCCTGCGGCAAAAAGACTTCACGGTGTTCTCGGACAAGCCGATGTACTGCGCGATTTTCTTGTAGCCCACGCCCTTCATGCGAAGGTCTTTGATTTGCTCCTTTTGCTCTTCTGTCATGGTATTCTCCCCTCTCTACTATTGAAAGGACAGAAAGCCGAATTTTTAGCGGATGTTTTCATAAAATCACCTCTATAAGAGAGCCACGGCAAAGGTGAAACTTCATGGATTTTGGGCAAAAAAATAAGCCCGGCAGGATTTCCCCCGCCGGGCTTCGTTCCTTTATCCGAGCATCTGTTTTTCTCGTATCTCCTTCATGGCTTCCTGCAGCTTCTTCGGTACGGGAAGTCCCATTCTCGCTGCATGTCCTACAATCGAGATGCCCTCGTTCGACAGGTAGAAGAAGATCACCGCCGAACGCAGGACGCAGCCGCTGCCGATGATGTGGATGTCGAGCACGTTTGCCACGCCGACGAGCAGGAAGATGGCGACTTTCCGCACGATGCCCTGAAAGCCGATCTCGCTCGACAGGTTCTTGTCCAATACGGCGCAGAGGACGCCCGTGATGTAATCTACGGCGATAAATACGACCAGTGCGTAGAGCAGATGGTCGAAGTCGCCGAGGAACTCGCCGACAAGCACGCCGACGCACGCCGACCACCAGCGAAGGTTCATAAGGTTTTCCATTATTTTTTGCCTCCTTGAATTGCATTTTTCAACGTCTTTTCCCATGTCTTTACGTCCCGCACACGACGGAAGCGGAACGTGTCGCAATCACCCTCCGCCAGTTTTTGCAGCAGACCGTCTTTGCATAGGTACAGTCCGTTCTCGAAAGGATGAACTTCGTCCCATCCCCACTCGGGAGGATATACCTCCGGAACTTGATCCTCTCCTGTGGTGAACATGGAAAGCGTCTGCGTGGTTACGGAATGCACGCCAAGCAGATACTGCCCATCTCCGATGCGGAGAATCGTAAAGCGCGTGCCAAGGCGGAAGCACCCAGTGAGGATTTTATCTCCTGTCGGTGTGAAAATGGTCAGTATGATGCGTTCGGGACGGGACAAGAAGTTAGCGCCCGTCGGCGCGTATTGGTTCCACATGTAGTAGTAGCCGTCGTGGATTGGAAAATTCTTTCCTCTCGCACCCGTGTGTTTTTCACTTTTCCGTATGAACCCCTTTTCGTTCAGGCGTGCATAGTCATGGAACAACTGACGCGCACCTCCAGAATCCACATAATACACTGTGTTGGTTAATTCTGTGCCGGGTCTCTTCTCGTTATATCTGTCGTCTGAGGATGCGTCGATTTCCAAATAGAAGCCCCAGTTCCCTTCGCAGTCTATATGTCCGCCTCCAGTGACGATGCTTGTGTAGTGCGGCAGTTTGAACATCTCATAATACGGCCTGAGATCGTGCGCGGCGATTTCTTTCCTATTCTTTTCCACACGGACAGCGCCCAGAGGACTCGGCCACATCCCGTCTTCATCCAATGTCCAATAAACGCCCGTAAGCGTAAAAATATTCCCGGCTGCATCCATGTCTGCATCAAGAAGCTGCTGCTTTCTCTGCGGATACGGATGCGGCAGAAGATGTGCGGCGTGCGCCCCCAGATAAAGAAGCCCTCTGTATTCATAGTCAACATGCAGATTTCGCAACACTCCTCTTTGATAGATGCAGTGCCTTGCACCAACATAGACGGGAACGCCGCTTTCCCTTCTTTTACCGAGCACAGGCGCACTGCCGCCTGTGGATTCATGTCCATAGATGCAGCGGCCGTCCGTCCACACCCAGTCGCCGCTATGGACGCTTCGATTGCCGATGACGGTGAGCCACTTCCCTTCGGCGAGAACTTTCTTTCCTCTCACTTCCGTCACTCTTGCTCTGTGCATATTCTCACGCTCCTAAGATAATCGCCGTGCCGCCCTTGGAAATCTGCACCCAGACGAGTGCACCTTCTTCCGTGCTGCAGTCTACGACAGCTTTGAACGGATAGGAGCGCGATCCGATGCGCACTCTGCCGCCTTGAATCACACCCCTCTGCGCCTTGCCTTCCTGCCTCTCTCGTGTATCTTTGACGCTCTTTCCAAGCATGTCAGCTAGTCCTTGCACACCGTTCATAATCAGTACCACCTCGTCATCTTTATGGTTTGCTTGAGGGAGCGTGGCGTAAGCTCGACGGCATTCGACTGCAGGAAATATTCTTTGCCCTCGAATTTTATGCGCTCGGTGAAATCAGCGATATGCCCGACATCCGGCACACCGTCTTGAATATTCGCAAAAACTTCCAGCGTGACGGTTTCCTGCGTCTTGCGGTTGAGCCAGAGAATCGCCTGCGTCAGTTCTTTGAGGTACGCTTCGCCTTTCACGGGAAATTCCGTATCAATCAGCGATGTGAAGGGCGCGTCCTCTTCGTCACGCGAATAGCTTGAACCGAGGCTCAGATTGGACTGCTCGACCGTGAAGCGGCTTGCCTTGCCGCCCGGTTTTCCCTGCGAGAGGGTGCTGCCCTCAAGATTGCCGTCGACATAGACGGTCGTCGCATACCAGCCATAGCCTAGTGGAGCGTGGTAGATGATGCGCTCCGTGCCGCGCTCGTTGTTCCAGTCCGTCCAGTCGTATTCCGTGTGCTTTTTTCCATCGTTGATGGGTTCTGTCGTGCGCTCCCATTCTTTGACGAGATACACATCACGCTCGGTTTCGGCATAGGTGTATTCCGTGCGACTTGTGGAGCCGTCCTTGTTGTGCGTCTGCTTGCTCGTCAGATATTCGCCATGGTAGGTGTATTCGGTCATGCCTTTCTCGTTCGTTTCACTTGTCAAGAAGCCGTTGTGGTAGGTGCGGCTCATTTCTTCCCAAGAGATTGTGCCTGTAAAGGGAATCGGCTCGGTATCTTCTTCGTTGTAGGCGTTCCCCGCCATCTCCGAGGCATGGCCGTTGTGCCACAAGGAGCGCACAAGGCGGCGCTCCACGGTTGGGCGACTGTGCGGCCAGTCCGTGATGTCGAGGACAGATGCTTCTCTGCCGCGCTGAACGATATGCAGCGTATCTTCGCGGATGAACACATTGACCTGTCTCTGCGGCAGTTTCGCCGTCCAGCCAAAAAGCGCGGAGATGAAGTCTTGATATGTCATGCCACTGTCCTCGAAGTTCTGCGACGGCGTGAAATCATCGCACGCCCAATGGAGCTGCAAGCCGAGCGCGGCGGCGATAGACTGCGCGTAATGGGAAGCCTGTGCTTCTTTCACGAAGATGTGAATGGCAGAGTAGAGCGTCGCGTCCTTGCTGTACGTTCCTTTTACCGTTTGGAGCAAGTCCCGTTGGAGGGTTTCTTCCACGAGGAAGGAGAAGCGATAGTCCAAGATCTGACCGCGCACGGCATCGCCGATGGCAAGCGGCTGTGCTGTCTCCATCTGAAAAGTATCGGAGAGCGTCATCTCGCCGAGCGCGACGGCAAAGGAGCGGATGCCGTGAGCGCGGAAGTTGTCGGCGATCTGTGATACGGCACGCTTGCTTCTTCCTCGGGATGTTTTGACGTATTCGAGCACATGAGGAATGCGGAGCAAGGTATCGAAGCGGACGCGCACTAGCGCTACGACGGTACGGCGCAGGGCGGCTTTGGCGACATTTCCCCTGCCGAGTCCACGCTGCATCCTTACTGATATGCGATTCTTGATGCCTGGTGTGCGCTTTGTGTCTCCACGAACCGTCTCGCGCTTGACGACTTCACGCTCCGTCGCTCCGCGCGGAATATTGTAGTTCGGCGAGAGCGTGCGGTAGGTGTCGCAGTGGATGCGAACATAAATGCCGCCAACGCATCTTCGCGTGGCGGCAGAAACTGTATCGTGATATGCGACACGCCGCAGGAGCTTGGCACCCGTCCAGTCGATGGCGGAAGAAGTGACCGTGCGTCTTGTATCTGCAGCAATGCGGTTGGTGCTGCAAACCTGTCTTTGGCTGTCTGCTCTTGCTTCAGCTGTTTCAGCAACTTGGCGCTCGGTATCTACACTCATCATTTCCCTGTGCTTGGGCGCAGGAAGAATCGACGCGCATATTTTCGGATGCAGGACTTCTTTCCCTCGGGGAATCCATGCGATGCACATCTTCGGCTGCAGGACTTCCTCGCCGATGGGAATCCATGCGATGCAGGTTTTCGGCTTCAGCAAGACGTCCATGCGCTATTCCCCCGCTTTCCAGCCAAACTTTCTCGCTTCCATCTCCGCCATGCTGAAAGATGCGCCACGTCCGTCCCAAACAATCGCCGTCGTCTTATCCGTCAATTCATGTCTGCCGTGTTCCGTCACTGCTCCGCTCACATCTTCCAAGGCTGTGAGCGTGCAGATGCCTGTTCCCGTGCGATAGGCGGGAGCACCGAACAGCGTGACGCCGGTCACTTGGGAATCTGCACCATACGTTGCGGCAAGCGCCGCCGTATCCATCGTCTGCAAAATCTGCTGTCCCGCAGCCGTCGCCCGATAGCTTCCGTCGCCGCCATCTGTCATATCCGTGACCGTCAACTGAACGGACAAAAGGACAGCCTGCTCTTTCATGTTGATATCCTCGTCAGACAAAATGATATTGGAAAGCAACGCATCATCCGTATCCGCATAAATGCTGATTTCCTTCGCCTCTCGAAGATCCATGTAAAGATTCGTCCGTTTGCCAATCTCATGTCCGTTGACTATGACATGGAGCATCGCGTCGTAATTGAGTCCCTGCTTCATATGAAACCATATGGTATTGACGTCATCGTGCTTCATATGTTTTCTGGCATCAAAGTAAGAGGTGTTACTGTTCGCCCCGTAGACAGTCCAATAGTCATTGTACCCGCGGATTTTGACCCTGTTCTTTTCGCCGAATTGAAGCCACGCCGTCGAATCCAGGTTCTTCCCGCTTTTGATATATACGTCGAACTTGCCGTACAGCTCGGTCAGCGTATAGGGAACGGCAATGCCGCGTATCTTCGGCATCCAGAAGGATACGCCCGTCTTGCTGTACTTTGCATCCCGCACCGTTTTGTCGCTTCCCAAGTCAATCAAGTCGGCATACCCCGGATTGATGTACTTGAACGCCATGCCATCGCCTCCTCAGACTTCTACGATCAGCCCTTCCGCCTGTACGTCAACGGTGGTGTCATTCTTCGGGCTTTCATCGGACGTGCTCATCGCCTTGACCCAGAAGATGACGTTGCCCTCGCCGACGCTTTGCAGGGAGATTGTGTCTTTCCAGTCAGCGGATGCCAAGACCGTATCTGCCGTGTAGTTGTTGTCTTGAGCGGCTTTCCACTTGGCGGCATTCTTTCCAACGAACTTGATTGTGACCGCGCCTTCGACCTTGTAGCCGGAATCGCAGCGCACGGCGCATTTGACGGCTTTCTCCTCTTCTTTTGCGGCATCCAGCAGGACTGCGATGGGAGAAGTCTCCGTATCCGTGCTTGCTTCCGTGCCATCCTTCATGCGGTTCGTAGGATTGTTCATATAAATGTGCAGCTTGTTCGCCATAGTCATACCCTCCAAAATTCCAGTGTGAGCTTATAAACTTGCGGGAAGTGCGGCACATAGGCATATGCCTTCACCGTCACGCGCAAATTGTGCCAGATATTCCCCGCCTCGTCCGTAACGTCCACTTTCTCGCGAGCGTCCCAGTATCTCTTGATTTTCTCCCAATCCGCCGCCAATACCGTAACGGTGCAGGAGATGCGGTCGCCTTGGGCGACGTGTCCGAAATCCTGCACGACCACGCCGCCGACGATTTCCACCATGCGCTGACGGTCGTCGGGCAAGACCTGCCAGTTCTCCGCTTCGAGCGTCCGTACATCACCAATTTGAATATGAATTGGAATCCCCTCCCAAAGCACGCTCGACAGCAGGACGGATGCGGTCGGCCACATGATCTGCCAAGAGCCGCATCCCCTCGTTGTCCTGTGTCACGGCATTCTCTATGTTCACCTGCACTTCGATGTTTGCCGTCGATGTAGGACGGCTTTCTCGCCCAGAGGAATTCACCGTCGGAGCAATATTGAGCCTGTCCATAACCTTCTGCGTCATGCCGCTTTCAAACGTTCCTGCAAGGCGTTCCATCACTTCATTGCCGAGCGTAATCTTGATTTCTCCCGACTCTCTTTCCCGGCGCGGAGCAAAGTTCGGCAGAATATCTTCCAACGCTGTCTGCCTTGCTCGTTGAAACCGTTCCAGTTCTTCGGGACGGAAATTCAGATCGTCCTTTGTCAGCCCATTCGATTCGCGCAAGTAGTCCAACAACCCACTCGTGCCGCCTTTGCGGAATGCTTCCAGTTCTTTCTTCTGGCTCTTGAGAGCTTCCAAGGCGGCATTCCTTCGGGCATCGAGTTTTTCCTTCTCCGCCCACTTCACAGCCTTCACCTCGTCCAAGCCCTTCTGCATCCACGCTTTTTTCTCGCGCTCGATGTCCGCCAGACGGTTTTCCAACGAAGTCTTCCATATAGCGTCAATCTTGGAGGCTACCTCTGACTCCCACTGCTCCATGATGCGAGCCTTGCTCGCCTCTGCCCAGGTGGCGGCACTGATCTTGTCCAAGCCTTGACGGCGATAGGCACGCTCTTCCTCGTCTATCTGTGCGAGATGCTTCTCCAATTCCGTATGGTGGATGGCGTTTACCTTATCCGTTACATTCCGTTGGAAATCCTCGTAAATCTTCGCCTGCTTCTGCAGCCGATATTCTTCTACCATCTGCGCGTCCGCACCCGACTGACGAAACTTCTCCGCTTGTCTGGCAGCCTCATGCAGCGCATTTTCAAGGTCGCTGTGCGAAAGCGTGTACAGGCTTTCTTTCAAGTCCTCGTTTGCCTTAGCGGCGGCACGGACGGCAGCGGCATTCTCCCGTGCCGCTTTCGCCCCTTCTTTCTGTGCGCGACTCTCGTCCTGCAGAGCCTTTTCCGCTTCTTTTGCCGCCTTTTTCTCAGCTTTAAGCGCATCATCCGCCGCCTGCCAGTCCTTGAACTTCTGACTGCTTGTGGCGGCTTCATAAGCTCCGATGCCGCCGACGATCGCACCACCGATGCCACCGACAAGCGTACCGCCGCCCGGCTCTACCAGCGTTCCCGCCACAGCACCCGTACTCGCACCGACGAGCATCGCGTCCACCGTGGTCTTGATGCCGCCGTGCTTGGCAAACGTGCCAATATCGTGCAATGTTTCTTTTACGGATTTCGCATTGATGCCGATGCTCTCCATGGCATCCGCCACGCCATCCAAGACATCGACGGAAGCACGAGCAAAAGCGTCGACCACATCGGCAAGCTCCTCGATAGAGTCCTTGTTGTCTTGGATGCAGGCGATGAGGTCTTGGAATCTGTCTATGACATTTGGCATTAAGTCTTCCGCGACAGGCAGGAGTGCAGAGCCGAGGGCGAGCTTGAGCTGTCCCGCCTCCATCTCCATCTCACGCCATTTGAGATATGCTTGATGCGCTTCTTCTGGATTGAGCAATCCCGTCGTCTTGACGTGCGAGGCGACTTCCATAAGGTCGTCATACTGTTCCAAGACAGGGATAAGCGCCGCGCCCCTTGCTCCGAGGACTTCGGCGGTGAAAGCTTCTTCCATTCCGGCATCGGCGGCGCTTCGATAGCCTTTAGCAAGACGTTCCAACTGCTCGTTTAGCCCCAAGAGATTGCCTTTTTCGTCTGTCAAGGCTATGCCGAAACGCGACAGGGCTTCGGTTGTGACATTTCCCTTCGCACCTGCCGACTCCATCTGTCTATCGAGCCTTGCAAAGAGCGGCACGAGCGAGTCGATGTTTGTTCCTGCCAAACTAAACACGCGGCTCATCTGTGCGGCTTCCGCCGTCGTCGTGTGCAGGCGTTTCGTCAGACGGTAGATACCCTCGCCCGCCTGCATCGCGTCGTGCGTGATGTTGAACAATCCCGCACCCGACGTGAATACTGCCATAAGAGCCGCTGTCTTGGCGTTCAAAATGGACACGCCTTCCGACAGGCTGTGAACGCCTCCTTTGGCAGCTGAAAAGCCCGCCGAAAGTTTCTGCCCCATCGCCTTCATCTCGGCATTGAGCTTTCTAAGCTCCGCTTCAAGCTGTGCGACCTGCCGTTGCTGCTTCAAAAGATTCGTTTCGGCATAGCGCGTACGTGCGCCGTCCTTGTCCGCTTTCTGCACATCCTTGAGCACGTTGGCGAGGATTTCTTCTTTTTTCCTCTGAATGTCCAACTGGCGGTTGATGGCTTCGTATTTGACCTTGATCTTGTCAAGCTCCGTTCCCGCGCCGTCGAGCTTGGCGAGGTCGACGTCCATCTTGAGCTTCAGCTGACTGCTCTTGCTGTTGAGCCTTGAAATCGTCTCGGAAACCGTGCGCCCTGCCGTATCGAAATCGAGCTGCAGGCGTGCGATGTCCAAGCCGAGACTGATATACAGCTCATCGATTTTCTGTCCTCTTGCCATGTCACATCACATCGTCAATGAAAATTTCCTGCCTGTCCTCGGTCTGCGTTATTGCCAAAAGCTGATCTAAGAGAAAGGCGATCTCATGAGCGTCGACCTCCTGCATCGTCCAGCCGTAAGAGGACTGCAGGCGCTCGTAGTAGCGCAGAATGTTTTGATACGGGGAAAGCTCTACGCCTTCCCCGCCTCGTCGTTTGGGAGTTTCACGAGTTTCTGGAAGGTCAAGAACTGAATCCAGCGGAAAAGTTCCCGTGTCAATGGCACGATGTCCGCGACCTCGATGTTGTCGTCAATGGCTTCTCTCGTGACTTCCTCACGGTCAAAGGCGAGCAGGATGAGGTCGATTTCCGCATCGAGGAACTCTTCGACGCTGAGGTTCTTTTTGTCCTCGTCGAAGAAGGCAAGAAACCTGCGCCACACTTTCATCTTGGGCGGTTTCGGCGCATACGTTTTGCCATAGAGCGTGATGGTTGGTGTTTCCATCAGAGTTTTCCCGCCTTTCCTTATACGCTTTCATACCACTTCGTCCCGGTTTCGGCGGCAAAGCCTGTCGCTTCCTCGTCGGCTTTCGCATACGACTGCCCGTCCGACAAACGATAGATCGCCTTTGCCGAGATGGTCGGCGTATCGTACTTGATGTTCTCTTCCTTCGTGTTGCCCGATTCCGAAGGCTCGACAAATTGGACTTTGAAAAATTTGGTGAACCTCTTCTTGCCGTTTCGCTTGTCCGACTGGAACATGACGGCGAAATACGGCGGCACGTCGTCCTTGTTCGCTGTCATGACGCCCTTGTCAATCTTGTGCCCGAAGAGATAGGCGACGTATTCCAAGGGGAGCGCCGATGTGTCGAAGGTCAGATCGTACGAGGCGGTATTGGCCGCCGTATCTACGGACTGACCGTCGGCAAAAAGTTCCGCCTGGCTCGTCTTGGGCTTGATGTCCACTTTTCGCAGAATCTTACCCAAGCTGATGGGCGATTCATACGTCGCCGTACCGTTCGGCACATCTGTCAGCATCTTGGCGATATGCAGCTTCTCCACATTGATGAACTGCCCGCTCGTGAGATTGGCGGCGGGCGCTGTTACGCTTGGACTTGGCATTATTTCTCAACTCCTGTTCCTGTTTTGAAATCCATGATTTTCACGAACGCCTGCTTTTCCGCCAACTCCATCGATTGATAACGGCGAAAGCCGAGGCTGTCCATGACCTTTCTCGCGGCATCCTCGATTTTTTCATACGCGCCGTCCTTCGTGAGGATGTGCAGACGCACGGTCACGCGCCGCTCCATCTCCATGCCGTCCGCCGACAGCGCGGGCACATCAGAGATAACGGAATATACAAGGACGGGATAGCTTCCCGCATCGGGACTTCTCCCGTGGTAGATGCCGTTTCGATGGAGCAGTCTTGTAAGTGGCTTGTATCTCGCCAATGCCTGGTAGACCTTGCTCGCTGTGCTCATTTTCCTTCCCTCCGCAATGCAGCCTTGACGGCTTCGACGATGTTCTTCTTGATGGCATCCCTCTCGGCATCAAGCGCGGGATAGAGAAACGGCTGGTTGATCTTCGGACTGAACTCGACGAGCTTGCCGTATGCTGTGCCGTCCTGTGCTTTGGCATCCGCCACGATATGCCAAGACGTGCCGCCCCCGCGCTTGACGCAGTGGATGGAATCTCGAAGCGCACCCGGCACGACGCGCTTGTCACGCCCCCGATAGACGGGACAGCGGCTTTTCGCCTCCGTCTTGACGGCTTCCGCTCCTTCTGCCAAAGCCCTTTTCGCCGCATCCATTGCGCCCTTGCCCATGCGGTTCAGCAATTCTCTCGTAGAAACAAAGTCACGGCTCATCTTCCACCAACTCCCTGCACTCAATGACAAGCCATCTCTTCCTGCCGTCCATGCCGTAAGGCGGCGCTTTGATTTCCAAAGTCTTATTTCCCCACTGGATGAAGTCCGTATCTCGGATGTCTTCCCGATAGCGCATAACGACGCGATACTCGACTTCCTTGACCTGCTCGGCATACCCGTCCGAGATTTTCGCTGCGAACGGCAGTATCTTTGCCCAGCACGTGCAGTACGGCTCACGGCTCTCCTCGATAAGATTACCTGCCGCATCTGGCGCATCTCGCGGACGCAGCACCGTGATGCGATGACGCAGTTCGTTGACACTCACATACACTAGAAACTCTCCTTTCGCTCGCCAAACAAAAGAGCACGAAGCGTCAGGGCGAGCTTCCGATGGTCAGCCTCCTCGCGATGCTCGTAGAGATACGCAACGGCATAGAGAACCGCTGTCCGCGCCGCTTCCTGCTTCTTGACTTCCTTCCACGACTTGGCACGCAAAATTGCCAGTGAAAGCTGTTCCGCCGTATCTGCAAGGGAGGTGAGCAGGCTGTCTTCGGCATCCGAGTCGATGCGCAGGTAGCCTTTGATTTCTTCGAGCGATACAAGCATAGGAACGCATCTCCTTTCCATCAAAGAAGAAGCCGCTGCACCCATTGATGTAGCGGCTCTTCCTTTTCCTTATCCCTTGATCTTCAACAGCTGCACGGCTTCCGCCAGCACGAGCTTGCCGTCGACGCGCTCCTTCATAAGGTAGGCCACCATGCCGTTCCCCGCAAAAAGCTCCTTGAGTTCCTGCAAAGAGCGCGTGCCGCGATCGCCGATGTTGTAGTAGGCATAGTCGCCGAAAGCAAGTGCGATCTTCCCTGCTGCAGCCGCCGGCATATATGCCGAGGTGTGAACGGGGTATCCGAGCAGACGGTCGGGTTCGCCCATCTGGTACGAAGGCTGCCAGAGATACGCGCCATTGTTGTCCTTGAGCTTGCGGATGGCGGCGAGCGTCTGGTCGTTGACGAGGAACGCCGCATTCTTGCGGTAGGGACGCTTGAGGCTGTAGACGAGTGTCACAAGTTCGTCTGCCTTGATGTCTGCCGCCGCTGTGGTGAGGGAAGGCTGCCCCGTAGCGAGAAGCCCCTTCGGTTTATGCACGCCGTCGCCATTGAGGAAAGCATCCTCTTCGGCATTGCCTAGAGCCTTGCCGAACTGCTCAATGAGGTAGTTTTCAAGGTTGAAGGCATTGTCGTAGAGAAGTTCTTCTGTGACCTTGACTGCAACGTGCAGCTTGTGCGCGTCGAGGACGATCTGATCGAAGGTCGCATCGCCGAAGGTGAGTGGTGCGCCTTCCTCAATCCAAGATGCCGCAGGCTTCGTGGCCGCGATGTTGATCTTGTGCTCGCCGCTCGTCGTGATCGTCGTTGCAAGGGAACGCAGGACATTTTCCTCGCTGAGGATGTCAATGAGGCGCTTGTCGTATTCCTCCGGCACAAGATAACCGCCGCTTGCGTCCGTGCCTTCCTGCAGCACATTCTCAACTTGGCGAAAGTTCGTGCGCAGCGCCTTGAGCATTGCGGCGCGGTAGGTATCGCTCGCCCTGCCCTGCTTGTCCTTGTCCAAAGACGCGCCCGGCATATTGGTGATTGCCGCCGCCGTCGGTTTTGCCATTTCCACATCGAGAATCGCCTGACGCTCCATACGCTCGATGTCCTTGCCGAGCGCGAGAACCTCGTTTTCCATCTGTTCGTATGCCTTGGCATCCTCCGCCGAGAGACTTCCTTCCTGCGTGTGTTCATCCAAGAACGCCTTCGCCTGCTCCCAGAGAGCCGCACGCTTTTCACGCATTGCCAAAATCTTATCCATTTTATTTTCCCCCTCAGTGTGCAATAGAAAAGAGCCGCTTTTTCAGCGACTCTGCATCGACTTTGTTCAGCTGCCTGCCCTGCCCGAATTTCGAGAGCAGGGAGTTGGTGACGGCGGCGCGAGAGAAGATCAGGCCATCCGCCTCATCGCTTATCGGGCGATTCTTCTCTCCATTGAGAACGGCATCGGCAAAACCCAGTTCCACCGCCTTCTTCGCATTCATCCACGTCTCAGCATCCATAAGCCTCGAAATCTTCGCACGCGACATTCCCGTCTTGATTTCGTAGGCATTGATGATGCTCTCCTTGACCTCGGCAAGCAGTGCGATGGCGCGTTCCATCTCCTGCACATCGCCGATGGAAACGGTCATAGGGTTGTGGACTAATATCATGCCTACGGGAGATATTTCCACGGTCGAGCCTGCCATCGCGATGACGGATGCCGCCGATGCCGCAAGTCCGTCAATCTTGACCGTGACACTGCCCGAATAGTCCATCAGCATGTTGTAGATCTGCGCCGCCGCAAAGCAGTCGCCGCCGGGCGAATTGATCCAGAGAACGACATCTCCCTTTCCTGCATGAAGCTCCTCGCGGAAGATGGCAGGCGTGACTTCATCGCCGAACCATGTCTCATCCGAAATCTCGCCGTCAAGGAGCAGTGTGCGCTTCTCCCCCTCGTTTCGCACCCAGTTCCAAAATTTACGTTTCATCATTTTCCCCCCACTGCTGTTTATTCGCAAACAACCCCGCATCCTTGAGCTTCGTCATACTGCCGTTGATGAGATAGAGGTCGCCGCCTTCTTCACCCTCAATTGGATTGAGGTCTTCGAGGCTTCGGATGTCGTTGGCGGAAAGCCAGCCGTTCTGTCTGCCGATGGCATATCCCTCCATGCGGCTCTTGTAGTCCCCGCGCAAAAGCCCGTCCACTTTGAAGCGGATGAAATATTCCTTCCGCTCCTTATCCGTAAGCAGTGCTTTCTGCAGCGACTGCTCCCAGCGCACCACCCACGGATTCAACGTGTACTTTACGAACTCCAACGACTGCTGCTCGATATTGTTGAAGCTGGATTTTTCCAAGTCACCGATCATGTGCGGCGGCACGCGATAGAGCCTCGCAATCTCGTCGATCTGGAACTTCCTCGTCTCAAGGAACTGCGCTTCTTCGGGCGGTATGGCAATCTGCTGATACTTGACGCCTTCTTCGAGCACAGCAATCCTGCCCGTGTTCATCGTGCCACCGTAGACGGCGTGCCAGCTTTCACGGAGCTTCGATGGATCTTTCAAGACTCCCGGATGTTCCAGAACGCCGCCCGGACGCGCACCGTTCTTGAAAAAGGCTGCGCCGTATTCCTCCGTCGCAAGGGCAATCCCGATGGCGTTCTTCGCCATGGCGATGGGACTGTAGCCGACAAGACCATCGAAGCCGAGTCCCGGAATATGGAGCACATCCTCACGCCGCAGAGTAATCTGCCGCTGTCCTTTGAGATGCGGATTGGACTCGCTCATCGGTGTGTAAGTGTAAACGATTTCCCCAGATTCATCGCGTCCGACACTCATGCGATTGGGCAGAAGCGGGTACAGCCCCATCACGCGTCCTCGCCCATCACGCAAAATTTGTGCGTAGGAATTTCCCCACAGGAGCAGGTGAATCATCGCTGTCTCTCGAAATATGAAAGAGGTCATTTCGGGGTTGGGCGAGTCGTGGAGAAGAAAATAGAGCGGATGCCCCGGCACTCGCTCCTTCCCGTTCCCTCGATATTCATACAAATGAAGCGGAAGCCCGGCGATGGACTCCGCCAAGATGCGGACGCAGGCGTAAACCGCCGTGGTCTGCATGGCTGTGAATTCGTTGACCTTGGCTCCGGCGGCAGACTTGCCGAACACGAACGGCCAGCCGCTGAAGTGGTAGCTATTGGTGGGATTGTCCCGTGAGCGCAAGAGCCAACTGAAAATTCCCATATGTATCACGCTCCTTAAACTTTTAACAGCAAGGGTGATTATTTGATCTCCACTTTCCAACTTTTCGCTCTTACCACAATATGTTTTTCACAATTAATGGATCTAAGTCAATAAAGTGGACACCAAAATTGCGACTATTAAATCAGGCTCTCAGCATGTGAACCTCATCTGGTGTCTTGTAGCCTAGGCTACTATGTTTTCTTTTGTGGTTATACCAAGACTCAATATACTCAAAGATGCTATTGAAAGCTTCTTTTGCATCTTTATATTCCCGAAGATTAGCTTCCTCTTTCTTCAGTAAGGAATGAAACGATTCAATGCATGCATTGTCGTAAGGACATCCCTTACGACTAAACGAATGCCGGATCTTTTTCTTTGCAAGATAGCTTTCAAACTGATCACTCGTGTATTGAGCCCCAAGATCACTTTGAAGGATAATACCTTCCGGGTTAGAAACATTCAGACACGCATTCTCGACGGCTTTAACTGCAAGTTCAGCTGTCATTGATGTGTCATAGGCCCAGCCGATGATCTTGCGGCTGTATAAGTCCATGACAGATGCCAAGTATGTCCATCCATCTTTCTTTGTTGCGATATACGTGATATCTGTACACCATTTTTGATTGATTCCAGTGGTCTTAAAATCCTGGTTCAATATATTTTCCTTCTCTTCTACCGGATGGTTATTCGAGAAGTGACGGTACTTTTTAATTACTACAGAACCAATGCCTATGGCAGCCATTCTTCGCTGTACACGTTTTAAGCTGATATGCCAGCCATTACCGTGTAAATCTTTATAAATCTTAGGTGCTCCATAGCGGCGTTTTGTATCGTAGTATATCCTCAAAATATCTGCATCAAGCTGCTGTGTTTCGGATGCTCTCGTTGAAGAGACATGATGTATTACCTTGTAATAGGTACTACGATTAAAGTGAAGCATCTTGCACATGAGTTTAATTGGATATACATTTTGATATTCTGTTATGAAAGCAACGATTTGATTTATTGTTTTTTGGCGAATATGGCTGTAGCTTTTTTTAATATCTCGTTCTCCAATTCCAGTTCACGCATTTTCTTTTGGATGGCCCGATATTCTTTCAAGGAAATGGATTTGTTTTCATCCACCTCGATTGTAGGAGCATAGATCTTTTTCCATTTGTAAATTGTTTGTTCAACCAAGCCATATTCAGCCGCGAGTTCTGCAACTGGCTTACCAGCCAGATGTAGCTCAATGATTTGTTGCTTAAATTCTTCAGCGTAGTGTTTGCTATTGCGGGCCATGTGCAACACACATCCTTTCTTAAGGCAATTTTACTGTGTCGCACTTTTCGTGTCCACTAATTCATACTAGCATCATAAAACCAGTCGCAATGTATTGTGATTAAATTCAAATGTTGTAAAGTGTTACTGTTTGTTAAAGAAGGATTTGTCGAAAGAAATAGACCGCACTATTAAACAAACTTTGTTGATAATAATTTTTCTAGAGAAGAAGGTTTTAATATATGGAGGGACATTGATGGTTATTAATTTATATTTAAAATGTGATATATGTGAAAAGATTACAAATCTTAAATATCAGATGGGATTTATTAATCATCATCCAATAAGATTCAAATGCAAATGTGGCGTGACTCTTAACGGGGAATGGAATGAAAAAGATATTCATTTTAAAAACGCAAAGCAATTATCTACTGAAGAGATTAAACGATTGAACTTGAAGCAAATAAGTCAAATTATTTCTATTTCTCCCGAATTTCTCACAAATCCACCAAGTAGTGTTTATGACGCATTTGATACTATGCCTATATCTCCTTTTATTCGTACTACTATTGAGATAGAAAATTATGAAGAGTATAGGATGGAATTTCAAAGGATACTGACGTATAAATCTGATGGATTACAACTTGTTAAAAACTGCAATGATTTATATGCGGCTAAGAATAAGAAGGCATTAGAAAATGTTGTTCGCCGAGATATGCGAATGTCAGCACAACATTTCCCCATGGAGAATGACGCTGATGAGTTGCGTATTATGCTTTATGTAAATCAAAGTCAGTATATGAATGAGATTGGAAAGGATCATCTCTTACAAGCTCAAGAAATCTTCTCAAAGGCAGTGAAAGATCATAAATATCAAGTTGTAGGATTGGCTTTGCTACTTAACCGTGTTGGAAATTTGAATCGGTGGCAGCGAGATACAGTAAAGCTTCAACAAAGGATCATGGATAATATTGAGTATCTACTACCAGTCATAGGCGTAAATTACTATAAATCTACCAATGCAATATTAAAGAGTGCTAGGGTTATAACCACAGCTTCTTTTGAAGATGTAAAAAGTCTATATGTTGATCTGTATGAGCATATATGCCGAACAATGGGACTCGTAGCCGGTTTGGACAATATCTTCACCAGAGGTGATTTTAGAATACTGCGTAATGACAGCACCAATATTTTTAAAGGAAGAGTATTAGAAGGGTTAATAACTGAGAGCGTACATGGTAAAATAGTTAATTACATTTCAGATCTAGAACCATGTGAAAAACTAATAGGAAAATATCTTGATAAAGACGTAAGAAATGGTATCGGACATTTCAGTTATGATGCTCATGAGGTGGCTAATACATATGGCCAAATAATCAATTTTATAGATGCGAAGGACAAGACGAAATGCACGAATAGATCACTTAAAGAGATTTGTTATTATATTTGGCAAATGTATAAAAGTTTGGCAGTCATTTATGAGTTAATTTATAGATTTCAAATATTAATACTTGGTTTAAAAGGTATTACACCTAGTAGCCTTAAGATTGTTGGTACTAATACAGAACTAAAAAGTAGAACATATAGAAATATGATTAAAATTAGCCCTAATGATATATGTCCATGCGGATCAGGAATGAAATATAAGAAGTGTTGTGGAAGGAGACTGAATTAAAACAAAAGAAACTCTTCAGTCCGACTCTATAGGAGTCTATAATAGATTGATTTAATGTTCATTCTATGTTAATTCCTACTATGGTCTCAACAAAGACCTAAATGTATAATCAGAACACCAACACGCCCCGGCTGTCATAAACGCTTTCCCCATTATCATTCCCACATCGAATTGCACGGTCAAGAGCCATGATGAGGGCAATCGCCCCGTCAATCTTCTCCGTGCTTTTTGCTTTGTCGGCCTTGATGTTCCCTGCGGGGTCGGTGCGGATGAAGATGTTGTCCATATTCCACCTGAGCACCGGATGGCCACCGTGGGCGATTTTCTCTTCCAGCACCAGTTTCATGAGCTCCTTGGTGGGCGGTGACATGGACGCAAAGCCCTGCCCAAAAGGAACCACGGTAAAGCCCATTCCCTCCAGATTCTGAACCATCTGCACCGCCCCCCAGCGGTCGAAAGCAATCTCACGGATGTTAAACCGCTCCCCCAGCCGCTCGATGAATTTCTCGATGAAGCCGTAATGCACCACATTGCCCTCGGTAGTCTGGAGGGAACCTTGTCGCTCCCAAAGGTCATAGGGAACATGGTCGCGGCGCACACGGAGGTCGATATTGTCCTCTGGGATCCAAAAATGAGGAAGAACGGCGTATTTGTCATCGGCATCCATCGGCGGGAACACCAAGACAAACGCCGTGATGTCCGTGGTGGAGGATAAGTCCAAGCCGCCGTAGCAGACACGCCCTTCGAGGTCATCCTCATCAATCTTGAAGGCACAGGCATCCCACTTGTTCATCGGCATCCATCTTATGCTCTGCTTTACCCATTGATTCAGCCGAAGTTGCCGGAAGGAGTTTTCTTCGCCGGGATTCTGCTTGGCTGACTCGCAAGCCGCCTGTACTTTGTCGATGCCTACGGTGATTCCAAGGGAGGGATTTGCCTTCTTCCACGCGGCAGGAGAAGTCCAGTCTTCATCGGCACTCGCTCCGTAGATGACCGGGTAGAATGTGGGGTCAAACTTCCGTCCCTCCAAAATGTCGAGAGCCTTCTGGTGCGTTTCGTAGCAGATACTTTGCGTGTCCGTCCCGGCGGTCGTGATGAGGAAATACAACGGCTGCATACGGGCATCGCCGGAACCTTTGGTCATGACATCGAAAAGTTTCCTGTTGGGCTGAGTGTGAAGCTCATCGAACACCACGCCGTGGATGTTGAAGCCATGCTTGGAATAAGCCTCGGCGGACAAGACTTGGTAGAAACTGTTGGTGGGCGCATACACCATACGCTTTTGGGATGCGAGGATTTTCACCCGCTTATTGAGTGCCGGACATATCCGCACCATATCGGCGGCAACCTCAAAGACAATGCTTGCCTGTTGGCGATCTGCCGCACATCCGTACACTTCAGCTCGTTCCTCGCCATCTCCGCAACAAAGCAGGAGAGCGACTGCTGCGGCAAGCTCACTATTATGAGTCGGAACGAAAGATTCTCCCGCCAAATAACAATGGCTGGTGCTGTCCACCTGAATGCACTGCATTGGGATTTTCCCGTAGAGCGGCTCGATATTTTCCAGATAATGAAAACAGGAGCGAGTTTTCTTTACCCGCTCCCGTTTCCGGCAGATTTTCCTATGCAGCTTTGATGTTGGTTGGTCGGTAAAAGTGGTAAACCGAATGGTATAAAGCGTTTCACCCGTTGGCTCTCCGTAGCGTGTCGAGGGAGATTCGGTCATGGAGTTCTTGATTCCAAGGCTCCATAAAAGTTCCCTGACAGTTTCGGCAAGCTGCTTTACGGTGCTGACATAAACGCTTTGCGCCTTGCGTCTGCCAATGCATCCATCGGAATCCATCAGCCCTTGCAAAAGCTCCCACCGCTTATTTTCGGAGGCTCGAAAATAAGCCGCTGGGATAACCTTATCACGAAAGGTCGGCACGAGGATTTTCCGAAGTTCGTGATAATATACACGGACACTCCCCGGCTGACAGATAGTGTTGTAGGCACGATACGGAATATTTGCCATAACCGCCTGCAAATCTCCATCGCACACGGTGATTTCCGGCTTGGTGGCGCATCCGTTCCCCAGCCAGTATCCGTACAGGTATGGATCTATCGGCAAATCACGCTCTGCCGTTTGAAGGGGCTTTCCAACGGGAATGCGAATAACGGAGCGAAGTGCCTCATGCACATCATGCTTGTTCCGCTCCCTATGTCTCATCGTGCGCCGATAAATCTCGCCCGTTGTCCACAGAAAAGGCTTGGTCTTGCCCACGATGTATTCCACATTCCAAAGATGCCGTTCTCCGGCTACAATGGAGGAGCCGTCACGGAAAGTCAGCCGATAGGCTTGCTCTGTATCGTCAACCTCGCTCTTGGCTACCACACGGCAGGGATGACCGTTCTCATCGAAAACGGTATCGCCGACTTGCAAGTCTCCCATCGTGGCAAAGCCGCCCGGCGTAGGAATTTTGGTGTCCAAGGCTAACTGCTTTCCTTGCTTTTTCGGAATTTCAACATAGGCTGTATTGAATTGACAGTAGCCGTTTTTCTTAATGATGCCGAAAAGGTCACGGATTATCCGCTCCTGCCAGTCAATGAGGTCGAAGGGCTTTCCTGCCCATGTCCCCTTGGTATGGCAGAGACACTCGATGAATCCCACCGCATAATCTGCGGCATCGGCATCGTAGCGGGAATCCTTAGCCATGAATTTTGTCGGCGTGTAATCGGTCAATTTCCGCAAGCAAATCACCTCCCATCAAAAAGGAGCCGCCATAAGCGACTCCCAAAATCTATCTGTACGAGGAACAGCCCCGAAGGGCTGCGCTCGGTTGGTTTCGTTTTTCAGTTGTACATCTTCGTCAAAATGGCGTAGGCTCGGTAGCCAAGCTCCGTTTCCGGCTCCATGTCCCACCCACGCTCGTAATGCAGGAGCATCTTACCGTCGGCGCGGCATTCCAGTTTGGAAATCCTGCCGCCGTCAATGCCCCATTCCGAGCCTTCCTCGAAATGCTTTACCCAATACTGTACTTTCGTTCCGTCAATCTCGATGCTGCCTTTGCTCCACATGGTCGTTCCCTCCTTCGCTTGCTCTGTGCTTTTCCCTTTCGGCAGTCACATATTCCCGTACTTCCCGAGAGATTGCAAGCGATTCAGCGTGTATACTTTACCAAAGACAGGGCAAATCCTCAGCCGAAAGACTCTCCGGCTGGCTGTAATCGTAGGCATCGCCGAGGATTTTCTCGTCAAAGCCGAACTCCTTATAGGCTTGTTCGAGGATGCGGAGGTAATGCCCAGATGGAATTCCAAATTTCCGCTCCTCGTGCATGATGTAGGCCATGCCGCGAGTAAGTCCGCATTTTGCCCCATGCTCATCGGTTTTCACGGCTTGGATTGTCCGCTTGTAGTAGAAGGAAGGGAATCCCTCATAGCGGTCAAGCCGCTCCTCGTCGGCAGCCGAAATGCGCCAAAGGAGAATCGGCATGGTGAGTCCCTTTTCCCGCTCGATGGTGGCGTAGGCTCCCGTAAGACTACCCTTGAACATCAGCCGCCAGCCATCAAGCAACCCCGTCCCCAAAAGCTGCGCCTCCGGGCAACGAAACTTCATTTGCTCCACGCTCATGTTCGAGCCGTAGGCGATGTAAATTCTTCCCTTCATGTCCATCAATCTCCCTTCTGCTCTCGAAGCAACATCCACTTGTCATAATAACTTGCCATAATAACTTGGCTTCTACCACCCCAAGCCCGCCATCCGGCGGGTGGTTTGGGGTCTTAGTGCTTAGTGGATGTTTCTTCCAAAGCGGAAGGCTGCATCCCCGGCAAGGTTCCGGGTCAGGATGTCCCTTGCCGTGGCGAACTCTTCGCCGATGAATCCCATCCGCATCAGCCAAGTCCTCATCGCGAATTTCGAATTCTCATGTTGCGGCTCCTTGGGGCTTGCGGTCTTGAGGCTCTTGGCCATCTCGGAAAGGGCGAGGCAAAGCCGGATGTAACTCTTGAGTTCTCCACCGTGCAAGCCGCCCTTGCGCTCCGCCGTGGGGTTGGCGAATTGGAAAAGCCGGAATTCAATCGTCCCCTTGGTGAAGGTTGCGTGGTAATTGAGGCAATGATAGCGGCTGTCGTTGTAATGGTGGTCGCGTCCGTGGCTGGCGTAGTTTCCTTCGTACCAAATGTCCGCTAACTCCTCCATCGTCTTGGGCTTTTCCTTGTTGAGCCGTTCGAGGAAGTTGGGGTTGACCGTCCGGCAGTAGCGTCCGATGCGGCTCTGGTCAATCCGCATGGCGGCAATCAGGAGGCTCTCGTGGCTTGCCATCAGGTTGGCAAGGTTGCGGAGGGTTTGGGGCGTGTGGTCGGCTTTCCCGATGTGGATGTGGACTCCACACATATGTGCGGGGTTGCTTTTCGCTCCCTCGTGGCGCAGCCGCCGGATGAGTTCCTGCAAGTTTTCGATGTCGGCGTAGGTCAGGATCGGCGTGACCAATTCGGTCTGTTCGCTGCTGTTCCGTGCCTTGATGCTGACATCCCTCTGGAATTTCCACTCGCGTCCTTGGGCATCCCATGCGCTCCAAGTGTGGTAGCCGTTTTCGCTGGCGGTATCCTCGTAGTTGCCGGTGCCGAAAAACTCGGCGGCAATCTTGGCTGCCTTGCTGCGGCTGATGCCGTACATTTCGACTTCCACGCCGATGGTCTGGTTATTCATGTTCTCAATCTGCCGTGCGGTGGTCTCTTTCATTTTTGAAATCCCCTTTCTTTGCTTGCCCTGTTTTCTTTTTTCATGTACATATATGCCTCTGAAAGACACATATAGCAAGCGAATATTTGTGTATACTTGGGGATTTCGAGAGATGTTTTAAGGCAATGGCCCCTCTCCCGTCAGAATGAAGTGTATATACGCTTCTCGATGTTCCTCGATGAAGCAGACCAGTTCGTAGAAGCCGCTCTCGAAAGCCATGCGCTGGACGGCAGGAACGTCGAACATATTCACGCGCCCGGTATCGCGAATGGCCATGATCTGGCGAAAAACCTCGTCACTCATGGATTGCTTTCTCCTCTTACGATGCGGAAAGAGTCGATGCCCGGAAGCAAGTTCAGCGAAGAGCCTGTCTGCCAATGCACGAGAATCTGCCCCGCGTCGTCTACGCCCTGCACTTCGCCAAGGGTGTGGGGAGGCGGAGCTTGCATGTCCTCCATCGAGATAAGCTCCACCATCGTCCCTTTCGGATATTTTTGTCGAAGCGCGGCGATCTGCTCCCTACTCGGAAACTTCACAGTTTGCCGCCTCCTTCCGATGCCCGCATTTGAACGCGCTGCTGCCCGTGAGGTTCTGCAGCAAAATCCTGCGGCTCGTCTTGTAATCATCGCCGATCATGCCGAGACGCAGCAGGAAGCAGCGGAAAGTGTATTTCTCGTTCTCCGTCGGCTTCTCCTTCGCCATGGCGCGTTTCTGCTTCTGCGCCATTTCGCAGAGCTTGCTGATGAAATCCGTGTAAGCGCGTACCGTATCTTCGGCAATCTTTCCGTGAAACCATGCGAACTTGATCGTTTCTTCGGTCCGAGTGTACGTCGCTTTCTCGATGTTGAACGCCTTTTGAATCAGCTTCCCTTTGCTGGCAAGGAGCGCGTCCAGATTCTTCAGAGCCGTCTCCGTGAGGAAGCTGCGCGGGAGACTGATAGTGAGCTTGTCCTCGTCATCGGTCATTGCCGCTGTCTCCACTGCTGCCGCTCCCGCTGTCTCCACTTCTGCCGTTAGCATCTCGGGTTCATCTTCTTCGGCGACAAATCCTGCTTCCAGAAGCGCCGTGCGCACGCGCTCGACCTCCGCCGCGTCCTCGTTGCAAATGCTTCCGTCCGGCGTAATCTCTACCTCGCCCACCCGGTAAGAAAATGTCGGCGCTCCGCAGTAGACAGGCTGTTTTCCGAGTGCTTTGCCGACGACCTCGACCAGTTTCTTCCGCTGCTCCTTCGTGATGTTGTAATGAATCTTCATGGTGCAATCCTCCCTTGAAATAGTTTCACTACATACATCCCTCAAAAACAGGAATATAGCAAGCTATTTATGCTCGATTCGTGGTATTTTGCTCTGCCGCCGTCATGCGCTCAAGCATGTTGCCCGCAAGCCAGAGCGCCACCTGCACCACGCCCGGCAGGAACACGCAGTCGCGGAAGCGGCACCAGCCCGTTTCCTTCGCGGCACTTTCCTTCAAGGCGGCGATGTAGGCGACCGCGATCTCCTTCGCAGCGGGAAGCCCCTTCTCCTTGAGCCAGAGCACTGCCGCTTCTTTCGCTTCCTTCCGCACGAAGCCCACGGCATGAACCTTCATCTCGCTTTGCAGCATTTTCCAATCCACCATCTAAAAAACCTCCTGTTCGTAATCCGTTACGCCGCGTGCGATGGCACGGGCAAAATCGTCTTGCTTGTCGCGCAGAAGTTGTGCATCCTCCTCGTTGTCAATAAAGGCAAGCTCCACCAAGACCGCTGTCGCGCCCGTGTTGTTCAGGACGTACAGTCCGTTGACGCCGGGCTTCGCGCCCTTGCTGCCGCGATCTGCCGTACCGAGCGCATCGACGATCTGATGGCGGATACAGTCGGCAAGCATTTCTCCGTATGCGCTTCGGTGGTAATACCAGACTTCCGTGCCTCGCGCATTCCCGTTGCAGGCATTGCAATGAATCGAGATGAAAAGGTCGGCTTCGCTCTCGTTGGAGACATCGACAACTTCCTCCAAGCTGTCCGATTGGAGATTGCCAACGACCTCCACACCTGCATCCGTGAGATAGCCCGCTACCAAATCTGCGACATTCTTTGCCACGTCGCATTCTCGGAGTCCAAATCCGCACGCTCCTGGGTCGGGATTGCCGCTAGGGGCGTGCCCCGGATTCAAAAATATACGCATCACTCTTCCTCCTTCGCTTTCGACACATTCACATACGGAATGCGCTCTCCATCTCGCTCCAAATACACATCTTCCGTCGCTCCGTCTTTGCTCCGAATGTATCTTTCCACTGCCACGTCCACGAACTTCGGCTCAAGCTCCACGCCGTAGCAAACGCGCCCCAACTGCTCACAGGCGATAAGCGTCGACGCCGAGCCGAGGAAACCGTCGAGCACGATGCCGTTCGTCTGCGTACACTGGCGGATGAGATACGCCAGAAGCGGCACGGGCTTCGAGGGCGGATGACCGCAGCCATCCTTTTTCGAGTCCTTGATGCGGTCAAAGGAAAAGACTGTCGTCTGCTTCTGATCGCCGTACCACTTATGCTTGCCATCCTTGCGCCAGCCCCAGATAATCGGCTCATGAATGTACTTCCAGTCCGTGCGCGTGAGCACGAGGCGGTCTTTCTTCCACACGAGTCCCGCGCCAACTTTAAAGCCCGCATCCTCATAAGCGTCATGAAAGATGCGGGCTTTTGCTGTTGCATAGAATACGTAGATGGAAGCATCCGCTACCATCGCGGAGTGAAACGCCGTAAATGCACTCTTGAGAAATTCGTAGGCATCCTTGTCGGAAAGGTCGTCGTTCTTGATTTTTCCCGATGTGCTTTCAAGGCGGATCATGTACGGCGGGTCCGTGCAGACGAGGTTGACCTTCTCGTTGCCGAGCAGACGCCCGTATGTCTCCGGCAGAGTGGAATCCCCCACAAAGGACGCGATGCTTTCCGAGATGCCAAAGGTCGCCCGGTTGAGAGACACATGGTTTCTGCAATTCTGCATCTACATCGAAGTCATCTTCCTGCGCTTCGTCGTCCGTTGAGAGCAAATCGGCAATCTCCGCTTCGTCGAAGCCCGTGAGAGATACATCGAAGTCCATGCCCTGCAAGGCTTCCATCTCGACGCGCAGCATTTCCTCATCCCATCCCGCATCGAGCGCGAAGCGGTTGTCTGCGAGGATGTACGCTTTCTTCTGCGCTTCCGTCAGATGCTCGGCAAAGACGCAAGGCACGCTTTCCATGCCCTCCGCCTTGGCAGCGGCGACGCGCCCGTGACCTGCAAGGATGCCGTAATCCTTGTCAATGATGACAGGATTGATAAAGCCAAACTCTCGCAAACTGCCGCGCAGCTTGTTGATCTGCTCCTGCGAATGTGTCCGTGCGTTGTTGGCATAGGGCACGAGTTTGTCGATGGGTACGAGCTTCATCTCGCTTGTGGTTTTGTCCAAAGCCTTCACCTCACATTTTTCCTTGACCTAAGCAGCTGCTCCATTCGGTCTTCCTGTGGCGAGCCGCTGAACGTCGTCGTGCAGTTCTGCTTCACGATGTCGAAAATCTCGTACCAAAGCAGGTTGGACTGCTTCTGGAATGCCTGCCCCATCTGAACGAAGGGGCTTGCAATCGCGCCGCCTGTCGTCGGATGCTTGCCAATGAGCCCGTATTGACTCACAGCTTCCTCGCATTGAATGAAGCGAGCGAAGGCCTGCGCGTAGCTTTCGAGCAAGCGTGGATTCACCAATCGCTCGCATCCTCGCTCCTTGAGCCACAGCCATGTTTCGCGAAAAATCTCGTCCGCGCCGAGCGACTTGCCATTACGTTGGCGTGCGGACAGATACTCGCTCGGATTCGGCATATCTGCACCGAAAAGCTCTGCGGCATCTGCAAGGTCTGCACCGTCCAATTCCGTCATGGGAAACTCCATGATGTTCGCCGCCCTGCCGCCTGCAATCTTGTCCGCCAGAGCGTCGGGCTTGTCTCCCGCACGGATGCGCCTGCCGCCTCGGTGCGTGCCGTCCTTCGCCATCTTTCGCCCTCCTTTCTTTAATCCCCCGTTTGAACCGGTCTTTTTTCGCGCGTGACCCATCGCCGGTCCAGCAATGGCGCGGTTTTGGAGATTTTACCTCCCCGGGGGGGGCTAGGCATCTCCTCTGCTCCTCTGATGAATCTTTTCATGACACGACACGCAGAGCGACATGAGATTGTTCTCGTCATGCGTGCCGCCATCGCCGAGCGGCTTGATGTGATGCACGAGCGTCGCCGCGACGAAGTGTCCGTGCGCTCTGCACATCTCGCACAGCGGTTCTCGTGCTAAGTGTCGGTCGCGAATCCTGCGCCACACACTGCCGTATCGCTCATGTTGTCTGTAGCCGCGAGTGAAGTGCTCGTAGTGCCTCTGCATCGGCTTCTCGTGCTCATCGCAGTAACCGCTCTTCCTGTCCGTCAAGTTGGGACAGCCGCCGTAGCGACACGGGCGTTTCGGTTTCCTCGGCATCACTTCACCTCTCTTTGGGCATAAAAAAACCTCCGCTGGGAGTACTCCCTTTGGAGGTCGAGTTCACGCATACTCTTCTACTCTGAACTTTATCACATCAATGGGGTGACACGCAACGTGACTAACAGTGACATTCAGTAGCATTTGTGTGACATCAAGTGTCAGTTTTCGAGATTTTCCAAGATTTTTTTGTGAAGCCGAAGAACATTTCGGACGCTGCAGTCCATTTCCTCGGCAATCTCCGCCCATGTCTTGCCCAACACATAGCGGTTCCGTAAGAGGCATTGCCATTGAGGATTATTGATTTTGCCGATGAAGCCACTGATTTTCATTTTTATATTCACCAAACGGTCAATCTCGGAATCTAATTCTTTTTCTTTCTCCACGATGCGTTCCACCCATTTGACGTAGGACGCTTCCTCCGATGCGCTGTGGCAGACCCGTTCGTCCAAACGACTGCCGTTGATACTCTCGGCGAGTCTTCGGCATTGGTTAAGTTCCTCCAGTTTGGAGTTAATCAGCTGATCCAGCTTCAAGGCTTGGCTCAAAAATTCTTTTGCTGCCATATCACTCATCCTCCAATTCTTTCTTGATATGCTCGAAAAGCAACTGTCCGTCAAGCGAGGTAAGTTGTGCAAACCACTTGGAGTGGAAGAACCGCTCCGTTTCAGCCGCCATCCGTTCGCTCTCCTGGATGGAGTCTAACAATCGTTCTTCCTTGCTTTTTTCCTCCCGTTCCTTGGGGATCTTGAGGTTCTTCCATTCCTCACGGCGCTTTTCCTTATCGGCAAGCTGAGTGGCAACAACAGCTTCCAACGAATCGGTGCGAGGATGTTTTTTGAGAAACTTCGCGACTCTCCGATAGTCCGTCACCACCTGCTCGATGATGGCATTTGCCAGATTCTCGTAATTTTTCCGGTACACTTATCCCACCTCCGCTTTGACAGCTTGAATCAGCGCCGCCTGCGTCTTGTCCTTCTTCTTCAAGGCACGAAGGATTCTCTCGTCAATCGTGCCCTCGGCGATGATGTGCTGCACCACCACCGTCTTGGCGACCTGCCCCTGCCGATAGAGCCTTGCCGCGGTCTGCTGATAGAGTTCCAAACTCCATGTGATGCCGAACCACACAAGGGTCGAACCGCCGCTTTGAAGGTTCAGCCCGTGACCTGCACTGGCAGGATGAATCAGAGCAACGGGGATTTCTCCGCGATTCCAGCGGGCAATTTCCTCATCCGTATCCAGTCGGACACAAGGCACACGCGTTTCGATGCGCTCTGCATCATGCTTGAACCAATACGCCACAAGAAGCGGCTTGCCGTTCATGCTCTCGACGATGTCCTCCAAGGCGTCGAGTTTGCGGTCGTGAATATGCAGAACAGCCCCATCGTCCGTGTAGACCGCGCCGTTCGCCATCTGGGAGAGCTTGCCCGACAGGACTCCGGCGTTTGCCGCCGTCACCTCGCTGCCCTTCATTTGCAAGACCAACTGCTCGCACATCTCGGTGTATATCTTTCTCTCATCATCACTCATCTTCACCGTGTATTCGCTCTCAATCAGCTCCGGCATCCTCAGATGATCGGCGGCTTTCATAGAGATGGTGATATCGGAGATTTTCTCGTAAATCCGCGCCTCGGCTCCGAGCAAGGGAACGTAGGAGAACACGACCTGCCCATTGCGCTTGTCCGGCTTGAAGTAGTCCTGCCGATACTTCGTGATGAATCGTCCTAGGCGCTTTCCCATATCCAATACCTTGAATTCCGCGAACAAATCCATCAAGCCGTTGCCGGACGGCGTACCCGTCAGACCGATGGCACGGCTGGCGAGAGGACGAACCTTCATAAGCGCCTTGAATCGCTTGCTGCTCCAATTCTTGAACGAGGAGAGTTCGTCAATGACGATGGCATCGTAGGTGAAGTCCGTTTTCTCCACGAGCCACGGCACGTTCTCGCGGTTGATGATATAAAGCGATGCTGGCTTGCGTAAAGCGACCAGCCGCTCTTTCTCTGTACCGACTGCAACGGAATAGCGAATATGGTTCAAATGTTCCCATTTGCCGATTTCCTGCGGCCATGTGTTTCTTGCCACACGGAGCGGCGCAATGACGAGAACACGCCCAATCTCGAAATAATCAAAGAGTAGGTTGTTGAGCGCCGTCAGCGTAATCACCGTTTTCCCAAGTCCCATATCCAGGAGTACGGCGGCAGTTTTATGGCTTTCGATGAAATCAATGGCATACTGCTGGTAATCATGCGGTATGAACTTCACGGGGCATCACCTCCAATCTCATCTGAATTCATTACCGGAAAACTTCCTGTAGCACATCCACATGATAGGTGTTCACCATGCCGTATTTGGCGTCGTATTCTTTGCCGATGTGGTAGCCCTGTTTTCTGGACATCGCCGCTGCCTTGCGCCCAAGCTTGGCTGCAACATCCCGACTCACCCCACGGATTCCTGTGAGATTGGCATAGCCGATGATGGTGTAGTGACGCTGGTCGATGGTCATCTGCCTCGACTCCACCTCAAGAAGCCGCTCATCGACCTTGTCGATCCGGGCATTTGCCGCCTTGATCGCCCTTGCCTGCTCCACCATCCGCTGTGCGCTGCAGAGGAGGAATTCCTCTGGTGTCATGTTCTTCATGGGGTTGAAGTAGCTTTCTTCCAGCTCGTCAAAAACATCCCATGCCCGCTCCGTTCCCAGCATCTTGCTGTGGCGAGCCGCCCCTCTCTTCGTCCAGAGATAAATCGCGGATGCAAACTTGCTCACAGGCAGGTCGAAATTTTCGACTTGCCTCTTGAAGCTCTTGAGGTCAGCACCTTCGAGCCGAAAGTAGTGCTTGCCGTCCGTGAACCGCTCTTTGTTGTTGTTGAAATTCTGTTTGATGTGCTGGACATCGCATCCATACGCCTCAGCGAGTTGCTCCGTGGTCATGACCCGGATGTCGTTATGTTCTAAAACCGTAAGTTCATTCATGGTCGATCTCCTCCAATACGCTGTCAATCTGATTTATCTCGTCAATCACATACACCTTGAATCCCAGCCGCCGAAGCAGCCTGTGCCGCGCCATCTGCAAGGCTCTCGCCTTCTTCCCTGGCGCTTTCAGCTCCACAAAGCCCATCCTGCCGCCAGGAAGAAGCACCAGTCGGTCGGGCATTCCATCAAATCCCGGCGAGGTGAACTTGGGCGCGATGCCGCCCATCGCTTTGACTCTTGCTACAAGTTCCTTTTCGATGATTTTTTCTCTCATAACAGCTCAAAGATGTATTCCTTGGCGGCTGTCAAGGTTTCGATACGGCGATTGTTTTTCCATTGGTAACAATCGCCGTCGATGTCAACCTTGAAGTAAGGTCTGCCAAGGAAACTGTCTTGCTCGATGGTCAATTTCTGTTTTTTGAAGCGAAGTGTCAGCATGCCGCTTTCCTCACGCCATTCTTTTTTCAAGAAGTTTTTCTTGCGTCGGCTTTTAGCTCTGGCCTCCTTGTCACGAACTTTGGCGGCGAAAATATCTCCCTCCAAATTTCCGGCGCAGATACATCCGACACGGAGTTTTTCCGAAAAGTCCTTATGCGCCATCACATGGACAAACCGCACGTTTTTATAACCGCAAAGTTCACAGGTGAAGGCCGCCTCACCCCAATCAATGACATCTTCGCAATACCAGCCAACGAGCGGTGCGCCCATAGCTTCCAGTTTCTCACTGCATCGCTCGGTATACATCCTCTTTCCTCCTAACCACTTAAAAATTGGTGGTTACGTAAGTGGTTATCCTTTCAAGCCTTGATATGTCTATATAGATAACCACTTAACCACAGTAACCACTTAATACATACCCTCATATAGAAACGATGTAATCCATACTTCATTATCTTTTTCTATATATAAGTTAATGTGTGCGCGGAAAAGGTGATAAAGTGGTTATCTGAGCGAGAACCCTTGAAATCATTGGGTTCTTGGACGGTTTTTTCCTCGATTTTTAACCACCGTCATGTCAAAAAATCCTCATCAGGAGGGTAAATATTCTCCACTTGGATGGGAAAACAAAACACTCGGACATTTACGCCTTGAATATTCCGCAGATATTGACTGCGGCTTTTGCCTTGACTGTCCTCAAAGGTATCGACATAGCCCCGGTCTCGGAATCCTTTACGGCACTTGGTATAAGAAAAGCCGTTGTCCTCCAATGCCCGCCTCAGTTCTGTGGCGATGACCAGTACCTTGCCGGGTTCGATTTTACCCAAGCAAGGTATGGCGTCTTGGGCGAAGCGTTTTCTGTTGGCGGCAATCCAGTCGGTGACGAAATCGTAAGCCCGGTCAACAACATCCTCCGGCTCGTTCTCCTTGGCGTTGGTCAGTATGCGCTTGCCAAAGGAAATGGCATCCTTCCACGCCTTTCGCTTGGTTTCGCCGAATACCGATATTCCTGCGTGATAGTCCGCCAATGCCAATAAAGCTACCGTGTCCAGATGCACTCCTTGGTCGCCGTCGCCAATGCTCTCCCGGATTTCCTCAAACTCATCGCTCAAATCCGTGTCTACGATGTGTTCGAGATACACTTTCCCCGCGAAACCATAATGGTTTTCGCTTGCTTGGTGTACCTTGCGTCCAAAATCCGCATCGGAGATGGGCTGACCGTAAAGTTCCAAAACGCGACTATGTACGCCGTCCATGGTGGCCTCATTGGTAAGCGGCTGCTCCCCTGTGCTGATGATGGCATTTCGCCATACCGGGACTTCCTGCAATCCTCCGGCTTTCGCTCCACGAGTTTTGCCGTAGCCGTTGCCCAAAGAATAAACCACCATCGAGGGCGACAGCCTTCGCTCGTTCAAGACCTGCAATTCGTCCAAGCCCAAAGGCAAGTGGCGAAGAGTCCCTGCTCTCCGCTCCAAGCCGACAGCGGTGCTGTTGAAATTTCCCATGAGTTTCATGGGGTCTCCCCAAACGGATAGTGCGAATTTAAGAGCCGCCGTTTTGCCACTGCGGGATGAGTGCCAGATATGGATAATCGCCACACGCCTTTTCAGTTTTTCCAATAGGATGGAGGCAAAGGATGCAGCCATAATGGCTCGGGCGTATGTCTGTCCCCGTAGCTTTCTCGCAAAGGCAAGCCATGTCTCAAAATTTCCTTGCTCCTTCATTGCCGCAATCATCGCCGCATCGTCTTTGTCCTCATATTCCACCGGGCTTTCGAGTATATACGGGTAGAATTCCTTTTCCCCAAGCCAGCCGATACGACCGATACTGCGTACAAAAGGGATCTTTTTGTCGTTTTCTGCCTCGTAGCGGGAAAGATAATGAACCACGCCATCGGCGTTATCTGTAGACACGGGTACGCCATTATCTGCCAACCTGACTACCGAGGACTTGTTCAGCGCAATCGCCCTTGACACCATCAGCCGTTTCCATTTGCGGCTGCGATGATAAGCAAGCTCGAACCGCTCCGTGCCGTTGTCGATATTTTCCATTCGGCGTTCTATGACGAGCGGCTCCGGGCAAAGGTTTGAGGAAACGAGCGCACCTTCGTCGAAGTAGAAGGACTCCACCCCATACTCCATGGTGATGCGATAGCCTTTGGGCGTCATGGCTCCATGCAAATCTATGCCCTTCAGCTTGATTTCCTCCGGCTCGGCATCAAAAGGAATTCCAACGTCCCGCTTTTCCTCCTCCTTTTTGGCTATGCGGTCAAAATCCCGCATGCCGATGCCCACTTTTTTCGCCGCAAGTTTCAGCCGTGAATATTCGGCGGGGCAGTTTTCCTTGGCGTAAGGGAGCAATCCCACCACATAGGGGTCGAGGAGTTCTTCTGCCGACAAGGTATCCTTGCCCAAAATAATCTCCAACTGCTCGAACTTCGTGTAAAGGGCAAGAACGATGGGTGCCTTTACGCCGCAGCCGCCATCGGGGCAGGGAAACAAACCGCAATCCTTGATGTAACGGCAGGTGCAGGGTTTATTGGCATTGCGGGCAGAACGCAGCTTGTGTTGTGTTTCCATCGGGGAATAATGGCTGTACAGGGAACTCCACTCTTGAAACTTCTCCTCGCCGTCCTTGGCGAGCGCCACATTGGTGCAAAGGGCGTGCCACAGAGGTTCGCTGACGTTATCCGGCTGTTCGGTCATCTGCTTTAATGCCGCGCAGCCTTCCATGATTCTCTCGGCACTCCCAATGACACGTTCGTCCACATGAAATTCTTCCGTTCGCGGCTTGGGCGCATCCAATACGTAGGCGTGAAAATCTTCCGGCTTGTAGAACGCTTCATTTTCCGCAATCACCTCACAGGGGATTTTCTCCCCTATTTTCAGATTCATGCTGCCCACAGCCCGTAACATTCTCGCCGGGTCAAATACCGGGTCGATGCGCCATCCCCGTTCATCTTTCGCTTTTTTCATAAGGCAGCGTCCAAATCCCGCGAGAAGTTTCTCCATCTTATCCCGATTGGCATCGGTCAAATGAATCGGCGCGTCAAAGAGCCAGTAGGCATGAATGCCGTGTCCCGTAAAAACCGTGAAGGTCGCTTTCAGAGGAAACGCATCTAAAAAAGAAAGAACTTCCGCCCGGGATGCCGGAAGCATCTGTTCTCTATGCGCCTCGCTCTTGATGTCAATGTCGGCGAAAAGGCAAGTGGCGTACATGGTGTCTGCCGAATCACCGCGCACGCCATCTTTGATGCCTTTGCGTCTCGGCCAGGGGTGAATGTAGGTATTGCGGGTATCTCCCACCCTGCCGATTTCCTCCCGCATGGAAGCTATGGTCTCAAAGTGCCGCACTCCTTTGTCGGGAAGGGTGATCACGGAAAACGTGCAATTCTGGCATTTCCCGTAAAGAGTCTCGTAAAAATCCATTCATAGCACCTCCTCGCACTTCGTGGTGAAATAACGAATCTTCTTCCGCAGCCTCCCGGCATGAGCAATCTCCGCTTCCATGCCCTCGGTGATCTTGTCGCCGAACACCCAGACCTCGCCGCACAGCTTCAGAAGCTCGAAGTTCATCTGCATAACCTTCTCGCGCTCCGTCCCCTCCGACATGAACTGCGGGAAGTACAGGTGCGGCGCGAGAGGAATGCGCCCCTGGCTCACCGCAAACCTGCAGTATTGCCGCGCCCGCATGACATTGACGCGCGGGTTATCCCGATACGGCGAGCAGATGTAGGCAAACCGATTTTTTCGGATTGCCCTGTTGAGAGCAGCATACGCCGTCGGGTCGGCGTAACCTTCGTGGTTTTTCCAGTCCATCATCTGCCGCACCGTACCTTCCTGCTGCATTCCGTGCAGCAGATCGCCGTGCCGAAGAGATCGAATTTGGCATCGCCACAGAACTCGTTGAGGTCGATCGGCACTTCCTCTCCGCAGCGCGGGCAGCGGCAAAAGACATTCTCGTCGTTGATCTCGACTGTGACTTCCATAGCGTCGTTGATCGTTTCCTTGACATAGAACATAAAAGCGTTCCTCCTTCAAAACACCGGGCATCATAGCCCTTCACTATTGAAAGGACAGAAGATCGGATTCTTAGCGGATAAATCCACAAAATTTTTCCTTTCCTTATAAATGCCAGAGCCAAAAGCGGCTCTATTTTTTTTCGCTAAAAATAGCCGTTGCTGTCCTTTCAATAGCGAGAGGCAGAAACGGCAAAAATATTTAAATTTTATCCGCTGAAAACTCAGGTTTCTGTCCTTTCAATAGTGAAGGGGCAGGAAAGCCCCTCGGAAAGAGAGGTACATCCACATGGAAACTCAGAACGACAAGGAACTGGCAGAAGTGCTGGTCGCCATCAGCATCATTGCCAGGCGACTTGCGGACAAGCTGTCGGAAGGAGGGAGCGAGGATGGAAGACCTTGCAGCGAAGATTGAAGCCCTGCGGCTCTCGGCGAAATCCATCATGGACATCGCTGATGAACTGGCAAAAAATCTCTCATCGGAAGAGCCGACGCCGCCGTCCCTTGAGGATGTCCGGCACAAGCTGATACTTGCGGCGCAGGCGGGATTCAGTGCAGAGGTCAAGGCTCTCATCACGAAATACGGAGCCGATCGCCTGTCTGCAGTTGACCCATCCCACTATGCAGCGCTTCTTTCAGAAGCCGATGCCATCGGAGGAGTGAAGGCCAATGGGTAAGCATTCCCTACTCTCAGCATCGGCAAGCCAACGCTGGATTGCCTGCCCGCCGTCGGCAAGGCTCTCTGAGGAATACGCCGACAAGCCCAGCGAATACGCTCAAGCCGGAACCGACTGCCACGAACTTTGCGCCTACAAGCTGGAAAAGGCTCTGGGCAAGAGAGTTCGAAATCCCGTCAAGCACCTCTCCTTCTACGACGAGGAGATGGAGGAATGCTCCGACGGCTACCGGGATTTCGTCTTGGAGTGCATAGCACAGGCCAAGACATCCTGCAACGATCCGCTCGTCCTCGTGGAGCAAAGACTGGATTACTCTCGCTATGTGGACGTGGAGGGAAGTTTCGGCACGGGCGACTGCGTGATTGTCGCCGACCGTATGCTGTATGTCATTGACTACAAGCACGGCCTCGGTAATTTGGTGTCAGCAGAGAAGAACAGCCAGCTTTCCTGCTACGCCCTTGGTGCACTGGACTTGTTTGATGGCATCTATGACATCGAGCGCATCACCCTCGTCATTTATCAGCCTCGCCGGGCAAACATCAGCCTGTACGAGATGGGAAAAGACGAATTGCTCGCATGGGCAAGTGACACCCTCGCCCCCGCTGACAAACTGTCACAGGAGGGAAACGGCGAGTTTAAAGCCGGAGACCACTGCCAGTTCTGCAAGGCCAGGGCGAACTGCCGGAAACGTGCCGAATACAACCTGGAACTCGCCAAGTACGATTTCGAGGTTCCTGCCACCTTGGAGGACAGCGAAGTTGCCGCCATTTTGCCGAGGATTGACGATCTGGTTTCCTGGGCGGGCGACGTCAAGGATTATGCCCTGCAAAAAGCTCTCTCCGGCACCCGGTTTGATGGCTTCAAGGTAGTCGAAGGCCGCTCTAACAGAAAGTACACCGATGAGGATGCCGTAGCCAAGGCAGTCAAGGCGGCAGGCTTTGAGCCGTATGAGCAAAAGCTCCTAGGCATCACCGCCATGAGCCAGGTACTTGGCAAGAAGAAGTTTGAGGAACTCTTAGGCGAGCTGGTCTATAAACCAGCCGGAAAGCCGGTGCTTGTCCCCGACAGCGACAAGCGTCCGGCAATGAACACTGCAGCAGATGATTTTGGAGCGGCATCGACACTTTAGTGGCGCGAATGCCGCCCATGCGAAAGCGTCCCAAGAAGCCAAGCCCCAAGGCGCAGGCTGATTGGTTGACGCTGACCGACAAGGAAATTTGAGGAGGAACACCACTATGGCAAAATTTCACAATCCAACCAAGGTTATCACGGGCGTAAAGACGCGCTGGAGCTACGCCAATGTCTGGGAGCCGAAGAGCATCAACGGCGGCTCCCCCAAGTACAGCGTGTCGCTCATTATCCCGAAGAGCGATACCAAGACCGTGACGGCGGTCACGAATGCTATTCAAGCGGCATACGATGAGGGACAGAGCAAGCTCAAAGGCAACAGCAAGTCTGTGCCTGCGCTCTCGGCAATCAAGAATCCGCTGCGCGATGGCGATGCGGAGCGCCCCGATGACGAGGCTTACAAGGACAGCTACTTTATCAATGCGAACTCTGCCACGGCTCCCGGTATCGTGGATGCCGCCCGCCAGCCGATTCTCGAACGCTCCGAGGTGTATTCCGGCGTTTACGGTCGTGCCAGCATCAACTTCTACGCCTTCAACAGCAACGGCAACAAGGGCATCGCCTGCGGGCTGAACAACCTGCAGAAGATTTCCGACGGTGAGCCACTGGGCGGCAAGACCCGCGCCGAGGACGATTTCGCCGACGAGGACGAAGATTTTCTCAACTGATTAGACAAGGCTTCTGCCAGGGCGGCGGGGAGAAATCCTCGCTGCCTTTTGGCAAGAAAGGAATCGACATGAATACGATTTCCATCGACATAGAAACATTTTCCGATGTAGATATTTCCAAATGCGGCTCTTACAAATATGCCGAGTCGCCAAATTTTGAGATACTGCTCTTTGCCTATGCCGTGGACGGCGGCGAAGTGCAGGTCGTCGACCTCGCCAACGGGGAGCCGATTCCGCAGGAGATTTTGGATGCTCTGACCGACAACAGCGTCATCAAATGGGCGTTCAATGCCAACTTTGAGCGTGTCTGCCTATCACGCTACTTGTCAGACTTGGGATTTCTCCGTGCTGCCTTCCTTAGCCCCGAAAGCTGGCGATGCACCATGGTTTGGGCAGCGTACATGGGACTTTCCCTCTCTCTTGCCGATGTAGGCAGCGTCCTTGGACTTGAAGAGCAGAAAATGACAGAAGGAAAGTCCCTTATTCGCTTCTTCTGCATGCCCTGCGCGGCCACCAAAGCGAACAGCGGCAGGACACGCAATCTTCCCTGCCATGCCCCAGATAAGTGGGCAATGTTCAAGGCGTACAACAAGCGTGATGTCGAGGTTGAGATGGCAATTCAGCATCGACTCGCCAAGTTCCCCGTTCCGGATTTCCTTTGGGATGAATATCATCTCGACCAAGAAATCAATGATCGCGGCATCCGTATAGATATGGAATTGGTGGATAACGCCATCGCCGTCGATGCCCGCTCTCACGAGGAACTGACTGGGCGAATGAAACGACTCACAGGGCTGGACAATCCCAACTCCGTACAGCAAATGAAGGGATGGCTCTCTCAGCATGGTATGGAGACGGATTCTCTCGACAAGAAGGCTGTGCTGGAGCTGTTGAAGAATGCGCCGCCGGAACTTAGCGAGGCGCTGTCCTTGCGGCAGCAGCTTGCCAAGTCATCCGTGAGAAAATACATCGCCATGAAGAATGTTACCTCTGCAGACCATCGTGCCAGAGGGACGTTCAGATTCTACAGCGCGAACCGCACCGGGCGATTTTCCAGCAAGAATATTCAATTACAAAATCTTCCACAGAACCATCTCGCTGACATCGAGTATGCCCGCGCCCTTGTGCGGCAGAGCGATTTCGAATCCCTCAACAGCCTCTACGACTCTGTTCCTGACGTTTTGTCCCAGTTGATTCGCACTGCCTTTATCCCCAAGGAGGGCAGGAAGTTCATCGTTGCAGATTTCTCTGCCATCGAAGCACGGGTGCTGTCGTGGCTTGCGAAGGAGCAATGGCGCATGGATGTTTTTGCAAATGATGGCGACATCTACTGTGCCACGGCGGGCAGGATGTTTCATTGTAACGTGGTGAAGCATGGCGAGAATGGGCATCTCAGGCAGAAGGGGAAGCAGGCAGAACTGGCGTGTGGCTACGGCGGATCCGTTGGTGCGCTGAAGGCATTCGGCGCATTGGAGTCCGGAATGAAGGAAGATGAGCTGAAACCGCTCGTGGATGCCTGGCGTGCGGCAAATCCGCATATCGTGGATTTCTGGTGGGCAGTCGACCGAGCTGCAAAGGACTGCATCAAGGAGCGCAGCAAGACGGTCACGCACGGCATCCAGTTCATCTACCAAAGCGGCATGATGTTCATCGAACTTCCGAGCGGCAGACGGCTTGCCTATGCAAAGCCGCGCATCGGCGAGAACAAGTTCGGCGGCGAATCCATTACCTATATGGGATTGAACACGGCAAAGAAGTGGGTACGGATAGAATCGTACGGACCGAAGCTCGTGGAAAACATCACACAAGCCATCAGTCGTGACATTCTCTGCTATGCCATACAGACGTTGAAGCACATGGATATTGTCGCGCACGTTCACGATGAAATCATCATCGAATGCGACGAGTGCGGCTTGCTCTCTGCCGTTTGTGAGCAAATGGCAAGAACTCCGCCTTGGGCGGAGGGGCTACGGCTCCGCGCCGATGGTTTCGAGTGTGAATTCTATCAGAAAGATTGAAAAGGAGCATCCTGTCACAGCGATAGGATGCTCCTTTTTATTCTGCTTACCTTATGTCGGGCGCAAGCAGCTCCCGAATTGCCTTGACCTTATCTGAAACTGTCCGCTGCTTCATGCCCAGTTCATCGGCAATCGCCTGTTGTGTATCATAGTCAAAAAGCAACTTGAAAATCTCTCCGTGCTTAGGACTAAGCGTAGCCGCTTTTTCAATCAAGGCATCCAGCACAACACGGTCTAGAATGTCGTCCTCCATATAGTTCACTAACGGACTGTCGATAGACCGTCTGGCGTAAGAATTACCGAAGTCGCCATGCTGCGCTTCAAGGTTCTTTTCCGCAATATATTCCGTTGAGGCCGGGCGATTCTTCTCTTTGATGATGTCGCCGCTCAGGAACGCCGGGCATTGGACGCAGTTGTTTTCGCAGCGAATGAGCCGCCCCGTTTTCGGACTTCTGACCATGCAGCGACTCTCGCGAGCCTTCTGCTGCGCCTCCCGACGCACCATATTCCAGTACTCCCGATTAGAGCCGACAGACCCCTGCGTTTTGTAGCATTTGTACGCCTTTGCCGTCGTTCCTTTGGCATAGTACGGCTTGTACATTACGACGTTGGCAGGATCAAAGCCACATACTGACTCGAATCCCAGCTCCATGATGATGTAGAAATCCTCGGTTTTACTCTGATTTGCCATTGAACTTGTCCTCCTCCAAATGAGGACAAGTCCACCATATGTATTTTGTTGGCCATCATGAACGAATCCTCATTTCCTGATGACCAACCACCCCAGTAGGTTGGCGTTAACTAATATCCTGCCGCCTCTCCGCTCTGGGCACCCTCTCCGGAGAAGGTGAGCCTTGAGGCAGCGAATTTCACAGAAACTTTGTTCGTCATATAGGCAAACTGTAAATCTGTGATATAATGATTGAGTGTGGTTTGCTATGAGACATGAAGATTGCCTCTCAACCACCTCTCGACTTCAGATTATTGTTAATTGAGTTAAATGCAATCCCCTACAAGTGTTAATCCAGTTAATTGAGTTAATTTCTGACAATCAGCGACAAAGAAGGAAGAACCATGATTCCATATTTGTGCGGCGGCACATTTCTCACCCAAATTTTGCGGGTGACGGAGCGCACTACCACTTCTACCGACCATATGAATGGGCAAAAAGAAAGCCTCCCTGAACGAGAAGTGTTCAGGAGGCTGTTGTCAATATATAGGCTTGGTGAATTTCCTGCCGATGCCGGAGGCAGCATCAAAACATACACCAGCCAGTTCAAGGTGTGTCAGAACTCCTTAGCTTCCTTTACGGGTTTCGCCGACAACGATTCCCGCATGAAGTTTGACCGAGATGTACGAAGCGACAATTCCAAGGCTCTCTATATGATGGCCAATTTTGTCTCGGAATGCATCGATGTTCCCCGAAACGGAGAGCAATTGGCGCGTTGTCTTCTCGGCATGATTAAGGATGATGACACCATAAAATCAATAGATGAATTCTATATTTTGCCGGACGGAAGCC
This sequence comes from Selenomonas sp., assembly GCF_057272215.1. Taxonomy (NCBI): domain Bacteria; kingdom Bacillati; phylum Bacillota; class Negativicutes; order Selenomonadales; family Selenomonadaceae; genus Selenomonas; species Selenomonas sp. Next base: position 109,035 of record NZ_DBHIUY010000010.1, read on the forward strand.
CGATCTCAAAGAAGGATATTGACAGCACGGACAAAATCTACATTGAGCCATTCCTCCTTGGCATTTGGCACTTCGTTATTATGAACCGTGCCGAGAAAAACGAACTGGGAGCGGAAACATATCAATCGTGGTATCCTAAACGTAACGATTACAGAGGGACTGTTGGGAGTGACATAACGATGTCTATAAACGTAACATCGGCAAAAATCGAAGAGCCTACTGAGACCGAAACTGATGGGATATTTGACTCGCAGGAATTTACTGCTCATGTTGAGCCACAAGAGCCAACAATCAACAACTACTACGACATTAAGATAAAAAACAACATCCACGGAAATACGATTCAAAATCTGACGCTGTCATAGGAGGAACTTGAAATTGGCAAGTGAACTGCAAACCGTTCTTCCTCCGCTTCTGAATACGTATGTGCCGGATGTTCAAAGGAATGTTGCTGTAGGAATCAACAACCTTGTTGCCAATAATAAAATCGACCATCTGCACCTTAATATTCCATTGTCTGATGTGCCACCCCCGCTTCTTACACCCAATGCACAAGGAATAAATTTTAACCGCGATTATTACAACCTGTTCGTATGGGGCGCAGATTTAGAGATTGAACACCTCACCCCCTTCAAGGTGGCTTCTGACAGAGCCTTAACGGAGTTTATGGACAGCGATGTAAAAGAGATGTTTTCGACTTTGAAGGATGACTCGACAGTACAGAAGGTGATTTCCTTTCCATGCCTGTTTGCCAATGAGAACAGACATGGCGGATGGGCAGATACGGATCAGTCTGTCGGCTTTGGCTATATTAAACAGATCAAGGTTCGAAGAAACGGCGTGATGATCTATCCTCACGTCATTTATCGCCTTCCACAGCAGAGAATAAACGAAGCGTTATTTGAATTGGATTTATATGGCGATTCCTCTTATAACGAATTCAATCGTTCTCATTGGAGCATAAAGAAAATCGATTTAATCGCTGAACTTGTTGATATGGGATTCCCACTATTATGAGGCAACCAATGGAAAAAGATACACAACTTGAAAAATGGGTAAACTTGGAAGATGTAGCTGAATATCTCAGCGTTAGCAAGGATACGGTCAGAGCATGGATAAGGGGAAATAAGATACCGTTTTATAAAGCGGGAAAACGCTACAAGTTTAAAATATCTGAAGTGGATGATTATGTAAGGAATGGAAAGATATCCGAATAGGAGTACTCATCATGGATGAAAAATTACCCGGAGTTGTCCAAAAGATCACCCTAAACACCAACACCTATCAGAATAGGAGCATAGAGCCGACGCTTATCAACTTCTTCTTCGGTAAGAACGGTGCGGGGAAATCAACCATTGCTCAGTGCTTCAAGGGAAAAAGAGAAGGACTTTTTCCCGATGTATCTGCCTATGAGGTGTTGGTGTATAATCAAGACTTCATTCGTGAGAATTTGCAGGAAGACAGATCCATGCCGGGTGTATTCAGCATGAATGCCGAGGATATTGAAAAGCAAAACCAAATTTCTGCCAAACAGGAAGAACTCGATAAACTCCGGGAACAATACGCTACCCAAAAGAAAACCAAAGAAGGGAAAGAAAAATTACCTGCTTCTTTGCGGGGAGAGTTAGAGAGCCGTTTCTGGAGTCTCACGGCCGCTCCAAGAGCGGATTTTCCAAAGGCTGTCAAAGCAAAGATTTCTAACCGTATTACAAAAGCAATCGTATGTGACCAACTGCTAACGAGCATCACAGCCAAAGAAGCTAATCTCGACGAACTTCATCGTCTTTACGATATTGCTTTCGGAAGCGATGCTACTACCTATACGGAATTAAAAAAGCCCCAGCTGCTCGCTGAGGACAAGATCGACGGCTTTGACTTGCTGGATGAGAAAATTATCAGCAGTTCCGACAACGAATATGCCAAATTCATCAAAAGAATCGGTGCTACCGACTGGCTTAGGCGCAGTCATGATACCTATGCCCATAAGTCGGATGGGAAATGCCCATATTGTATGAAGAAGCTCGATGATGATTTTGAAGAGCAATTTGCTGCCTGCTTTGACGAACATTATCGGCAAGATATACAGAAACTTCAAGGCTTCATATCGGAGTACGAACAGAAAACTACGGCACTCATTACCCTGCTGCAAAATAACAAACTCGGTGCATTTCCTCAAATCGACTTCTCGGCATATGATGATAAAGTTGGTGCGCTGGCAACTACCATCAAGTTGAATAAGGAACACTTGGCAGATAAGGTGGAAACGCCGGGTACTGTCAAAAGCATAGAACCACTTGATGACAAAATAACTGAGATAGCTGCGTTGATTGATGGATTTAACCAAGACATCAAATCTTACAACGAAATCATAAAATCCCGCGCAACCAAGAAGGCTGAATGTGTGACCGCTGTATGGCAGCATATGTCCTTCTTGGTGAAATCTGTCAAGACAGACTACATAAGGAAGATGCACGCCAACAAAACCGAAACAGACGCTTTGAATGCCGAATTAAAAACGCTTACTGATAAGGGGAAAGCCCTCAGTGACGAAATAACCGACCTTGCGAAGGAAATCAAGGGCATAGATTCCACCATGCTCGCCATAAACAAAACTTTGTCCGACTCGGGCTTTCAAGGCTTCCATCTTAGGAAGAAGGGCAACAAGGATGAGGATAAAAACAGGTATGTCATCGTCCGTGATGACAACTCCCCCGCCCATGGCTTGAGTGAGGGCGAGAAAAACTTTATTGCCTTTCTGTATTTCTATCACAAGGTATGGGGAAGAGAATCCGCCGATGCCGTTTTCAAAGACAGAATCGTGGTCATCGACGACCCAGTGTCCAGTATGGACAGCAGTTCACTTTTCATCGTCAGCACCATCATCCGCGAGTTGATTGGCATTTGCTACAACAATGGACATCCGGCAAAAGCGGATGCCAAACGATTTATCAGGCAAATGTTCATTCTGACTCACAACGCCTATTTCCTGCACGGGATTTCCTATGATAGAATAAAGCAATGGGAATGTGTGAATTTCTATCTTGTAAAAAAGACCAATAACATCTCTGAAGTTCTCTGCTGCACCAAGCATAATCCACACGCTAAAGAGCCAACCATCCCCCATAATTACAATCCTGTCCAAAACTCCTATGCGGCACTTTGGCATGAATATGGCGAGGTAAAGTCTGCCATCGCCTTGAAACGGGTTATGCGGCACATACTGGACTATTACTTCCTGCAGATCAGCGGCTTCGAAGGGCACGTTCTCCGCGAACGCATCTTCAAGGACGAAACCGTATTCAACGATGCTGACGGGAACAGAGATGAAGAGCTTGTCCAATCCATCAATGCGTTATTGCAATATGTCGGCTCTGACACACAGGGATTTAATGCAGGATTCGATTATGTGGAAGATACCGAAGATATTCAAAGCCTCAAGTCTACCTTTGAGAAAGTGTTTGAGATTATGGGGCAAGATCAGCACTACCGCATGATGATGGAAACGGTGAGATCATAAAATATGCAGTGCTTGATTACACTCGATATCCCCTTCTGTATCCAGTTTTAGTATACCACTTCACTTGCGCGAAGAACTCGCAGATGCACGCAAAGAAAACCTTTTCCTAAAAAAGCAGCGGCATTCTTCGCAAAAGGAATCGACTAGAGGCATATCGATTCATCGATGAACATCGGAATCTGTTCGGCGTCCGGTGGTTGCTGCGGCGTTTTGGAATTTATCCGAATGCTTATTACAACTACCGAAAGCACAGGCGGGCAAAAGAAGATGCCCGAAAACAGAACATCCTGCGTCAAATTCAAGCCCTATACCATGAAACCAATGGCGTTGCCGGGTACCGCAGGATGCAGGTTGATCTGGCGCGCAAAGGTATCGAGCTTTCTGCCCTGACGGTTCATAAGTACATGAACACAGAACTGGGATTGCGCTCTATTGTGCGGCAAAAAGCTCCAAGATATCAAGGTGGCATAGAGCATAAGAAGTTTGAGAATCTGCTCAAGCAAGATTTTACGGCAACACAAATCAATCAGAAATGGGCAACAGATTTCACCTATTTATTTCTCAAAGGAGGCGATGTCCGATACAACTGTACGATTATTGATCTGTATGATCGCAGCGTTGTTGCAAGCTTGACGGATCGTCGTATG